>URXG01000075.1 GCA_900551715.1 uncultured Blautia sp. | reverse complement strand
GTAGCTTCATGATACATCTACCGGGGCAAAGCTTACCCGGCAAGGTTTCTCACATAGTCGACACCAGATTCCCGAAGTGTGAGTGCCCCGGGGCTGATGAGCAGCAACTTAGGCTGCTAACGCGTACTGTTCGTCTGCGTTTATATTTAGTTTCCCGGTTGATACGCAGTCCAGGAGTCTGCGGATGGCTGCCCCAACTTCAAAGCCCCCGTCGAAACCAGTACAAGCCCTGATATAAAGCACTTTCAGAATGATCTCTGAAAGTCATACTGGTGTACAGACGATACTTTGTGTTAGTTCTGTTGATGTTTGTTCCCAACAACTCAACTCTTCTTTATTATATGTGTGAACAGGTATTCTGTCAAGGCACAAATCTGTTATTTTCCCATTAACATAAATTCTTTTGCTTTTTTCTTATTCTTTCATAAGGAACTTTTATGCTTTACCATATGAAAAGTCTTTACATTTCAGATTATATATTATAAAATGTAATGCATGGCATAACAAAATGTAATGATACATATAAGTATCTTTTATGCATGATTTAACTTTTATTGAAGGGAGACGTAACTATGACAACCTCACACATCTGTATTATGATCGCGATCATTGTCTATCTTGGTATAATGCTCTTTGTGGGCTATCTCTGTTCCAAGCAGAACAATGATTCCTCAGATTTTTATCTTGGAGGACGTAAACTTGGTCCTCTGGTCACTGCCATGAGTGCAGAAGCCTCTGATATGAGCAGCTGGCTCCTTATGGGATTACCGGGACTTGCTTATCTGTCCGGTATTGCCGATGCAGGATGGACTGCCATCGGACTTGCCATTGGTACATATCTTAACTGGAAGATCGTAGCCAAAAGAATCCGTATCTACACCCATGTTTCCGGTAACTCTATCACTCTTCCAGCCTTTTTTAGCAACCGTTTCCGGGATGAGAGAAGAATCCTTCAGGGCATCAGCGCTGTATTTATCGTAGTATTCTTTATTCCTTATACTGCATCCGGATTTGCAGCCTGCGGCAAACTGTTCTCCAGCCTTTTCGGAGTCAAATATATTACCGCAATGATCATCAGCGCACTTGTTATTGTAGCCTACACTACGCTGGGTGGTTTCCTGGCTGCTTCCACTACTGACTTTATCCAGAGTATTATCATGTCCATTGCACTGGTCATTGTATTTATCTTTGGTATCCACACAGCAGGAGGCTGGGATGCTGTAGCAGACAATGCATGTTCCCTTCCTGGATACCTTACAATGACTACTACTTATAATCCGGTAACCGGTATGGAAGAACCTTATCCTCTTCTTAACATCTTTTCCATGATTGCATGGGGACTTGGATATTTTGGTATGCCTCACATTCTTCTTCGTTTCATGGCAATCGAAGATGAAAAGAAACTTTCTCTTTCCAGAAGAGTGGCAACTACATGGGTTGTGATCTCTCTGGCTGTTGCAGTTCTCATCGGTGTAGTTGGTCTTGGTATGACAAAAGCCGGAGAGCTTACTTTACTGGAAGGCTCCGCTTCTGAAACGATCATCGTCAAAATCGCTGATCTTCTCAGCACACATGGTATCCTTCCTGCATTTCTTGCCGGAACCATTCTGGCAGGTATCCTTGCTTCTACCATGTCCACTGCCGATTCACAGCTTCTGGCTGCTGCATCTGCTGTTTCCTCTGACCTTTTCGGAGGATTCCTTAAGAAAAAAGAAACCAAATCCGAAAGCATGAAGATGGATCGTATCACCCTTCTTTTCATTGCTATTGTCGCTGCTTTCCTTGCAAAAAATCCTGACAGTTCTGTATTCAACATTGTATCTTTTGCATGGGCAGGCTTTGGTGCTGTTTTTGGTCCTGTTGTTCTCTTTTCTCTTTTCTGGAAAAGAACCAACTGGCAGGGTGCTCTCGCCGGCATGATCACCGGTGGTGCTATGGTATTTATCTGGAAATATCTGGTTCGTCCTATGGGCGGTATCCTGGATTTCTATGAACTGCTTCCTGCATTCTTATGTTCCTGCATCGCAATTGTGATTGTCAGCCTCCTTACCAAGGCTCCTTCCAGAGAGATCACTGATGAATTTGAACTTGTTCAGAAAAAAATGGCAGAATAAATCTTGATCATTTAAAAATCCCTGTTATTCTGAAATTTCACTTTTCAGAATCCAGGGATTTTTATTTACCTGTTTTTGTTTTGTTTCTTTACAAGAATATAAAGAATGATCAGGACTATACTTGCTGCTCCAAGAAGTCCGATCCAGAGCATTATCGGTGTCACATCTCCTGTTTTGGGTTTTGTGCTGGTCTTTACAGCCTGTACCGAAGTTCTCTTAACTGTTTTTACAGCAGGATTTGCTGAATTTACTGTCTTTACAGAAGATGTGGGAGAAGGTGTTATTTCTCTTTCATATGTATTTACAAAATGGATCTCACTCTTTTTCCCTTCCCTTCTGCTGTCTGTATACGTAGCAACAGAAGCCTCCAGACCACCTTCTTCACTGTTTATAACTGTGATCCTTAAATAATAAATTCTTTTATCATACTGAACCTTTGGATTGTTCCCACTGTTCTGATAAATTCTGTATTCATAAATCCCAGGTGATGTAAAATGAATCCCCTGAAAGGTGCCTTTGCCTGTTCCTTTGATCCGAATACTGTGCTTTTTGGAAGCAGGTACTTCTCCTTCCCCTTCCAGCAGAATCTCTGTTGTCACTGACTCCGAAGATCCCTGCCCTTTTAATACCACACTGGCAGGAATCTTAACCTCTGTATCTGCTGCAGCAAAAACGGATATAGAAAAAGCGGTCAGGCACAGAATCATCAGCCAGATTATTATATTTAATTTCCTGCTATTCGTATGATCTCCTCCTTTGCTCATGTCTCTTCCTCCTTCATTTCTGCCAGCAGAACCGTTCTGGCGTCTGTAAATTCCGAAGAACAGGTTGACATTGCCAGGATCCGGGGAGAATCCCCGGATTCCATAAGCTCTTTCAAAAGATCCTGATGAACCAGAACTGCATGATCTGATACAAACTTCAGAAGTCCCTTTGTTTCTGTTTTCCACTTCTCCGGTGTAAAAATATTTTCTTCTGAAGAAGAAACAGAGAGACAGGCAAGAACCTCAAGATGTATCTGTTCTTCCGGCAGATACAGAGTACCTGTTCGGTTTTTGTTGAAAAAATTTTCTTTTTTATACAGATCCAGATCTCCGAACATCTGATGATTCTCCATATGGTGACCATAAAGAAGAGAATACTTCTGTCTGAAAGAACGGTCACAGCCGGAGTCCAGAAAAATACTCCCTGCCATAGCAAAGTCCCCATATACATCTGTATTGATATAAGTAAGATTGTCTTTTCCCTGTAGCACCGACAGATCAATATTGGTATGATCCAGCGTGATCCATCCACAGACATCTGGATTGATCTTTCGAAGTTCTTCAAAAGAGGCTCCGTTATCCGCTTTTTCTTCCGGTTTCAGTTTCAGAAGTTCTGCCTGAACATTATCTGCTGCTGCATACACCTGACTATTATCCCACAAGGCATAGAGGGAATAACTTCCTGCAAGTACCAGAAAAGCAGTCATAACAAAGGTGATCATAGAATTTGTCACCAACAGAATGGTCTTTAAAATCTTCATACAACTTCACCCTGATCTTCTGTTGTCCTTAATTCTGACCTTTGCGTTTTTTGAATGCAAATACAGTTCCTGCTGCGATCACTACCACTGCCAGCACAAGAATATATGGAACATTGTCAAGATTTACACCCATGTCGATCTCGCCTGTCTTATTATTGGTAAATGCTGCTGTAGTGGAAGCTGCATTGATGGTTCCTTTATCACCTGTTTTGGCAGTTGTATAACCATCTGCAGCTGTTTCTGTTACTGCATAGGTTACGCCATAAGGCAGATTTGCAATATGAAGGGTTTCCCCATGTTTCAGTTGGAATGTAGTCTCTTCTCCGATTTCGATGGAAGTTGGATTGCTGGTAGCGGAACCACCAGTTACAGCGTAGGATGTTCCATAAGTTTTGCCGGTTTCCCCTGTAAGAGTTACTTTAAATTCAAAATATTTGTTTTCATCACCCAGGTTACCGGTTACAGTCTTGGATACATTTAACTGACCTGCAGAATAAATATTTTCAAAAGTATCAGATTTTGTTCCATCTTCATCTTCTGTATGCACTGCTGCCACGCGAAGTTTTCCATTATCTCCCTGAATCACTGTTACTACCAGTTTGATGTTATTGCCATAGTAGGTAACACCTGCAGTTGTTCCGGCTACCTCTTTTAAGGTATATTCATAAATACCAACACTCTCGTAAACCGGAAGATTTACTGTAATATCTTCTATTGCCCCGGCTGTAGTTGCTCCACTCACAGCATAAGCCGCACCTGTGATCGTTCCAAGTGCCGGTGCTGATGTGGCCTCTCCATCTGTTACTCTGCCAGCACCTACCTGTTCAAGGGTAAAGGTCTCTGCAGGTGAAATGGTTCCTTCATTAGTCAATTTATATTTCTTTTGAATGGTTACTGTCTCATGATCTGTGTAAGTAGATGTCGATGTTTTTTCTTCTGCTGAAGCGAAAACAGCAGTACTCATCGTCAATACCATGGCTGATGCCAACAGCCCTGCAAATAATTTCGTGATCTTTCTCATAAAAATACCTCCAGTTAAATTTATTTATAAGCCATATGGCTTATACATGTAAGCAGTTACAGGTTTCTTCTGCGGAAAACGGTGATCACTTTTGCCCTGACCTCAGGAAGAGAAATGCATCCCAGTTCCCGACTGTCAATGGTCTCTGTTCTGTGATCTCCCAGAACATACAGAGATCCTTCCGGTACTCTTAAAGGATAAGTCTGATCATCTCCCGGATAAGTAGGAAAAAGGATTTCTCCTGTCTGAATGGTTCCGTTTACTGTAAGTGTTCCAGATTCATCGATCTGAACCACATCTCCTTCTTTTGCCAACACTCGTCCTGTACGGATCTTTCCTTCTTTTTCATAGAGAACCACATCGTTTTTTACATAATTACGTTCCATCCGGAAACCGATCAGAAGATCTCCCGCTTTCACAGAGGGAAACATGCCATTGTCCGGTGCCTGTACAAACAAAAGCACCTGAAAAAAAATAATCCAGATCATAGCTGCCAGAAGCACAATACGGACCAGCAGCCACATATATGCTTTTCTTATTTGTCTCATCTGATCTTAAAAAAATTTCTTCCCTTTCCCGTTCTTTTTTCTGCATAAAAGAGAACTATTCCTCCAAAAGAAAGAATCACTGCCAGTCCCCAAAAATTTCCTGGCAAATCTGCTCCCATATCCGGGATCACATCTTTTTCATTGGTTATGACCAGTTCTCCTTTCTCTTCTCCGGCAAGGATTTTTATGGTCTTTACCTGGTTCTCTCTGGCTCCACTGATCTCCTGAACAGCCTGTCCCAGGTAGGTTGCTGTTGTGGTATAACCACCGGCATTGTTCTCTGTGACCGTCAGCTGTACACCAATGGGAATATCCTGAAGGGTGTAGTTTTCGCCATCTGCATCATGATCTTTCAGAACAAAATCTCCGGTTATGATCTCTCCATTACCGGACACATAACTGTAAGTAAAACAAAATTCTTTCTGAAAATCCCCCATAGGGCCTTCCACTTCTTTCAGAATCGTAATGTCTGTAGTAAGATCCGGATTTACAGGTGGAAGTTCTGTACTAAACCACACGTTATCAATATGGTTTCCTACTGTAATGTCTCCGGAAGCACTTGCTGCGGAAACAAAGAAATATCGGGTCAGATATTGACCTTCAGGTACTACATAGCTTCCATTATGAAGACTCCAGATACCAGTATTATTACTGCACAAGAAACTTCCTGCACCACTGTAATCCACGCCATCTACCATTGTTGTCCCAGCCGCCAGTGCCTTTGCCACTTTTACAAGCTGTGCCTGATTGGCAGAAAGATTTTCTGCTTTTACAGCATTCATGATCACTACGTACATCTGGTCTGAGCCAGTATATCTGGTATTTCCATTTCGAAGTCTGGCTGCATGGTAAAGCTGCCAGTGCATAGTAGAACCTGGTGTTGTCAGTACATCCTGATAAAGAGAACTTTCATAATTAGCATTCAGTTCTGCATACTGGGTGCCAGCTGCCGCTGCAGACATGCCATGCCACTTAAAAGACAGGTCCTTATGAGTAGAATTACCATCCATTTTGTTGGAAGACGCACTTACCATCTCGATCTGATTATCAGAAGCAGTGGTTTTCCAGACAATTCCCTCTGTGTCTCCTGTTATATAAGGTTGATACTTGTCTGTACAGGCAGGCACTTCAAAACTTCCGTTTCGAAGGGAATCATAATAGGGTATCTGACAAGTTCCGGACTGAAAGGTCTTGTCCTCTTTTTTTATCTGCACCTGATAGCTTTTCTGTGCTCCCTGATCCAACGTTACATTCAGCCAGCTGCCGTCTTCTGCCAGATTATAGCTGTCTCCTGTAATTTTGGTTCTTGCTACTTCTTTTCCGTTTCTCAGCCAGATAATGGTATATCCGGCATCTTTCAGCTGTTCTGCTGTGATTTCTTCTCCGTTTGGATCCGTTACTTTTATATAAAGACAGCCTTCTGTCCTGATGGAATCCAGAATCTCCACTTTACTAATATCAGGTTCTTCTGTTCCGTCAGACAAAAGAGTTACTGCCTGTCCTTCTTCCGTATTTTCTGATACATCACCCTCAAGAATTTCAATCTGATCACTAATCTCTTCTTCCGGAAGTTCTTCATCTGTTTCGGTCTCTTCTGTGGGAGGCTCTTCTGTAATGAATCCCTCTTCAGATATTTCTGACCTGTCCTCCTGCTGTTCCTCCAGAACCAGTTCCTGTTCCTCTTCTCCGGCGTCTTTCTTTACCTCTTCTTCTGTAAAGGTTTCCGATACAGATTCATCGGTTTCTGCTGCAATGCAGTTCAGAGAGATCATGCAGATTAAGAACACTGCCATGCATACTGCCAAAAACCGTTTTACTGATCTGCATTTTCCAGATGAATGGTTATGTATCATACATTTACCTCCTTCACCTGTATCCTATGCAGCAGACCGGGGCAATATTCCTGTTATTTATAATTTTTTCTGTACAAAAAAAGAACCTGCCGGATGCAGATTCTTTTTTACAAAAAGTATTTGATTTTACCAGATGTAGGAAAAGATGGAAGCCCCCACAACGGTACAAAGACCGCAGACTACGATTGCCAGACTGCTCATGGCACCCTCTACTTCTCCAAGTTCCATAGCTCTCGCTGTTCCTACAGCATGAGATGCAGTTCCGATAGCCAATCCTCTGGAAATAGGGCTTTTGATCCGGAACATCTTGCAGATAAACTCTGCTGACATGTTTCCAATGACCCCTGTAATAATGATCACTGCAACGGTAATGGTCACATAACCGCCCAATTCCTCAGAAACCCCCATACCGATGGCTGTAGTAATAGATTTAGGCAGCATGGTCACATACTGTTTGTGATCCAGTCCAAAAAGCACTGTCATTGCAAGGACAGATCCAAGACTCGCCAGAACTCCGGAAAAAACTCCGATCAGGATCGCTCCGATATTTTTCTTCAGAAGATCCAGCTGCAGATACAGAGGAATTGCAAGACAGACGGTAGCCGGTGTCAGCAGATAACTTAAGTACTGGGCACTGTTGTTGTAACTGTCATAATCCACATGAAAAAGCACCAGAAATCCGATAACCAGAATAATTGAGATCAGCAATGGATTCAGTATTGCAAGTTTCCATTTGCGCTGAGCGGCAAGACCGATCTCATAAGCCAGAAGACTGATGACAATTCCTACTGTCGCCGAACTTAAAATCAGACTATCCATTTTTCTGTTCCTCCTTTTTTTCTTTTCTGGAAATAAGAAAATCTGTAACTTTACCTGTGACGATCATAACTATAAAAGTAGATACTACAGTGATCACAAGTAAGGGAACAAGAAAGGACTGTAAGAGACTCCATGATGTCAGAAGCCCCACACCTGCCGGAATAAACATCAGCGGCATGATCTCAATAAGAAATTCTCCTGTTTCTTTTACATGTTCTACTTTCAGTATGCCGGTAAAAAGCAGAACAAACATCAGAATCAGTCCATAGATACTGCCTGGTACAGAAAGAGGGATAAAATATTTCAGTACCTCTCCTGCGCAGGTGACACCAAGGATAATTCCGAACTGTCTTAAGTATTTCACAACTTTCGCCTCCTGTAATGATCTTGTAGCTTTCCACACTGGAACAGCTACACAATAGTCATTATTATAGCACATGATATTTCTCCATGACAATCTTAATAAAACACAAAAAACTGCTATAAAATAGGCAGTTTTTTATATAATTAAATTAAAAATGTCAATTTTTCTACATTATAATTTTCAAAATCCTGCCGGTTCGTAAAAAAAGAAAAACAAAGATTCTGACGGTACTTGCATTCTGGTGACAAATCTGTTATTCTTTTGATACACGAAAATATGTTCGTTTTAACTCTGAGAAAGGAGCCAGGTAATGGACGGATTTCAGTTTGAATATCGCTGTGCAGAACTTCTACGCAACCGGGGCTTTCATAAAGTATCTGTAACAAAGAGTGTCGGAGATCAGGGCATCGATGTGATCGCCTATAAGAATGGTGAAAAATATGGTATCCAGTGTAAATATTATACCCATACTGTAGGCAATAAGGCAGTACAGGAAGCCTATTCCGGTGCGGGATTTTATGACTGTGACCATGCAGTAGTAATGACCAACAGCACCTTTTCCAGAGCAGCCAGAGAGCTGGCAGAGAAACTGGATGTAGAACTGATGGAGGGCTGTCCTTCCAATGATATTTCCAGTGCACTCTACAAGATCATGAAGTTTATAAATGCTTCCGTTCTTTTACTGCTTACTTTTGTGGTCTGTGGGAATCTTGCTTTTCAGTATCCGGTACTTTCTGTTCTTTCCAGAGTATATCTTGGAGTTGCTTTTCTGGCTGCTGTCACTGGGCTGACAGGATGGCACCGAATACTCCCCTGCAGGATTTCTTTTATTCTTTATCTGCTGCTTTCATGCTGTATGATCACACCGGAGATCGTGTATGGGACACTGAATCCTCTTTTGTTTTTCAGTCTGCTTCCTGTTGCTTTCATGTTCCTTCATCTGATATTTCTCCGACGGGATATGGATGCCTCTGATGAAAAGCGCCCTCTTCATCGGAAACAGAAGCGCAAAATCGCCAGACTGGGAAAATTATACGGAGACTCTCTGTCAGCTTCTCTGAATATTTCTGTCACTTACCGTCATGGAGCACTCACTGAAGAAGGGTATCTTTTTACATATGATTCTCCCTGTACAAACGAACATGCACTTCGTAAAGCTGTCACTAATTTTGGAAAAACTTTTCATAATTATTATGAACTACAGATCACAGAAGATGGCTTCACTGTCCTTCAACACACCAGAAACCAAAACAGACGGGAGGAACCTCCCGCCTGAATCTTATTTATTCACCAAAATCTCTGGCACACTGTTTTAATTTTTCTCTGATGGGCAGATGATAAGGACATCTTGGTTCGCATTTACCACATTCAATACATGCAGATGCCTTTACTTTCAAAGTACTGTAACGGTCTCTTGCCCAGTCTCCCAGATCATATCTCTGAAGATATCCTGCAAAAAGAAATACACTTGGTATATTGATACCAACTGAACATGGTGCACAGTAATTACAGCGACGGCAGAAATCTGTACCGAGCTGTTTGCGTACCGCTTCCATTTTAGCCAGTTCCTCTTCGGTGAGAGGTGCTTCGTTGGAACATGCTGCCATATTTTCTTCCAGTTCACTGCTTTCTGCCATACCCGGGATCACCACTGTCACATCCGGATTGGAACAGACATAACGAAGAGCCAGGGTTCCATCTTCAATGGCACCGCCTGCCAGAGGTTTCATATCAATAAATCCGATATATTTCTCTGTACATCTGTGGATCAGCTCTGCTCCCTGCTGTTCTACAATATTATATGGGAACATGATGGTCTCTACCCAATCCAGTTCCAGTGCACGTTCAAATACTGCTGTAGAATGTGCAGTCAGTCCGATGTGTCCGATCTTTCCGGCTTTTTTGGCTTCCCTCAATGCCTCCAGTGCGCCACCTTTTTCGATTACCTGATCCAGCTGTTCCATACTTGGATTATGAACCTGATAAAGGTCAATGTAATCTGTACGGAAGTTTTTAAGACTGGTTTCAATGTCTGCTGCCATAGCATCCTTTGTTCTGGACATGGATTTTGTTGCCAGTATAAATTTGTCCCTGATTCCCTCCAGTCCATACCCGATATATTGTTCACTGACTGTATAGCCTCTGGCAGAATCAATATAATTGATTCCTTTTTCTGCCATTTCCCGGAGAAGTTTCCGGGTCCCTTCCTCATCAATTTTCTGAATGGGAATTCCTCCAAATCCCATTCTGGATACTTTAAGTCCGGTTTTTCCAAGTGTTCTATATTCCATAAATATCCCCTTTCTTCAGTGAAATTTACGAAATATTATACTCTTAAAAGGACTTTTTGTCTATGGATATGGCTGTGGCAATTTTAACATGATATATAACAAGAATTCTCCTACCTCTTCAGGTAGTGAGATGAATTGTAGATTTG
>URXG01000074.1 GCA_900551715.1 uncultured Blautia sp. | reverse complement strand
TTCTTAATGGACAGGTTTTTGCGTTGATGCAGAAAACGGATTGTCTGAGCCGCAAAGCGGCGAGTTTGACGTTTTCTGTATCGCTTTTAGCAAAGTTCTGTGCATGTTAGAACCTTAGAAACGATTCACCGGGAGTACATCCAGAAAATGACTCACCGGAAATCCCCCACACTGAAGTTCATTCTTAAATTCCGATTCACACCGGGAATTCTTTATCTTATTACAATAAATATACCGGTAACTCTTCATTAAGATACACCGGTTTCTCCCCTGACACAAACTTCTCCTGAATTTCTTCAGAATTCTCCGGTGTCAGAACAGCCTTCTTCACACTGCTCTTTGTTGTTTTCTTAGCAGTTGTTTTTCTTCCGGCAGCCTTGGCTCCCGTTGTCTTTCTTGTTCTGGTTGTTTTTTTCGCAGGTACTTTCTTAGCCGGCTCTACCTTTTCTGCTGATGCAGGAACTGCCTCTGTCACTTCTGTGGCCTTCACCTCTTCTACCTTCACTTCTGGTACATCCTTTACCTCTGGTGTTGCTTCTGCTGCACTTGCTGCACGTTTCAGACTTTCTTTACCTACTGACATGCCTCATTACCTCCTCTGCTAATTGTGTATATTCCTTTGCACTTCTGCTGGACTTCTTATATTCCACTACCGGTGCACTGTTATCCTGTGACCATTCAATCGAACTGTCCACACGTATAATTGATTCAAATACATGGATTCCCTCCAGGTCATGAAGTATTTCCATAGTCTGTTTAAAATAATTTTTTCTGGTATCGACCTTCGTCACCACAATTCCAGCAACGTATAACTCCGGTGTGATCTGCTTTACTTCATTAAGGAAGTCAAACATATTCGCCAGTCCGAACATTCCCCATGGACTTGCTTCTACCGGAATGATCACTCTGTCCGAAGCACAGAGTATATTCATTACCCAGCCACCAAGAGTAGGCGGTGCATCGATCAGTATATAATCATAAACTTCTGAGTCTTTAATTTTCTGCAGACATTTCCGAAGAATAAATTCTCTCTGCCATTTTGTAAAAAGTTCATATTCTATAGAACTCATTAAGGTAGAAGAAGGAATAAGATCCAGATTTTCATATGGTGTATGCACAATATAGTCTGTCAGATCCTCCTGCTTGCCAATGGCACGATACAGATTCTTTTCTCCTGCTGCCTGTGCAAGTACCCAGTCCTCAGGAAAAAAGGAAAGAGAAAGATTCAGCTGCATATCTCCATCTACCATCAGAACTTTCTTACCTGCTTTTGCCATTGCTGCACCAAGATTGGAACAGGTGGTAGATTTACCACTTCCCCCTTTGTTATTGGTAAAGCACATGGTGATTGTTTTTCCCATGGGAATACCTCCCTTATCATTTGCTTTCGACAGGTTTTATTATACGATTTTTTTCGACGTATTTCAACTGCCCCGGCCGAAAATCAACCAGGGCAGTTGTTGCTGCATTGCTACTTATTACATAAAGCAATCTCTCTGTTTATTTTTTTACTATTACCGTAACTGTTACTTTCTTTGAACCGGATTTCACAGTAATCTTTGCCTTCCCAGGCTTTCTGGCTTTCAGCCTTCCTTTGGAAGTCACAGATACAATCTTTGAATTTGAACTTGTATAGGTAATCTTCTGCAAAGAAGTAAATGGCAGTTTGGAAGGCTTTAATGTTACCTGTCTGCCTTTTTTTAAAGTCAGTGACTTATTGAGTCCTGTGATCCTGCTGGTTTTTACCGATGTCTTCTGAACTTTTACGGTAATTTTCTTCTGTATTCCGCTTTTCAGTCTGACTGTCAGTATAGCCTTACCTGTTTTCTTCTGAGCAGTCAGTTTACAGGTTCCGTTAGATTTTCCCTTTACCTTGAGAATCTTTGTATTGCCGGATTTCCAGGACACAACAGAATCCCCTTTTGCCATTTTTACTTTCAATCCTGCAGTACTCTGTTTCAGTTTCAAAACCACACTTCCTGCATTAAACTGAAGTACCGGTTTCAGTTTGCTTCCTGTCTTCTGTTCCTTCTTCCCACAACCAGTGCAGGTCCGTTCTTTCAGTTCTTCTATGAAAACAGTAGCAGCTCTCTTTGTTTTCCAGCTGGTAAAGCTATGCACATGATCAGCAGCCTCGCCAAAGAAACAGGACTCTGTTTTCTGACTTGTATTAGCCAGTTGGTAGGTATAATATGCTTCTCCTTTGGAATTTACTTTTTTTTGCCCAATATACAGAAGATTTTCACTACTCAATAAATCCCCTGCATTTTTGTTTTTTACCACAGCAAGCACACACCAGATCCCTGGCTTCATATCAGTTGTCAGACTTGCACAGGCTATTCCCTCTGTCGGGATACTTATAATCTCATAAGATACCGGCTTTTCTGACACTGTAACAATACCATCCGAAATATCTTCTCCGTCCTGTGATTCAACTGTATTATCTTCTGTACCCGAAATTTCATCCTGCTTTTCTTCTGCATTCTCTCCCTCTGGTTCCGGAGAAATTTCTGCGGATTCTTCTGAATTTTCTCCGTCCCCAAACTCCATTTCATCGGGAATTTCAGCAGGATCTTCTGAAGGATCGGCTTCTGCCACATCAATTTCTGCACCATCCATGCTTTCCGGTGCTGTTCCATTAAAGTCTGGATTAAAGGGAGCCCAGATCACATCATAATGGTCTGTGGTAGATTTCATTCTCTGAATTCCCGACCAGGTACTGTTTCCTGCTGGATAATATGCGGTTACCTCTGTATAACAGAAAGCCCTCGCCGTAAAGGATGGTCTGTCACCCATAAAATAAATCCACTGGATCCCACAGGAATTAAAGGCATTGTCTTCTATGTCGGTCACCGTTTCCGGAATTTCCAGTACTTCCAGATTACATTGCATAAATGCATAGGAACAAAGTTTCTTCAGACTGGAAGGCAGACGAATTTCTTCCAGATCCCAGCAGTCCTCAAATGCTGAAGTGCCAATGACTGTTATTGTGTCAGCAAGTACCACTTCTGAAAGATTGTCACAGCCATCAAAGGAATGATCTCCTACAGAGGTAATGCCATCTCCGATTTTTACAGAATAAATATCTTCATCCCACTGGTTCCAGGGCGGCAGTACCTCATTATAGTCGTCATCTTCTGTAAAGTTCGGCATATTTCCCTTTCCGGTGATAGAAAGAGTGCCATCATCATCCAGATTCCATGTGATATTTCCGGTTTTTCCGGAATGTCCCGATGTTTTTTTCACAGGAAAATCTTTGACAGCCAAAGAAGTTTTTCTGTCCTGAACAGACAGCTTTTTCTCTATGCTCAGTTCATCTTTCTGTATTTTCAGGATGTAGGAACCATTGGGCAGATACAGGTTAGCCTGACCATTACTGTCTGTTGTGACGGAGTCTTTTTTGCCCTGTAAAGTTCTTATCTCTACCGATTTTCCTGTGGTGCTGTCTGTTACAGATAACACTGCATCTTTTACTTTGTTTTTGGCAGTGTCTGTCAAAGAAACTGCTACCTGATAACTGATATGAGGGCATTTGGTAAATGCAAATTCGCCATAGTCAACGGATATGTAAAAATCATTCAGCTTTGCGTTCTTGGAATATACCGTTTCTTTTTTGTGGATCTTTCCTTTTAGGACTTTCAGATTTACCGTTACTTCCTGTTTGAAATTGCAGGTTCCATCATAACACACACTGCATTCATGAATGGAAGAAGCATTTTGTGCCGGTGCTATTGGCAGCTTCGCAGTAAACTCCAGTCCCGACGAATATTCCACATCCACTGCACAGATTTCTACATTGACAATACCTATGTAAGGGGACGCCTCCACACCTATAAACAGTGTTCCTGCAAATTCCAGCTTGCTGTCTGTAGAAGGCCAGCTGCACAGACTCTTCATTCCTGAGTTGCTGTCATATGCAAATCCTATGGTTGCTTTTACTTTTGCAGAATATTTGATACTTGCAGATGCAGATACCACTATAGAAGGTTTAAATCCCACCTGTACACAGGGCAGCACATAAGTCGAAATGTTCCCCAGAGGGACTTTTACTACATCCAGTTTGGAAGAAATTTGTGCTGACATTCCCAGTTCATAGTCTGTTTTCACAGAAATGTACTGATAAGATAATGACAGATAAAAATCCACACTGAATGAAAATCCATAATCAACCGAACCTTTCAGTTTAACTTTTTCTGCGGAACCTGTCTTAAATTCTTTTTCTATATAATAGGATACAGAATGAGATAAACTTCCACTTCCCTGAACTGCTCCCACCGCATCGGTATCTGATTGTGTCCGTACAGAAGCAAAAGCAGTTACGCCTTCTTCCAGCTGACTGTTATCCACAGAATATTCCGCATTGGAGTCATCCGTTTCTATTTTCATATAGTCAAAAAAATCTGTCAGTTCTATGTCTGTATCTGGCTGTACATCCACTGTTGAACCACTTACCGAAACACTTGCCACTTTCAGCAGAAGAACGCTGTCATCTTTATATTTGTAGGCAAACGTATCTCCTTTTTTCAGACTTTTTACCTGGTCATCCGAGCTGAAAATTGTATACGTTCCATCTTTCCAGCTCCAGACAATGTTATTGGTTCCATCAGCTTCTCTTACAATGGTACTGTCATTATACACTGCAAAATTATCATCATCATCTTTCTCATCCAGAGTCAGGATTTCTCTGCCTGGAAAATCATCCGGTGTGGAGTTCCTGATATCCTGAATATTCTTTGTGTATAAGTCTGTAGTGTATTGCTGACACAGTGGTTTATGATCCTGTGCATCCAGAAGATAGGCAGAAGCCACGAAATTTTTTGGCAGAGCCCAGGTATCAATTTTTACAGAAGCGGTTCCTGTTCCGGCATCTACCGTAGTTTTGCCGGAGGTGAGCATAAGGTTCTTATCCTCTTCATAGATTGCCACTACCAGTTCGGCTTTTTTCTTTGTTCCATAAGTTACTTCTGCTGTAAAATCTTCTACAGTCAGCTCTGTAATATAGGCATCCTCTTCTTGCTGACTTCCCACCTGCTCCTGATTCTCCGAGATAGCCGATGCAATCATCTCTCCTGCTGAATCTGTTCCCGCAGCCTCGATCTGTGTGTTTTCTGCACTGATTTCTGACTGGTCATTCTCCGGTGTTTCTGCCTGAACAACATTCAGGGAACTGACACTGAGAAGAATGATCAGAAACCAGGCTGTTATAAGATTTAGGATTTTTTTCATCCGGCAATTCCTCTGCTCCATGAAGTAAGAGCTTTCTTATTATTTCCATTAAGATCACATCTGCATTTTCTTGTTTTCCAGTCATAAGTTGCTTCTGTATAATAAATATAATTGCCTTTTACAGATACTTTAATGGCTCTGCTACAGATTGTTTTACATTTGCTTCCATCTCTGTTTATCAGATAAACCGGACCTCCATGAGGAAATCCTACGGCTGTTACCAGCACTCTGTTTTTTACTTTTTGTACTGTTGAGCAATCTTTTCCCAGACGTTTGACCTGTCTTTTTTTCAGATTTACTACTGCAAAATTTGTCAGGCCATCTCCGTACTGAGTCTGATATCCCATATAAAGATAAGTTCCATCGCAGCCGATTATGCTGTCCTCATGTCCTTCCCCTTTGAAGCTGATCAGCACTTTGTTTTTGCCGGTTTTCAAATTGTACTGTACCAGTTTACGCTTTCTATAGGTTCCACCAAAACTTCCCATGCTTATAAATGCTGCACTTTCGTAATAAAGATATTTTCCGTTTGTTACAATGGTGCCACTTGAACAGCTTTTAAGAACTGCTTTCTTTTTGCCATTCTTTGCCGCATATACAATATACCGGTGGGTTCTGCTATTATACTTCATAGAACAGGTTGTTCCATTGACTTTGCCACTTTTATAAAAAGTGATCTTCTTGTACGCACCGAGTCCACCAGATGCTGCCTGTACATTCTCTGTTGTTCCTGCTGCTGTAAACATCACACTGAATACCATCAGCAATGTCATGCATATCGTCAGCAGTCTGTTAAATTTGTTTCGTTTGTTTTTCATGTCTTTCCCTTCCTTTCCTGTTGCTTATGTTTTACAGATTGTATATCTTTATTTTACACTGCCGGAAGACTGCATGTCTATAGATGCAGAAAAAAAGAGTCTCTCATTGTCTCTAATAAAACAATAAGAAACTCTTTTATATTCTATTCAAGAATGCCTCTGCAATCCTGCAGGATATTTTATATTTTATTTCACATCCAACAGCTCCAGCATATCCTCTCTGGACATGTTTCCAAGCTGTACAGATTCTCCACCTATGATCTGGTCCGCCAGATCTTTCTTTGTTTCCTGTAGTTTCTGTATCTTTTCCTCAATAGAACCTTTGGCGATCAGTTTATAAACTGTTACTTTCTTAGTCTGGCCAATACGGTGTGCCCTGTCGGTAGCCTGATTCTGCACTGCCTGATTCCACCATGGATCGTAGTGGATCACCACGTCTGCCCCCGCCAGGTTCAGACCTACACCTCCTGCTTTCAGGGATATCAGAAATACAGGTACATCTCCTGCATTAAAATCTTTAACCAACTGCTGTCGTTTTTCTTTGGAAGTTTCCCCTGTGATCTCATAATAAGGGATCTTTTCTTCTTCCAGCCTGGTTTTCAGGATATCCAGCATAGAGGTAAACTGGGAAAAAAGAAGCATCCTGTGTCCACCATCTATGGCACTCTGGATCAGCTGCAGGCAGGCATCTGTTTTGGCTGATTCCCCTTTATAATCTTCAAAACAGAGCGATGGGGAACAGCAGATCTGCCGCAGTCTGGTCAGTTCCGCAAGAATCCGCAGCTTATTTCTGTCAAATTCTCCCTCATCCTGCCCTGCCAGCGTATTCTTCATATGCACCACCTGGGCATTATAAAGTTTCTGCTGTTTCTCGTCAAACTTTACATAACGGATCTCTTCCAGTTTTTCCGGCAGATCTTTCAGTACTTCCTCTTTCAGACGTCTTAGAATAAATGGTCCTGTCATTCTCCGAAGCCTTTCCATCGTAACCTGATCTTTGTTTTTTACAATGGGAATCTCTATTTCTTTACGGAAAGTATCATATCCATAAAGGAATCCCGGCATCAGATAATCAAAAATACTCCACAGTTCACTGAGCCTGTTTTCGATGGGTGTGCCTGTCAGTGCAAAACGTATCTGGCTGTGGATGACTTTCACTGCTTTGGCTGCTGCTGTATTATGATTTTTGATATATTGCGCCTCATCAATCACTTCATACAGGAACTCTTTGTCCTCATACTGATCAATATCTCTTTTCAGTAAGTCATAAGAAGTCACCAGGACATCCGCATTCTGCCAGTCTTCCAGCTTCTGTCTCCGTTCATTCTGGTTTCCTGATATGAGAACAACTTTCAGTTCCGGGGCAAAACGTGCCAGTTCTTCTCCCCAGTTATATACCAGTGCCGCAGGTGCCACTACCAGAGAAGTTCCTGCCTTGCCTTCTGTTTTTGCAGAAAGAATCACTGCGATCATCTGTAAGGTTTTGCCAAGTCCCATATCATCTGCAAGAATTCCGCCGAACTTCCACATTTCCAGTGTCCGCATCCATCGAAAACCATCTTTCTGATAATTTCGCATTACTTCGGAAAGTGTTTCCGGCTCCTCAAAATCAGCGTCCTTGATTGTTTTGAATCCTTTTACAATGTCCCTGAAATGCCGGTCTCTTTTGCTGTATACTTCTTCATTTGCTTCCAAAAGCCGGTCCAGATAAAGGGTTCTGTATGCAGGAATATGGATTTTCCCTTTAATAAATTCTTTTGGCGGCAGATGAAGAGTGTCCATTAATTCAGACAGCATCCCCAGTTCCTGGCCTTTGAGATTTACAAATTCGCCGCTTTTCAGACGATAATATTTTTTCCTTTCCCTGTAGCTTCTGAGGATATCCAGAAGTTCTTTCTGATCAATATCCTCTGTGGAAATGTTCAGATCAAGAAGATTTCCGGATACAGAAACACCTACGGATACTTTTACTCTACGTATCACATGACGTCCTCGGAACCGGTCTGTACACTGAACTTCTCCCAGTTTCAGAAGTTCATCGATTCCTGATTCCATCAACTGATAAATTTTGTCTTCGTCTTCTTCACATGTGAGCACATCTGTCTTGTTATCATATTCACCAAACCAGGCCAATGTCTGATACAGGACAGCATCTTCCATCTGCGTATCCCGAAATTTTTCCTCTTCCAAATCTGCTGGTAAACGAAAAGCTCTGTCTGTAACAGAATATTCCTTACTTCCATACCGAGCCATAATCCTACAGGTTACATCATTTCCCGGAGCATCCAGATAAAAAGTAAAATACACCTGCGGAGAGAGGTACTGTCTGAATTTCGTCGGATCTGATTCAGTAATATCAGCAATTTCCTGTAATTTCGGAAATACATTATGGTAAAATCCGGACAATGCATTTCGTCCTATTTTAAAATAAAAGTTCCCATTACGTGACATTTCCTCCAGGGAGCGTATTTTCTCCGGAAAGTCGCTCTCTGTTTTGCACAGACTGTCATCCCGAACAAAATATCCATTGTTCAAACCGTGATAGAGTATCGGTAATTTTCCTTTTACCATTACACCATGGAAGTCTTTTTCTCCTTTTTTATATTCCTCAATTTGCATAGAAGCTCTTGGATTTGCTTCTGCACAATGAACCATTTTCTTTGTTTTTTTTGTCCCATCCCTGTCTTCGTATTCTACTGTTTCTTTTCCAAGGAGCTCATAAAGGGTATCTATTCTCCACCCAAAAAGCTCCAGATCACTTCCTATGTTCATTTTGCCAGGTATATACATTCCTGACTCTTCTATCTTATTTAACAAATGTTCTTCTTCACTGACAGCCCTCTCAATATAATGAATCCATTTATGACTTTCTTCTGTGAAATTTTCTATTTTATGATTGAATTCAGTAGAAGAGCCGTATTTTGCCACCAGACCATCTCTTACATTATGGGAAAATTCTCTCAGATCTTTCACAACAAAAAGCTTTCCTGCCCCTACTTTAAAAGAAACATACAGGTTTCCATTTTTTCTGATCAACCTCGGAATCAGTGTCAGACTTTTTTCCTGTGTTTTTTCAGCAGCTGTAATACTGTTTTCTGCATTTTTGATACTGTACGCCTTGAGAAAATTTTCTCCATTCCAGTCTGTGGCATCTGTAAAGTTATTTTTATTCAGATAATCCCGAAGCCACAGGGCTGTTGCCACTGTATAACGACATTTGGAATTATGACCGCCCCAGCCCCAGACATATCGTCTGCACTCCAGGCATTCGCACTGTGCATACAAAATCTCATTTCTGTCGAAAATGATACTTACATTATATTCTTCTCTTTTCCCTTTTACAGTCGCTTCTATCTGACCACACTTTTCTGAGCTGCCGCTAAGAAAACCATCTCCAATCCGATCCACTCTGACCTGATCTTTCTCATATAGTTTTCTTCCTTCCTCCAGTGATGTTTTTGGAAAATCACCTGAATTAAAAACTGCGTCACCATCATAATATGTGTATTCTTTCAACCTCTGAATATTTATTTCCTGCTGTTCTGTGTTTTCCGCATCCCCTTCCCAGGATTCTCCCAGAAGAGAATATTCCTCTGCCCGAGGCATCTTGATTATTTTCTGCTGCTTGTCTTCCACCTATGCTTCCCTTCTCAATGCACGCTTATCATTGCGCCAGCTTCTTTAACACCTGAAGCACTCCGTCTTCCCAGTAAGGAGGGCAGACTCCTTTGGCTGCTGCCTGGACTTCTTCCCTTGCATTTCCTACCGCATAACTCATCCCGGCCTTCTCCAACATGGCAATATCATTCAGGTTATCCCCAAATGTACAGGTTTCTTCTGGAGTTATCCCCAGATAGCTCTGAATAAACTCTACTGCTGTGCTTTTGTCTGCTCCAATGGGAGTACTGTCCATCCATTCTTTTCCGGCTGCTGCCAGTGTGACTTTATCTTTCCATGTAGGAGTAAAAAGTGGTGCACAAAGCTCCTCGCATTGATCTGGATGATAAACTGCAAACTTGGTCACCTGTTCTCCCTGAAGCACTGACATATCCGGAATCTGCTTAATATCATATCCATAAGAATCCCGAAGCCACCGGAACATCTGACTGTTGGCATCTTCTCCATAACAGCCATCAGGAACGGAAATAAAACAGTCGCAGCCTGGCATTTGTTTCTTTACCATAGTGAGCATATTTTTCCATATTTCATCAGGAAGTGTATGGACTTTGAGAATCTTATCTGCCTGGCGGATCACTGTACCTCCGTCTGAAATAAAAAAGATCTTATCTTTTACCGGTGCAAATAGCTGCTGTTCACTGCTGAACTGTCTGCCTGAGCAGGCCACAAAAGTCACGCCTTTCTCTGCAAGTTTCTTTATTACTGTCATATACTCCGGATTGATGTCCAGAGTGCCGTCTTTGACTAATGTTCCGTCAATGTCTGTTGCAATTAATTTTATCATTGTCTTCTCCCCGTTGTTCATATTTAAGTGCCATCAATGCCAGAAGTACCTGACAGGTTTCTTTTGAATCTTCGATATGAAAAGCTGCCAGCTTCTGTATTTTACTCATTCTGTAAAAAAATGTTGTCCTGTGAACAAACAGCTTTTCTGCTGCCTTCTGTGCATTAAAGTTGCAGGTATAATAATGGTACAGTGTTTCTGTCAACTGACTGCCTTCATGTGTTCTGTCATATTCAATGATCTTTCTGAGATTGCCCGGGCAGATAACCATTAGATATCAGACAAAGTATTTCATATTTCTGATCAACTTTCCATAACAACTGCGAAAGAACCTGTTATTGAATATAATATGTGACATGCTCCCACCACTTAAATCATAGATTTTGAAGTGGAGGCTTCTTGCTCAATGGCTCTACTGAGCCAAGTATCTACAA
>URXG01000073.1 GCA_900551715.1 uncultured Blautia sp. | reverse complement strand
TACATACTGTTCCATAAAACACCTCTATAATTATTTTCACTCCGTAAGCCGAAGCAAATATCAGAAATTTATTATCAGACTTTTAAACACTTTTAATACTTTGTTAAAAAGCTCAGTTTCGTATTATAACACAAATTTCACATTTGTAAATAAAAATTTCCTCTGTACGCTTCTGCTCCCCTGCTTTTCAATGGTTACTCTTACTTTTCTTTCAGTGTTTTCAAAAGAATCTCCAGACTTGCTTCCAGATCTTTCCCCTCTTCATCTATCACAATATCTGCGTACTTTTCGTACAATGGAGTTCTTTCTTCATACAGATCTGTAAGATTCTGTCCTTCTCTCAGCAAAACGCCTCTGCCCTTCAGATTTCCGAGGCGCTTTGAAAGAGCATTTAAAGACAATTTCAAATACACAACGGTTCCTATGGATTTCAGATGTTCCATGGCTTCTTCGCAGTAAACAACGCTTCCACCTGTTGCAATGACCGTATTCTCTGCCTCTATTGATGCATTGACACGATTCTCAACATCTTTAAATCCTTTATATCCTTCTTCTTCTATGATTTCGGACAGGCGTCTCTTTTCCTGTTTCTGAATCAGAAGATCGGAATCAAGGAACTGATAGCCCAATACCTTCGCCAGTACAACCCCTATTGTACTTTTTCCTGCTCCCGGCATTCCTATCAACGTTATATTATTCATAAAATTTCTTTTCTCCTGTCTCTTATGAATTGCTTAAAGAATATTTTACCATAAACAGCAGTATTCTGCAATCTCTTTTAAATCAAGGCTTGGCGGTCTTTTTCGTTTTTGGGGGAACAGCTTTTTTACGTTTTTTTACACTGTATCCAAAAGTTCCCAGCTTCTTTCCTGTGCCAAGATATTCTCCATGAGAATAGACCAGCGGTCTGGCTCTGTTCAGGTCAAAACGATTATTTTCGTCCATATAGCGTTCGTCTGCATGAACTGCAACAACCTCTGCCAGAAACATATGATGTGAACCAAGCTCTCTGATTTCTTTTACTCTGCATTCGATCGACACCGGAGCCTCTTTTATCATCGGTGCTTTTACGATATCCGCCTTTTCTCTCGTAAGTCCGGTCTCTTTGAATTTATCTACATCACGTCCGGATCTGACTCCACAGTAATCCGTTGCTGCAGCAAGTTCTTCTGTTGTCAGATTGATCACGAATTCTCCGGTTTCTTTTATCATGTGATAGGAAAAACGCTCCGGTCTTACTGAAATATAAGCCATCGGAGGATTGGTACAGATGGTACCGGTCCATGCAACCGTTATAATATCATCCTGCCCTTTCCCATCTGTAACGCTCACCATGACTGCCGGGATCGGGTATATCATATTGCCTGGTTTCCATGTTTGTTTTGCCATTTGTTTTCCTCCGATTTATACGTAATCGCTGCCGATCATCTGTGCGGCCTCCATAAGTGGCGGAATCAGCTGTTTCTTACGTGATACGACACCTTTCAGATAAATCGTTCCATCCTTAGGTTCAATCTTAAATGCATTGACAGCCATTTCCTCACTTCCCTCGCCATAGAACAGAAGCTCTGTAGACTGCTCCATAATATCTGTCAGCATAAAGTATACTCTTGATACACCGTGACGTCCGCATTCGCTGACCATAAACGGAATCAGACGCTCTTTGATCTCGCGCAGTTCATCTGCATCCATGGAGCTGATCTGACCTACACCGAAGCAGATATCTCCCTCTGCAATAAACTTCTTGTAATCCTGATAGAAGATTTCCTCCGGAGATTTGTCTTTCAGATTGCTTCCTGCCTTAAACATTTCTCTTGCAAATTCTTCGATGGAAATGTCTGCAATAAGTGCAAGTGCACCTGCAGCCATTTTGTCCTGCAGTGTACAGGTCGGAGAACGGAACATCAGTGTATCAGAAATGATCGCAGCGCAGAGAAGTCCGGCGATTTTAGGCGGAATCTCCAGTTTCTGTTCTCCATACATCTGATACATGATCGTGCCTGTACAGCCAACCGGCTGATTGCGGAAACTGATCGGCTGCATTGTCTGCAGTGTGCCCAGTTTGTGATGATCAATGATCTCCATGATATCAGCCTTATCAATATTATCTACAGCCTGGTCTTTTTCATTATGATCTACCAGAACCACTTTTTTCCTGTGCATGTCCAGGAAATTACGTCTGGAAATCGTACCAATACATTTGCCTTTTTTGTTGATGACCGGGAATGCACGATGACGATGTTTGATCATTACTTCCTGAATATCATCTGTAAAATCTTCTGTGTTAAATGTAACCAGATTATCTGTTTTCATGATATATTTAACAGGAATACTCTGATTGATCAGACGTGAGATCGTAAAGGTATCATACGGAGAAGAAATAATGACTATATCTTTCTCATGTGCCAGTTTCAGTACCTTTTCGGTAACTTCAATCCCCATTCCAACGATGATACAGCTTACATTCTGCTCAATCGCCTGCAGATGGTCTTCTTCACGATTACCCATGATGACCATATCATTTTCTTCTACATATTCTTTCATCTTATCCGGATTGGCAGTTGCTACCATAATCTTTCCCTGGATAAAATATCCATGTGCGTTACCTTCGATCACTTTTCCTCCGATTGTCTCAGCGATTCGCTGATACTGCGTTCTCGCTCTGGAAAGAAGATAGCTGTCTGTTGTATCCATATATGTTTTTGCAATATCACCAATTGTGATCAGGCCTTCCAATGTGCCGTCTTTTTCACGAATCGGCAGAGAAACGATGCTGTTTTCCTGCATCAGATCCCATGCATTTTTCAGTGACATGCTCTTATTTGCTTCCGGACTCAGGCGGATATCCATATCCTTTACCTGTGTTCCGATATTGCTTAAGTATCCTGGTGGCTGTACTCCAAAACGATTCAGTACGTATTCTGTTTCTTCATTGATCTGTCCTGCACGTTTTGGAATATATCTGCTTTCCTGCGTAGTTCTGTTTTTGATATCACAATAGGCGATTGCAGAACAGATGGAATCTGTATCCGGATTTTTGTGTCCGATAACAAAAATTTTTTCCTGATTTTTCATAAAAATAAAATCCTCTTATTAATTAATCTAATTTAATGTTTGCAAAAAGTGATCCCAGAGAAGTCGTTGCCTGCTCTCCTGCATCCGGCACTTCGTAAACCTCTTCTTCGATTTCCTTTGCCATCATATCTGTTGCTTCTTTGATGCTGAGACTGAGTTTGCCATCTTTGATCGCAGTAACTTTGACCTTTACCGTATCTCCCACTGCCAGAACCTCTGACGGTTTCTTGATCCTTTTTTCACAGATCTGTGAAATGTGAACCAGGCCGGAAAGTCCATTTCCAAGATTTACAAATGCCCCATATGGCTGAAGACTCTCTACAGTTCCTTCTGTTACAAGACCAATCTCCAGGTTTGAAACTTTATTTTTTCTTTCTTCTTCCGCTTTTGCTCTGAGAATTTCTTTGGCAGAAAGAATCAGTTTCTTACTTTCTTTGTCTACATCCAGCACCTGTACCTGAATCGGTTTATTCAGATATTCTTCTGTGTCCTCCACATAATTCAGTGCAAGTTTGGATGCTGGAATAAATCCCCTTACACCTTCCACATACGCAATAACACCGGCATTTGTGATTCCTTTTACTACAACATCCAGCACTTCACCGGATTCTTTCAGTTCTTTTAATTTATCCCATGCCAGCACGTCTACTGCCTCAACTCTGGAAAGAAGAATATTTCCCTGTCCATCGTCTTTTCTTACAACTGTTGCAGAGACTTCATCTCCTTCATGTACTTCATCCTTCAGGCTGAATCCCGGTTCTCTGCTGTAGTTTTCTGCCGGAATCACGCCCTCTGCATAATATTTCAGATCAAGGATTACTTCTTTTTCATCTACACTGATTACAGTCCCTGTAAGAATATCGCCTTCTTCTATTGTTTTCATAGACTCTTCCAGTTCTTTTTCATAATCTTTCATTGATTCAGCCATGATTTTCCGTTCTCCTTTACTTATACTTGTTATTCTTTATTTATTATCTGTATTATAGCATGCCACATGTTTTCGCAATGCATTTCCTTCAATACATTCTTTTGTATCCTGATATCAATTATATTATAACCTGTAAAATAAAAAAAGCCCCCAAAATAGGGGCTTATAAACGAGGAGTGCCCCGGCAGTGGTTTACCGGGGCGATTATTATGAAAAAATTTATGTGTAATGAAGAACATTACAACGTCTGTTTTGTGTAGCTCTTTCGAACTATCCTTATAGTACCAGTCATTTATGAACATAGTATGAACAAGTCATGAATCTTTCGTGTATTTGCACATTTTTTTCGTTTTTCACCCTCGTTTTTTATAAAAATGTAACATATGGTTTTTTTATGTTTTTTTACTTGTTGTGTATTTTATACATTGTCATATAACAGAACTCTTCTTAGTTCAGAAATCCTTTTACAAGCTCAACAAGTTTGCCAAGAATTCCCTTCACATCTTCTTTCGTAATTCCAAGGCTTTCCAGTTTGTCATACACTTTGTTTACCTGAGATCTCAGCTCATTCTCATCCAGATCCATGTTTTTGAATTTATTGTACAGCTGAATTAATGTGGATTTGTCAGAATCAGAAAGAGTTACCCCTAATTCTCCAGCTGCAACATCCAGTGCACTGCTGATCTGATCATCTGTTACATTTACTGTTCCCAGAGTTTCTTGGGCAGAGATAATAAGATCTACCACTTTATCCGGATCTGATAACAGGTCATCTACTCCACTCTGCTCCAGAAGTTCTACTGCCTGATCTACAGCAGCATCTGTTGTCTGATCTGCATAAACCATGGCAGGTGCAGTACATGTAAGAGCTCCTGCAAGAATAAATGCACTTAATTTGTTTATTTTCATCATTTTAATTACCTCCTGAATAAATACAATTACAGTTTCTATCAATGATACGAACTGCATTATAACACACTCTGAAAAAAAAGCTGTAAAATATTCTTAATTCATAGAACTTTCGACAATCGTTCACTTTTTTTTCATAAGTTAAACATGATTCCATCACAATTTCTGGATATACTAAGACCATAAAAATAATACAGCCAACATTATTTTTATAAAATTTTCTTTTTCATATGTTGATTGCCGAAAAGCAATCAACTCTCCTTCCTTTTAAATTTAATAAATATTACTATAAAAGGCATCCGACCAGCCACCGGATGCCTTTTATAGTTGTTATTTTTATTATTTCATATCTACAAAAATATCTGCCAGTGCAGCAAACTGTTCCAGGGTAAGAGCCTCACCTCGGATATTCAGTGGAAGTCCACATTCCGTGATTGCCTGCTCAACCTGTTCTTTGGTAAACTGCAGTTCCTGTGAATTTTTTAATCCGTTTGCCAGTGTCTTTCTTCTCTGGTTAAAAGAAGCGCGGATAATACGGAACATCAGCTTTTCATCCTTTGCCTGTACCGGCGGATTCTGATGTCTGGTCAGCCGGATCACTGCACTGCCAACCTTCGGTCTCGGCATAAAACAGTTCGGCGGAACATTTGCCACGATCTCCGGTTTTGCATAATACTGTACTGCCAGTGATAAAGCGCCATAATCCTTGGATCCGGGACCTGTCTGCATTCTGTCTGCAACTTCTTTCTGAACCATTACCGTAATGGAATCTACAGGCACATGACTTTCAAACAGTCCCATGATGATCGGTGTTGTTATATAATACGGCAGATTTGCCACAACTTTGATCGGACGTCCCTGATTCTTTTCATCTGCGATCTTCCGGATATCTGTCTTCAGGATATCACCATGTATCACAGATACATTATCCCACTCTTTCAGCGTATCCTGAAGAATCGGGATCAGCGCGTCATCAATCTCAACTGCAATAACCTCTCTGGCCGCATCTGCCAGATACTGAGTCATCGTTCCGATTCCTGGTCCGATTTCCAGTACAAAATCATCTTTTGTAATTTCAGATGCCTCAATGATCCTGTCCAGAACACGGGTATCGATCAGAAAATTCTGACCAAACCTTTTCTGGAACACAAATCCGTACTTTTGAAGAACTTCAATGGTATATTTCGGGTTTCCAAGATAAGGTCTGGTCATAATTTCCTCCTGTTGCTTATGCTCATTTTAATTTTTCAGCTGAAATCTTTCTCGTAAAGTACCATGTATCCGTCAGGATTGACTTTCTTCTTGCCTATCAGCTTGCGAAGTCCGCCTTTGGATTTTGCAATGGCATTATCAATGATTTCTTTGACAGCGCCTACATTCATCGGCTGATCTTCTTTCTGGCTTGTACTGATCAGATTATACAGTGCAAGCATACCCATCTGATCAATAGTATATCCATTTTCTCTTGTATACACTTTTGCAAAGTTAACAAGCTCATCATTGGTAAATACCGGAATATTGATCATAGATGTAAATTTGGATGTAAATTTCGGGAATCTCGCAATCAGTTTACGCATACCGATCTTTTCATCTTCGATGATAACGATCAGACCGTCTGTACGGAATTCCATTGCTTTGTTCAGCTGATTTACTGTTTCTTTGGTAAGCTGATTTGCGTTTTCGATAACCAGGAATCCTCCTGCCATCTTGCTGACGATCTCTGCAATATTCTTGCCATTGATCTGATCTGCAAATACATAGGCAACTTTGGATGCATCCAGATTCAGCTCTTTGCAGATTGCAGGAATCAGACTTGAGATCAGGCGGGTTTTTCCGGTTTCACGACCACCCATAACAATCACGTTACCTGTTCTGGATGTTTTATCTGCAGCACCCATCTGTACATCACAAAGCGTATCAAGGATCTGTTCTTTCAGTCCAGGTACTTTTGCAAAGTATGTAAAGAGCTTCTCTTCATCCTCTGTAAGTACTTTTTCCCTCGGAATGATATCTTCTGCATTTTTCTTAGGCTGCATAGAATCGATCAGCTGTTCCATTTCTTCTTCTTCAGAAATCGGTTTTTTTGCTTTTTTCGCAGGTTTGGATTTCTTAACTTCTCTGACAGGAATCTCCATTGTCTCTGCATTATCAATATCATTGAGGAAATCCATTCCTTTCAGCAGATCATCCTCATCTTCATAACCGTCTTCTTCTCCGAAATCTTCATCATCTTCCATCAGAGAATCAAATTCATCTGTTTCCGGTTCCTCCTGATCATTCTCATCGGATTCCGTTTCATCCTGTTCCGACTCGGCTGCTTTTCCTGCCGGACCATTCATAAATTCATCCTCTGCACTCTGAAGATCTTCTTCGGACATATATTCTTCATCGTCCTCCGGAACAGTTTCCTGAACCTCTTCAGCTGGTTTCTTTGCCGGAATCGGTCCTTTCGGAATTTCAATTCCCTGGGCAGACGCAGCTGCAAGGATCGTATCTTCAAGATTAAATTCAAAATCATCTGAAGATGCATTTTCTGCACCTGGCAGGCAGATATCCGGTGCTTTTGGAATTTCTATTTCTTCAGGATTATCCAAATTCATATTCTTCATGGATTCCGGAATTTCAAGCTCCGGCATTTTCATTTCAACCGGCTGTTCTTCCTGTTTTTCTGTATTCTCAGCCGCTTTATCTTCCTTCTCAGCTTCAACATTTTCAGCAGGCTCAGCTGCTTCCAGAGTATCCTCTGATTCCAGTATCTCCGTATTTTCTCCGGCAGTCGGTTCTTCCGGACCGCTCTTGATCTCCTCTTCGGTAACCTGCTCGATCATTTCTTCCATATTGCTGAAAACAGACTGTCCTGGATTCTTAGGCGGATGGATCACTGCATCTTCCGGCTCAAGTTCCGGAACATTCACATCAGTCTCATCAGAAGAAATGTCTTTGATAAGTTCCTCCTGGACTTCTTCCGGAGCTTCCTGTTCTTCTTTCATGAAATCTTCTTCAGTTTCTTTCTTTTTGTTTCCACTGAAGATATCTCTGATACCTTTCGAAATTTTTTCCTGAAGACTTTCTGCACTGTTGACATCTCTCTCATCGATTGCTACGCTCTCGATCACAGGTCCGTCCTCTTCTGCAGTTTTCACTTCCTGCGCAGGCTTTTCTTCATTGATAGAATCCGCATCTTCTACAGGTGTAAGTTTTGGAATAAACTGACTGTCATATTTTTCTTTTTCTTCTCCCGTCAGCATTCCCATTCTGTTCTTGAGATCCAGTGCCTTCATAACGTATTTTCCGTCACTGAACCAGAGAACCATTTCATCACAAAGACTCAGACACTTCTGAGTATCTCCATTCTGATAATACAGTTTTGCCAGTTCATAAGACCAGCGCTCTGTAAATTCTTTCTCTTTGTATTCTTCCAGGATTCTGATCTGTTCATCCAGAGAAACCTGTTTTTCCTTGCAGATTTTGTACTTGAGGATATATCTGGTGTTATCATTTGGTGCAACCTCCAGAAATTCCTCATAAAATTCTTCTGCTTCGCTGATATCCTTCATCTTGAGGGATACTTCTATTAAACGATATAAAATATTTTTGCCAATCGGTGCTCTGTGATAAGCCAGAAGGAAGATTTCCTTACTGTCTTCGTATCTTTTATTTGCTGCATAGATTTCTCCAACAACACATAAGGTACGAACATTCTTAACACGACGCCAGTCAATACTGTCTACCACTTCCATGGCATCCTTGTAATTTTTCTTTTCTACAAGACGATTTATTTCTTCGAGTTTGATCCGAAATTCCTCTTTATCCAATGCATTCACCAACTTTCCAATATTAAAAACAGTGTAACATATGCCATAATGCTTGTCAAAATGTGATAACCACAAAAATACTTTAATTTACAGGGTTAAACACTTCTCCTTTTACTACTTTGAAAACTTTGTTGATATGAAACTGGTGGCTTACAAAATCATCCAGTCCCGTACAAGTGATCAGTGTCTGTATATCATGAATGCTGTCCAGCAGATATGTCTGTCTGTTGCTGTCCAACTCTGAAAGTACATCATCCAGAAGAAGTATCGGCGTATCTTTGATTTTTTCTTTTACCAGATAGATTTCTGAAAGTTTCAAAGACAGGGCCGCTGTTCTCTGCTGTCCCTGTGAACCAAATTTCCGGATATCGATCCCGTTTACCATGAAACACAGATCATCTCTGTGTGGACCGGCAGACGTCATTTTCATCCGCATATCACGTTCTCTGTTTTTTTTCAAAGTTTCTTCAAAGCATTCTGACTCTGTACTCGGTTCATAAATGACCTCAAGATGTTCTTCTCCACCCGTCAGATTACGATGGATATCCTGAATCACATCATTCAGGTCTCTGACAAAATCCCGCCTTTTTTCAATGATCTTCTTTCCGTACTGCAACATCTGAATGTCCCAGATTTCCAGTGTTTCCCGTAAAGAAGGATTCTGGTAAAGATCTTTCAGAAGACGGTTTCTCTGATTTACGATATGATTATATCCTGCCAGATCCGTCAGATATATCTGGTCAAGCTGGCATAATTCCAGATCCATAAATCTTCTTCTCTCACCAGGTCCGTTTTTGATGATATTCAGATCCTCCGGTGAGAAAAAAACAAGATTTACGATTCCAAATAATTCCCTGGCTTTTTTGATCGGTAATCCATTGATTGCCACACCTTTTGCCTTATTTTTACGAAGATGCATGTCGATCTTATAAGAAAGCTCATCCTTTTTTACCATCATTCGAATATGAGATTCTTCCTCTCCAAAACGAATGATTTCTTTGTCTTTACTTCCTTTATGTGATTTCGTTGTCCCACAAATATACACAGATTCCAGAATATTGGTTTTACCCTGCGCATTATCTCCATAAAAAATATTGGTTCCTTTATCAAAATCCAGCTGCAGATCCTGATAATTTCTGAAATTCTTAAGTTCTATCGATTCTATATACATAATTATCTGATGACTTTGATTTCCTGATCTTCAAAAGTGATCACATCACCTTCATAAACCTTACGGCCTCTTCGCTGGTCAACTTCACCATTTACCTGAACAAGACCATCCTGAATCACATACTTTGCTTCCACTCCGTCTTCTACGACTCCGGCAAGTTTCAAAGCCTGTCCGAGTTTTATAAATTCATCTCTGATTTTGATTTCCAAATCATTCACCTCTTATCTGGACTGATTCTATTTTTATCTATTCTGATTCTGACTGATATTTACCGGCAGGATCAGGTATGTGTAGTTTTCTTCATCATCTCTGATAAAACATGGTGCTTTCGGGTTCATCAGATACATATGAATTACTTCATCATCAATAACTTTCAAAGCATCGATCAGGAATTTCGGGTTGAATCCGATGAGAATATCTTTACCATCTTTTTCAATATCAATCTCTTCATTCATGGAACCCATAGCAGAATCGATTTTCAGTTCCATGCTGTTATCTTTGATCTCGATTACGATTGGTTTTTTGTCGCCTTCTCGTACCAGAAGTGTTGCTCGGTCAATACAGTCAAGGAATTCTTTTTTGTTTACGCTGACTTTTGTATCGTAATCACTGGAAAGCATCTGATCAATGCGGAAATATTCTCCTTCGATCAGTCTGGAAACAACCATCGTCTGATCAAATTCAAACAGAATATGATTTTTTGTAAAATAGATACTTACCTGATCGTCAATTTCACCGGACAGGATCTTGCTGATCTCACTTAATGTTTTTCCCGGAACAACGATCTTGCGATCTGAATAATCTTTTTTCAGAGGCATCTTACGGATAGAGATACGATGACCATCCAGAGAAACAATTTTTAGACAATTGTCTTTAATTTCAAATAATTCCCCGGTCATCAAACGATTATTTTCATTAACTGCAATGGAAAAGATTGTCTGACGAATCATTTCTTTCAAAGTAAACTGAGAAAGAGTCAGTGATTCATCTTTTTCAATCACCGGAAGATATGCAAAATCTTCGCCTGCTTTGCCCGGAATTGTAAATTTGGCTTTTTCACAGGTGATCGTAGCTACGAAATTGCTGTCTGTGGTAATGGTTACATCATTATCCGGAAGTCTTCGAATGATTTCATAGAAGATTTTTGCATCAAGAGCAACCATACCTTTTTCTTCAATATGACCATCAACGATTGTTTCAATACCAAGTTCCATGTCATTGGTAGTAAATTTGATCTGATTTGTTGTTG
>URXG01000072.1 GCA_900551715.1 uncultured Blautia sp. | reverse complement strand
AAATGCTTCTGAAACGTGCTCCGGAAGGTACCGGTGTTATCGCTGGTGGTCCGGCTCGTGCGGTAATCGAACTTGCAGGAATCAAGAACATCCGTACCAAATGTATGGGATCCAGAAATAAACAGAACGTTGTACTGGCTACAATCGAAGGTTTAAGCCAGCTGAAAACTCCGGAAGAAGTTGCTAAACTTCGCGGAAAATCTGTAGAAGAGATTCTGGCATAAGGAGGAAAAAATAATGGCAAACACATTAAAGGTTACACTGGTTAAGTCCCCAATCGGAGCTGTACCGAAACACAAAAAAACTGTAACTGCTATGGGACTTACCAAAATGCACAAAACAGTTGAAATGCCTGACAATGCTGCAACAAGAGGAATGATCCAGCAGGTTCAGCATCTTGTAAAGGTAGAAGAAGCATAAGTAATATCCAGAGATTGAATAATATAAAGGAGGTGCCAAAGATGGAATTATCAAATTTAAGACCAGCAGAAGGTTCTAAACACAGTGATAACTTCAGAAGAGGCCGTGGACATGGTTCCGGAAACGGCAAAACGGCCGGAAAAGGACATAAAGGACAGTTAGCTCGTTCCGGACACAAGAAACCGGGATTTGAAGGTGGACAGATGCCTTTATACAGACGTCTTCCTAAGAGAGGCTTCAAAAACAGAAATACAAAAGAAATCATTGCAATCAATGTTGACGTTCTGAACCGTTTTGAAGACGGAGCAGAAGTAACAGTTGATACCTTACTGTCCAGCAGAGCAATTTCCAAAGCTGGAGACGGTGTTAAGATTCTTGGAAACGGTGAACTTACCAAGAAACTTAATGTTAAAGTTAATGCTGTAAGTGAAACAGCAAAAGCTAAAATCGAAGCTGCGGGTGGTACAGTAGAGGTGATCTAATGTTTGAGACTCTTAAAAATGTTTTTAGAGTAAAAGAGATGCGTCGTAAGCTTCTCTATGTATTCTGGATGATTCTTGTCATCCGAATTGGTTCCCAGATGCCCATCCCAGGTGTCGACAGTGATGTTTTTAAGAGATGGTTTCAGAGTAACACCGGTGATGCATTTAACTTTTTTGATGCATTCACCGGCGGCTCTTTTGAGAGCATGTCTGTGTTTGCTCTGAATATCACACCATACATCACGTCTTCCATTATCATTCAGCTTCTTACAATTGCAATTCCTGCTCTGGAGGAAATGCACAGAGATGGTGAAGAGGGAAGAAAAAAAATGACTGCTATCACTCGATATGTGACAGTAGGACTTGCTCTTTTTGAGTCTATTGCAATGACCATTGGTTTTGCTCGTGGAAACATCATTGCTGATATGAATGTTCTCAAGGGAATCGTTGTTGTAGCCAGCCTTACAGCAGGCTCAGCCATGCTGATGTGGATTGGTGAACGTATCACAGAAAAAGGTGTAGGAAACGGTATTTCTATTGTACTTGCAGTAAATATCATTTCTCGTATTCCAAGTGATATGACAACATTATATGAGAACTTCATCAAAGGAAAGACCATTGCCAAAGGTATGCTTGCAGGACTTATTATCTTTGCAATCATTCTGATAGTAGTGGTATTTGTACTTATTCTTAATGGAGCAGAAAGAAGAATTCCGGTTCAGTATTCCAGAAAAATGGTAGGAAGAAAGATGATGGGCGGTCAGTCCACCAATATTCCTCTGAAGGTCAATACAGCCGGGGTTATTCCGATTATCTTTGCTTCTTCTATTATGTCATTCCCGGGAGTTATTGCCCAGTTTGCAGGTAAGGCAAATGGAACAGGTATTGGAAGCGAAATCTTAAGAGGTCTTTCATCAAGTAACTGGTGTAATCCGAAACAGATCCAGTACAGCTGGGGATTGCTGCTGTATATGGTACTTTGTGTGTTCTTTGCATATTTCTATACTTCCATTACATTCAATCCACTGGAAGTTGCTGATAATATCAAGAAACAGGGTGGCTTTATCCCGGGTATTCGTCCTGGTAAAGCAACATCAGATTATCTGACAAAGATGCTCAGTTATATTATTTTTATAGGTGCGGTAGGTCTTATTATCGTAGCTGTTATCCCATTCTTCTTTAACGGAGTATTTGGGGCAAATGTTTCATTTGGAGGTACATCTATCATCATCGTTGTTGGTGTCGTACTGGAAACACTGAAACAGGTTGAATCACAGCTGCTCGTCCGCAATTACAAAGGCTTTTTGAATAATTAGTGAGTTGTGTTATTGACTGTAGACGCAGCACACTGTAAAATAAAGGTTGTGGTGTTTGTACATCACAACCTTATGCCTTAGTATACCGGATAAAAGGTTTATCGGACCTTTTTCTGTTTTTTGAGGGCTTCATAAGAAAAGGAGGGTATTTTATAATGAGAATCATTATGTTGGGTGCACCAGGTGCCGGAAAAGGAACACAGGCCAAAAAAATTGCAGAGAAATATAGTATTCCTCATATTTCTACAGGAGATATTTTTCGTGCAAATATCAAAAACGGTACTGAATTAGGCAAAAAAGCAAAAACTTATATGGATCAGGGACTTTTAGTACCAGATGAACTTACCTGCGATCTTGTAGTAGACAGAATCCAGCAGAAGGATGCAAAAAACGGCTATGTACTGGATGGTTTTCCGAGAACAATCCCACAGGCAGAGTGCCTTACAGAAGCACTGAACAAGCTGGGGAGTAAGATTGATTATGCCATCGATGTAGATGTTCCGGACGAAAACATCGTAAACCGTATGTCCGGCAGAAGAGCCTGCCTGAAATGCGGAGCTACTTATCATATTGTATATGCAGCACCTAAGACAGAAGGAATCTGTGATACCTGTGGCGAAAAGCTTGTTCTTCGTGATGATGACAAGCCGGAGACAGTATCCAAACGTCTTACTGTATATCATGATCAGACACAGCCATTGATTGACTACTATACAAAGCAGGGCGTATTAAAGACTGTAGACGGAACCCGCACACTGGATGAAGTGTTCCAGGAAATCGTCGAAATCTTGGGAGAATAAAAATGTCAGTTTCAATTAAGTCAGAACATGAAATCGAGCTTATGAGACATGCCGGTCATTTGCTGGAAAAAGTTCATAATGACCTTGCCACTCATATCAAACCAGGTATCAGCACAAAAGAACTTGATAAGATCGGTGAAGAAATGATCCGTTCTCTTGGCTGTACTCCAAACTTTTTAAATTATCAGGGCTTTCCGGGATCATTCTGTATTAGCCTGAATGATGAAGTTGTTCATGGAATTCCTTCCAAACACAAAATTATACAGGAGGGAGATCTTGTAAAGATTGATGCAGGACTGATCTATAAGGGATATCACTCTGATGCAGCCCGTACCTATGCAGTGGGAGAAGTTTCACCTGAAGCAAAACAGCTTATGGATGTTACCAGACAGAGTTTCTTTGAGGGAATCAAATTTGCAAAAGCAGGAAATCATCTGAATGATATTTCCAAAGCCATTGGAGCGTATGCTGCCAAATTTAATTATGGAATTGTCAGAGATCTGGTAGGTCATGGAATAGGAACTCATCTTCATGAGGATCCGCAGATACCGAACTTTCCTCAGAAAAGAAGAGGAATCAAACTGATGCCGGGTATGACACTGGCTATTGAACCGATGATCAATCTTGGACGTGCAGATGTTGCATGGGAAGATGACGAGTGGACCGTTGTTACTATGGACGGATCTCTTTCTGCTCATTATGAAAATACAATTCTTATTACAGATGGAGAACCTGAGATACTGACTCTGACTCTTTGATTATTCCAGGGGTTCAGCAAATGGTTTGCCCAAAGGGCAGACACATTTTTTATTAATGACAGATGACACAGGAGGTTTATAATGTCAAAAGCAGACGTAATCGAAGTGGAAGGCACTGTACTGGAGAAGCTGCCAAATGCCATGTTCAAAGTTGAACTGGAAAACAAGCATGTAGTTCTGGCTCATATCAGCGGTAAGCTGCGTATGAATTTTATCCGTATTCTTCCGGGAGATAAAGTTACCATAGAGTTATCACCGTATGATTTGTCCAAAGGACGTATCATTTGGAGAGACAAATAAAAACCGTTGGATAGATTAACTGAAAAGAATCGGAGATTCGTATAGAGTCTCTGGTTCTTTTTTTTGCGCAAAATACAGTTACTGTCAGAAGTGATAGTGAAAAAAAAAGAAACATCCGGTATAATAACAAATATAAAAGAAAGATTCAGAAAGTAAAGCGACACTTGTAACAATTGAAAACGGAACTGAAACAACAGCTGAACTTGAAGGGGAACTAGGAAAGATTTTGTAAACGGTAACGTAACAGATTCTCTGCCGGAAGGAGGTTTCAGGAATGGGATTATTTGACAAAAAGTACTGTGATATCTGTGGCGAAAAAATAGGGCTTTTAGGAAACCGCAAGCTGGATAATGGCAATCAGATTGTGTCAGCACTTACGGGTGTTCCGGCACCTGCGTATGGCAATATGATATCTCGGGATTATCCACAGCAGGGAACGGCTGCTCCAGGTATGTCACGTCAGACGGCAGGTGATAAATGGGTATGCAGCTGCGGAGCCACAAATACAGGACATTTCTGTGAATACTGTGGAACACCGAAACCATAAGAACATAAAAGAATCTGTGAAAAGCCGGCTGCTGTTTACAAAAATACAGTGAACAGCAATCGGCAACAGAAAAGGGGGAATGCAGTATATGTCTGATATCATAGAATATAAGTGTCCATCCTGCGGTGGTGCAATGGTATTTGATTCAAAATCTCAGCATATGAAATGTCCATATTGTGATACAGAGATGACGGTTGACGAATTTCAGCGTACACAGGACATTGAAGATACACAGATGAACAAAAAGACAGATTCTGCAGAAAACTGGTATTCAATGAGTACCGGGCAATGGCAGAATGATGAGATAAAGGGTATGCGTGTTTATAGCTGCCAGTCCTGCGGAAGTGAGATTGTAGCCGATGAAACAACAGGGGCAACAACATGCCCATTCTGCAATAATAAAATAACAATAAAAGGCCAGTTTTCAGGAGATCTGAAACCAGATTATATCATTCCGTTCAAACTGGATAAAAAAGCTGCCAAAGAAAATTACCATAAGCATCTTCAGGGAAAGAAATTTCTTCCAAAAGTATTCAAAAAAGAAAACCATGTGGATGAGATCAAGGGTATATATATTCCATTTTGGCTGTTTGATGTAGATGTAGATGCCCGGATAATATATGAGGCAGAAAAAGTTCACGTTTCCAGATCAGGTGATACTGAGTATACAACTCGCGAGATCTATCAGGTCTGTCGAGAGGGAACAATAAGTTTTGATCATGTACCCGCAGATGGTTCAAAAAAAATGGATGATACACTGATGGAATCAATTGAACCTTATGATTTCCATGAAGCAGTACCTTTTCAGCAGGCTTACCTGGCAGGATACATCGCTGATCGTTATGATGTCAATGTGGAAGAACGTATAGACAGAGCGCGAGAGAGAATACGGGTCTGCACAGAACAGGCTTTCCGAAAGACTGTTCGAGGATATAATGGTGGTACATCTGTAAAAGAAAGCAATGTACAGATACATAACGCAAGTTACTGGTATGCAATGTATCCTGTATGGATTCTTAATACGACCTGGAAAGGAAAAAAATTCATCTTCGCAATGAATGGTCAGACCGGAAAGATGGTTGGTGATCTGCCAATCGACAGATCAAGGTTCTGGAAATCTGTAGGAATACGTACACTCCTTATCTGGGGCGTGCTGTATGGTCTGAAGTGTTTGTTTTTAATGTAGCAGGAGGGAACAGATAAAATGAAAATAAAAAAGAAAATATGGTACAGCCTGCTTTCTGTTCTCTGGATATTTATCCTTATATGTCCGGTAATGGCTTCTGAGATTCCGTCAGAACGTCAGAAACCACTTCTTGTAGATGAAGCCTGCTTGCTGACAGAAGAAGAAAGCAGTGTGCTGTTAGACAAACTTGAAGACATCAGCCAGAGATATAAAAATGAAGTGGGTATTGTCACCGTCAACTCGCTGGAAGGCAAAACCGTCGAAGCGTATGCGGATGACTATTATGATTACAACGGATACGGATATGGAGAAAATGATGATGGTCTTCTTCTTCTGATCAGCATGGGTGAAAGAGAATGGGCGATTTCAACTTATGGTTACAGTCATACGACAGCTTTTACAGATGCAGGGCTTGAATATATCAGAGGTGAATTCCAGAGTAAACTCAGCAGAGGAGAGTATGCAAAGGCATTTAATTGTTTTGCGGATCAGTGTGATGATTTCCTGCGACAGGCAGCAACCGGTGAACCATACGATGTTGGTAATATGCCAAAGGAAAAGGTATCTCCATTTTGGCTCTATACAGATTTAGTTGTCGCTTTTCTTATTTCATTTGGAATAGTTAAAAGAAAATCCGGAAATCTGAAATCTGTGAAAAAACAGGAATCCGCGAAAGCCTATGAACGCAGTGGTTCATTGTCACTGCAAAGATCAACGGACAGTTTTGTCAACAGAATTGTTACTCAAAGAACAATTAAAAATGAAAAAAGCAGCTCATCTGCTTCTTCTGGTTCAGGTGGAAGCTCATCTCACACAAGCTCTTCCGGACGGTCCCATGGTGGAACCAGCGGTAAGTTCTGATCAGGTTACTGTGAACGAAACGAACAGTAACAAAAGCACATATCTGCTGGTATCTGTATTATCTTCCGATGCTCCTGATTCCGACATTAGGTTTGAATGCGGCTTTGCTTCTGGAAGAAAAGGAAAATTCTAAAATTAGAAAAAATCATGTTTTGTTGTTGGTTTTTGCAGCAGTACTGGTCATATGTGTATTTACAAATGATCTGCATCAGCAGGTTTTCAGGTTCTATCTGAAACCACCTTATTCGGACAATAGTTATGGATACGGTTTTCTTTTTCTGATCATTCAGATATGGATCATATTTTGTCTCAGTGCAATGGACGTGATACTTGTTCGTAGAAGCAAAACATCCGGCAAAAAACGTTTCTGGTTTCCGGTAATACCGGGTATCGTGCTTTTGGGATGGAACATTGGAAATATTCTTCGTCTGCCTTTTCTCAGTGCCATTGCAGGAGATTTGACAGCAATCTGCTGCCTTTGTATAGCTGCTATTTTTCAAGGCTGTATCCTGTGTGGACTGATTCCTACAAATAGTCGTTATTTTGAATTATTTCAGTCAACAGGCAGTCTTGATGCAGAAATCACAGATGAAACTTTTCAGCGTTATTATTATACAGGAAATTTTCCGGAGCTTTCTAAAGATATGCGTGAATGTGTGATCGCAGGATCTTTAATGCAGGAAAATGGAATTTTGATCAAGCATATTCCTGTAAAAGGTGGTCATTTATTCTGGACGGAAGATATTTCCGCTCTGCTTGACCAGTATCAGGACATTCAGGAACAGCAGGAGGAATTAACGGAACGAAATCAGCTTTTGCAGATGACATATCAGAAAGAAGCCGCAAGGAGAAAACTAGAAGAACAGAATCGTCTGCTGAACATGATACAGGATCAGACTTACAGACAGTATGAATTGCTTTCTATGTATATGAAGAAAATTGAACAGACAGATTCAAGAGAGGAATGTGATATGCTTCTGAGTAAGATAGTGGTAGTGGGAACTTATCTGAAACGAAGAAAAAATCTTGTGCTTACCAGATACAGCTCACAAGGAGATTCCCTGACTATGGCTGACCTGAAGCAAAGTCTGGCGGAATCCTGCGAAAATCTGAAATTATGTAAGATCCGGGCAGCTTATTTTGTACAGGATAAAGAAAAAATGCTTCATGCAGATGATGTTCTGAGATGTTATGATTTTTTTGAATGGCTGATTGAACAATTATTTGATGTAGTGAATTCGATCTTTTTCCGTGTGACTCAGATTGAAGAAAAACTGCAGATTTCTGTGCATGTGGTATGTCTGGCAGATATTCGTGATTTTCTGGCAGAGAGACCTGATCTTTTGATACAGCAGGAGGAACAGGAATGGTTTATTCGATGTCCGGTTTCATAAAAGACACCATGATATTACAAAATCTTCTAATGATCCTTATGGAAATATGTCTGATCCTTGAATTTATCCTGTTGTTTTCCAGAATTATGCGTTCAGCAGGAAAATGGAAAATTGCAGTATCTTCCGTATGGCTGTTTGCTTCATGTCTTTTTATGGTGTGCCTGTTGAGTGATCACCAGCGTCGGCAGGATACTCTTTCATACAAGCCGATATTGTATTCATTACCAATATATGCACTTGTAATATCAGTAATTCTGTTGACGGTTTATCTGATTCTGGCTATTCGCAGGGAACAAAAAGAATGTAACAATACGTTGTCACCATGGTCTGTTTACGAAGCTGTAAATAATGTTCCCTGTGGTGTCTGCTTTTCGGATGCTCTTGGACGTATCATACTGAGTAATGTTAAAATGCAGGAATTATGCAGAATACTGACAGGAAATTATCTTCAGAATTTTAAGATTTTCCGTAATGCTATAAATTCAGAACCTGTTCAGAAAAATATTGTAAAATTAAATTCTGACAGTAATGTATTTTATTTACCAGATGGTTCCGTCTGGATGTTTCAGGAATATCAGCTTAAAGAGCCGGATCTGAAAGGTTATGTACAGACTGTTGCAATCAATGTGTCTGAATTATATTGCAACAATGAAAAAATCAAAAGTAATAATGAGAAGTTAGAGCAGTTGAATCGAAAACTAGAAGAAATGTATGAAAAGATAGGCGATGAAATACGCGAGCAGGAAACGCTGGCTATGAAAATGAAGGTACACGATAATTTCGGAAGAAGTCTTCTTTCCATACGGAGAATTCTTGAAAAGAAAGAAGAACCTGGCAATATGAGAGTGCAGCTGGAAACTCTAAAGCAGCAGGTTTATATTCTTACAAGTTCGACTGCCGATAATAAAGAAAACCAGTATGAGGATACGAAAAAGCATGCAAGGGAACTTGGAATATCAATTCAGATCCAGGGTAATTATCCGGATGATCTGATTTATGGATGGCTTACAGATCGCGCCCTCCGTGAATGTGTGACAAACTGTGCACGTCATGCACATGGAACTGCAGTTTATGTGGAAATAAAGAGAAACATGGACGGATATCAGATCCAGATTACCAATGATGGTGAACCGCCATTGAAAAATGCGAAAGAAGGTGGGGGATTATCTGCATTAAGGAAAGCAGTAGAAGCAGAACATGGGACAATGAAGACATTTTTTGAACCTGCTTTTTACCTGTTTTTAAATTTTCCGTTAAAGAGATAAAATATCAGATTACTTCAGTATGCGAAGGGAATGATTCTATGGTAAGGGTACTCATTGTGGAAGATCAGAAAATCATGCAGAAATATTTTGAATATATTATTTTGCAAAATCCCGAATTCAAGCTGGTAGATACGGTCAGTGATGCCCGCGAAGCAGTAAAAATCTGTAATTATGCAGGGATCGATCTGGTATTGATGGATGTGCAGACCTTTCATAATCACGATGGGCTGACTGCGGGAAAGACCATAAAGGAGGAACATCCGGGTACGAAGATCCTTATTGTAACATCACTGATCGATCCTAAAGTACTTGAGAGGGCGAAAACCGGATGTGCAGACAGTCTTTGGTATAAGGATCATGGTGAGGATGAGATTCGTGATGTGATACTCAGAACTCTTAATGGAGAACATGTCTTTCCAGATGAAACTCCAAATGTGGAACTGAACTGGGTCACAAGCGGGGAAATCAGTCCCAGACAACTGGAAATGCTGCGGCTTTATATATGTGGGCTGTCTTACTCAGAGATTGCAAAAAAAATGAACTGTTCCACATCAGGAGTACGGTGGAATTTTCAGGACATGATTGCCAGGGCTGGGTATAGCTGTAAAGAGGATCTGATCGCTGCTGCACTGGAAAGTAAACTGATCGTTACGACATTAAAATAGCATGTCGAACATTTTTTTTGTAAATAACATTAAAAAATAAAAAAAATTAAAATGAGGGGTTGTTTTTTTCGAAAAGGAATGTTATTATACTGGTTGTATGCGCTGATAGAGCGTATATGAACTGCAGATTCAAGCCTATATTACGGAAAAGGAGGATTTCCAGTGAAAGTAAGATCATCTGTAAAGCCGATCTGCGAAAAATGCAAGATCATTAAAAGAAAAGGATCTATCAGAGTAATCTGTGAAAATCCAAAACACAAACAGCGTCAGGGTTGATTGACAGAAGTTTGTGAAACGTGCGGCTGCAGTTTGATACACCCGGAGGGGTTGTTCGGACTGTTTTAATATTTTATTAAAGAAGCATGTATTGCCTAATACCGAGAGGCAACAGTGACCGTGAGGTCACATTTCGGAAAGGTCGCTTTACGCCAAGGCGGCTGGGTGTTGTACCGAGGCACCCCAATTAGGAAACTAAAAAGCAGGAAGCTTATTATGATGCACCCCATTTCACCTTGCGAGACAGCAAGTGGTGTACACAGTAAGACTTTCAAAAGAAAGAAAATGGAGGAAACAGTACATGGCTCGTATAGCTGGTGTAGACTTACCAAGAGAAAAACGTATCGAAATCGGCCTTACCTATATTTATGGTATTGGTAGAGCAAGCGCAGACAAAATCCTTGCTCAGGCAGGTGTTAACCCTGACACACGTGTCAGAGACCTGACAGACGACGATGTAAAGAAAATCAGTGCTGTCATTGATGAAACAATGATGGTTGAAGGTGATCTCCGTCGTGAAATCGCTCTGAATATCAAGAGACTGCAGGAAATCGGATGCTACAGAGGTATCCGTCATCGTAAAGGACTCCCGGTTCGTGGACAGAAAACTAAGACAAATGCCAGAACACGTAAAGGTCCTAAGAGAACAGTTGCAAATAAGAAAAAATAAGTAGTAACATATAGATTGAGATAATATAAAGGAAAGTGTAGGTTAGTTTTAAGATGGCAAAGACAACCAGAAAAGCGACTACAAAACGTCGTGTTAAGAAAAACGTTGAACATGGACAGGCACATATCCAGTCTTCATTTAACAATACCATTGTTACACTGACAGACAACGAAGGAAATGCTCTTTCTTGGGCAAGTGCCGGCGGTCTTGGATTTAGAGGTTCAAAGAAATCTACCCCTTATGCAGCACAGATGGCAGCTGAGACTGCAACAAAAGCTGCTTTAATTCATGGTTTAAAAACTGTTGATGTTATGG
>URXG01000071.1 GCA_900551715.1 uncultured Blautia sp. | reverse complement strand
AAGGTGATTAGGAATGCATTTTGACTCGTAACTGTGAGGGTACTGAACAGTTACGTTTTATTTTTTAATTAAATCCATAGAATTTCTGGCATACTTTGTATGCTGCCACAAACATCTTACGTCCACCTCTGCCAGGAAGGTTGGCAGCTCTTCCCAGAAGGCTGTAACGCAGTTTGTGATATAACCAGCGGTCCTGTTCTCTGATGTATTCCAGAAGTTCTTTCTTCTTGTCCAGTTCTTCTTTTGTACCTGCACGTACCAGCATAATGGAAGAAACTGTAGTAATAATATCAAGATAACTTAACATATATTTCTTGACATGTTTATTATCAAACTGACATCTGTGGAACACATCTGCCATCAGTTTATTTACCCGGATCTGCTGATCGATCCTTTTGATCATTACTTTCTCATTAACGGACTGATCGTCACGTCCGATAAAATAACGATAGAAGTTCACATCCAGATAATAGAGTTTCTTTACATAAGGAAGTGGTTCAAAAGCAAACAGGTTGTCTACATAAAAGGTGTGCTTTGGAAGCTCCAGCTGGCATTCATGAAGAAGTTTGGTACGGTAGATCATAGAATGCATCAGAAGATATTTGCCTTTTGACATATGTACACTGTCCCATCCGAATACTTCGTTTATCGGGAGACAATGACGGTACTGCATGACTTTTTTGCGGGTGACCCCCTGTTTTTCGTAAACAAAATTACTTATAAGAAGGTCTACAGTCTCTGGTCCCCTGGTGAGTTCTTCCAGAGTCTTGAGAATCTGTGCATAAGCTTCCTGATTTACCCAGTCATCACTGTCTACAACTTTAAAGTAAAGTCCCGTGGCATTGCGGATACCAGAATTGACTGCTTCACCATGTCCACCGTTTTCCTGATGGATGGCTTTGACTATGGTTGGATATTTTTCTGCATAGGAATCTGCAATCTCTGCTGTTCGGTCAGAAGATCCGTCATCTACTACCAGAATCTCCACTTCTTCTCCACCTGTAAGAAGAGACTCGATACATTTTTCCATATATGCTTCTGAATTATAACAGGGAATTGCAATACTTAACAGTTTCATTTGACTGTTTCCTCCTTCATGAATTTGATATATGCACTGAATGCTGACGGAATTGCATATTGTCTGTGAGATTCTTTTCTGTCAGCAAAAATAAGTCCTTGTGTATTTTTTTCTTCCAGAGCAGCTACCCGGATCCTGTATCCTATCATTCGCCACTCAATATGGGAAAAAACATGTTTTGCCTTAGGAAGAGGCTCAATGTATAAAGGTTCCAGCCCCAGTGTTTTTACTTTTTCCAGAGCTTCTTTCTGACTAAGATGTCCCTCTGTATTTGGAAGTTCATAAAGCCTTGCCAGAAGCCCCTGGTCCGGACGCTTCTTTATGGCTGTATAATTGCCATCCTGAATTACCAGAACAGTACGCTTCTCGATTTTTCGTGATTTCTTTGGTGCTTTTACAGGATATTGCTCAATTGTCCCATGATGAAATGCCTGACAGCAGAGACTTACAGGGCATTCTTCGCATTTTGGCTGACCATTAGGAACACAGATTACTGCACCAAGCTCCATCAGTGCCTGGTTAAAATCTCCAGGTGCGTCCTCCGGCATAACGTCCTTTAATTCTGCCTCTATCTGTTTCTTAACAGACTGTTTCATGATATCACCAGCATCCTCCTGAATCCTGGTGATCACCCGAAGCACATTGCCATCTACAGCTGGTATCGGGATTCCGTATGCAATAGAAGCAATAGCTCCTGCTGTGTAACTTCCAATGCCCTTCAGTGACAGCAGCTCCTCATAAGAAGCAGGTAATGCTCCGTCATAAAGTTCTACTACCTGACAGGCTGCTTTCTGCATGTTTCGGACACGATTATAATATCCCAGTCCTTCCCACAGCTTCAAAAGCTTTTCTTCCGGGCATTCTGCCAATGCTCTCACATCTGGAAGTTCTTCTGTAAAACGCTGAAAATAAGGTTTGACCGCCTCCACTCTGGTCTGCTGGAGCATGATTTCGGAAACCCAGGTATAATAGGCGTTATTCTGGTCTCTCCATGGAAGCGCTCTTTTGTTCTGCCTGTACCAGTTAAGAAGTGGGGTTATGATCTTATTCAGCATCTGTTTCCTCCAGATCTACTTCTACAGGGTCCTGTATTCTCATAAAATCCTCTCCGATCATACAGTCCATGGCAAGAATCCTGACACCTGCTTCCCTGGCAGCCTTCAGAGCATCCCCGAATCTGTGGTGGGTATTCCAGTTAGGCTGAAACTTCCTCACATCTTTCATCTGGATCACAAAAAGGAGATATGCTTCGTAACCATCTTGCATACATTCTGCCAGTTCTTCTACATGTTTCAGTCCCCGTTCTGTAGGTGCGTCTGGAAAACGGACAATGTTATTCTCTTCCAGAGTTACTCCCTTCACTTCTATAAAGGCTTTTCTCTCCGGGGACTCTACATAGATATCAAAACGGGAATTGCCGTATTTGCGTTCCCTGTACACAGAAACTTCTTCAGGAAAAAGGCCTCCACCTTGAATCCATTCCGCTGCTGCCTGATTCGGTGCCTGAGAATCCATATTGATCCAACGTCCTTCTTTGCAGACACTGATCAGATCATATGCTGTCTTGCGGGCAGTATTATCACTTTTTTCAAGAATGACCGGACATCCTGGAACAAGTAGTTCTCTGCATCTGCCGGTGTTCTTTACATGAACTGTTTCCATGACCCCATTGATCTTTACATGTGCAATAAAGCGATTGGGACGGTCACAGAATTCAGCTCTGACTGTATTTTTGTATTTCATATTGTACTCCGTTTGCATAGATAGACATAGTATAGCATATTTTCCCGGAAATGAATATTATTTTTTAGAGTCATTTCGGGTTATTTCGGGTTATCCTGTAAAATATTGAAGATACGTAACTATTCAGAAGGTAGTATCCCGCGAGGTGTTTTGGCATGTTTTTTGCCAAAATCCCGAGACATACAAGGCAAAATGCCATCACCGAAGGTGATTTGGAATGCATTTTGACTCGTAACTGTGAGGGTACTGAACAGTTACGAAGATACAAAAAAAGAAGAGCATGGCACATTACTGTTACCATACTCCTCCTGTTGATTATTTTACTGTATGTTCTGAGCCCCACTGAATCCCGGAATTTACTTCTACTTCTGGCATTTGAACTTGAGAAACAGACCAAGTCCTGCAAGGATTGCCAGAAGTATTACAACATAGGCAATCTTTGCCGCCAGGCTGGTGGTATAAGAATCAATGCCTGTAGCAATCCCGATAAGAATCAGCGTAACTCCTGAAGCCTTTGATAATTTGGCTTCGTCGTATTTCTTTTTGCGAAGGTCTGCATTACCGCCCTTCAGAAAAAAATTTCCATGACCGGTCAGCATCATAATTCCAATGATCAGTGCTGCTCCTGCAAGAAAAAAATCAAACTCTCTGCTAAACATAAACTTCCCTCTCTTTACTTTCTTTAGTAGAAGCAGACAATCGGCACATTGTACTGGATCAGTCCATACAGCTCTGCTGCATTGTCCGGTGGAAGGTTGATACATCCATGAGAACCGCTGGTCAGGTAAATATCACCGCCAAATTCGTCTCTCCATGGTGCATCATGGAAACCGATACCTCCGTCAAAAGGCATCCAGTATTCTACTTTCTCTTCGTATTCATAAGTTCCGTCTGCTTTCTGTGATCCACGAAGGACATCTGGACTCTTCTTATAATACATAGTGAAAATTCCTGCATGGGTCTGTCTGTCATCATAGCTCATATTACCTGATACAAAATCAGAGTCAAAGATCATTGAGCCATTCTGATAATAATACATGTGCTGTTGGCTTAAGTCTACTTCAATATAGGTATTCCCAAGATCATTAACTCCGTAGGAGTTGGCTGTCTGAGAATAAACTGGTTCTCTGGTAGTCTGTGTTCCGGACTGGATTTCCTGACTTAATTCTGCTGCTTCTGCTGCCTGGTCGATCTTCCAGCCATAAATGGAACTGGATACATAAACGGTTCTGCCACTGGTGGTATTAAATTCTCTTTCTGTTCCCACAGTATCATAGGAAGCTGCCAGCTGTGCCACATATTCTGCAATATGCTGCTGAAGAGAATTGTCATCGAATACCAGCTGTCCCTTTTCGTCGAACTGAAGCCAGTCCTTGATGGTATTGCCATCCAGAGTCACTGTCTGATCTCCAAATGTATAATTGATACTTGCTTTTGTGTAGTTATTACATGCTTCCAGTGTAGACTGAAGTGAAGGATCATCCTGTGTGACCTCTGCGGATACATAAGCATCAGAAGAACTGCTGAAATCTACAGAAGTCTCTCCTTTTGCCACTGCAGTATCCAGAAGTCTGTATGCCGCCTTTACATCTAGCTTGCTTCCCTCTGTTTCCGGTACGATCACAAACTGATTATCCTGAAATGCCACATAGGCATTCTCCGGTTCTACCTGATTCTCAACCTGCGCACAGTTCAGAGCTTTTACCTGATCCTGCAGAAGGGTCTTATTATAGGTACTCTTCTCTTCTACTGTGTAACTCTTCTGCTCATAAAAGCCCTTGATCCATTCATAAGGCTTCTGTTTTTTCAGAAGGTTCAGTACTTCTCCGCTGGACACATAATGATAATCAATATCGCTTCCATTAATGGTCTGTGGAGAAAGATTCCTGGAGTCTACCTCTATGGCATAACCGTCAGTATTCTTCGCGAGAAGCTGTTCTACTTCGTAAGCAGTCTTATGGGAACAGTTGATCCCATTGATCCATGTTCCCTCAAAAAAACGGTCTGAAAAATAATAAGATGCTGCACCATATGCACAGCCCACACCCACACATGCCATAAGAAACAACAGTCCAAACACTCTGAGACCTTTGAACTTCAACTTCTTCTTACCTGTAGGAACAGACTCTGAAATCTTTTCATCCAGATCATCCACCGGTACATATACTACCGGACCTGGTCTGGCTGACTTGGCTCTGTGTCTCACAGGTTCTTCCTGCCCTGGGGATTCTTCTATTATATTATCCAGAGCCGCATTGATCTTGTTCTCAATGTCTGTGGTGTTCCCTTCCGGTGCTCCTGTGGCACCTTCCGGTTCGTTTCCGTTTGTTCTTTTGTAACCCATCAATATGCTCTCCTGAATAAATATCTATATAAATTGTCAAAATTTCGCTATCGTTTTCATTATAACATACTTCCAGTTTTTTGCACCTGAAATCGCTTCTTTTTTTTAAGATTTACAGAAAATTTGTTTTTATTCCCAAACAAACCTCCGGCTGATAAATCAACCGGAGGCTCTGGCATTACTGTTTATTTATTTTGTTACTTTAATGGTACATTTTATAGATTTCTTTCCAGATTTTACTGTGATCACTGCTTTTCCTTGCTTCAAAGCTCTGATATTTGGCTGAAGTAACAGTCTTTACATAATCCCCTTTGCCAAGACCGGAAACTTTCACAACAACAGCTCTGCCCTTCTGAAGTGGTAATGATGTAGCAGCCACCTTAATCTCAAGTGTGTAAGATCCTTTTTCTATGGATGCACCTTTCGGATGTTTCTGGTCTTTATAATACACCTGCGGAATAATTTTTTCTGACTTCCGGGAACCATATCCCCGACTATTCTATTCAATTTTATTTTTCAATAAGAAGGCTTTCTCCTGTCATATCTGCTGGCTGTTCCATTCCCATAAGCTGGATCAGTGTAGGAATGATATCTGCAAGGCATCCATTCTCTTTCAGAGTGAATTTGGGGTCTGCATTTACAAGGATAAATGGAACTGGATTGGTAGTATGAGCTGTCCATGGTTCTCCTGTCTCATAATCGATGAGCTGTTCTGCATTTCCATGGTCTGCACAGATAAACATCTGTCCGTCTACTTCTTTGAGGGCTTCAACAGCTTTGCCAACGCATTCATCTACTGTCTCAATAGCCTTCACAGCTGCTGCTTCTACACCTGTATGACCAACCATATCCGGGTTTGCAAAGTTGATGATAATCACATCGTATTTATCGGATTTGATTGCTTCTACAAGTTTTTCGCATACTGCCGGTGCACTCATCTCAGGCTGCAGGTCATAAGTAGCAACCTTTGGAGATTTTACAAGGATTCTGTCTTCTCCTTTATTTGGTTCTTCCACACCACCGTTGAAGAAGAAAGTAACATGTGCATATTTTTCTGTTTCAGCAATACGAACCTGAGTCATATCATGAGCTGCAAGATATTCACCGAAAGTATTGTGAAGCTGTACTTTGTGGAATGCAACTTCTTTGTTCCGGATTGTTTCATCATAATCTGTAAAGCATACATAAGTGAGGTCCAGTTTCTTTGTACGTGCAAATCCCTGGAATTCATCATCACAGAATGCTCTGGTGATCTCTCTTGCCCGGTCAGGACGGAAGTTGAAGAATACAACAGAATCTTTATCCTGAACAGTTGCAACTGGTTTACCGTCTTTTTCGATAACAGTAGGAAGTACAAATTCGTCTGTCTTGTCGTCATCGTAAGAAGCCTGTACTGCTGCAACAGGATCTGCAGCCTTAACGCCTTCTCCTTCTGTAAGAGCCTTATATGCGAGCTCTACACGATCCCAGCGGTTATCTCTGTCCATTGCATAATAACGTCCGGAGATCACACCAACTTCGCCAACACCGATCTCGTTCATCTTGTCTACAAGCTGCTGAACAAAATCTTTACCGGAAGCCGGTGGTGTATCACGTCCGTCCAAGAAGCAGTGTACATAAACCTTTTTAAGACCTTCTCTCTTTGCCATTTCAAGAAGTGCATAGAGATGTGTATTGTGGCTGTGTACACCACCATCAGAGAGAAGTCCCATGAAATGGACAGCAGAATCGTTTTCTTTTGCATTTTTCATTGCTGCAAGAAGTGCTTCATTCTTAAAGAAATCTCCATCGTTGATCTCTTTGGTGATTCTGGTAAGTTCCTGATATACGATACGTCCTGCACCCATATTCATATGTCCGACTTCGGAGTTGCCCATCTGTCCGTCAGGAAGACCTACGGCAAGTCCGCTGGCATTTCCCTTCACAAAAGGATACTCTGCCATTAATTTATCCATGACAGGAGTTTTTGCTTCGTAGATTGCATTTCCATCATGTCTGTCATTCAATCCATAACCATCCAGGATCATTAAAACGGTTGGTTTTTTGCTCATTATTGTTCTCCTCTTCAAATAGATTGCTTTTCTGCGGTCAGCAGAATCGCCTGTATTTTATCTGTTAAAATTTTACCTATTATATAGTAACAAAAATCTGATTTTTTGCAAGGGCTTTCTGTCTCTGACTACAATTATTCTCCATATACACGAAGCATACTGGATATTTTTCTTACAGAGCTTCTTCCGCTGAGTTCTTCCATTGCTGTGCGGAAATCGCCTTCACGTACTTTTGCAGTGATCACTACAATTTCTGCACAATCCTGATGTTTGGAAGCCTTCTGTACGATCTGCTCCACACTTACATGATATTTTGCAAATACTGCTGTCATTTCAGCCAGTACACCACAACGGTCTTCCACCAGAAGTCTCAGGAAATAACGGTTGTGTGTATCTGCCATTTTTTTCACCGGAAGTTCCTTATAACAGGTACATCCGATTCTTGCACTGCAGTTATTCTTAATATTACGGGCGATCTCAAAGATATCTCCAACAACAGCACTTGCTGTAGGAAGCTCACCTGCTCCACGTCCGTAAAACATAGCATTCTCCACTGCATCACCATGTACAAAAACAGCATTGTAAGAATCGTTGACAGATGCCAGCGGATGACTGCTTGGGATCAGCATCGGGCATACATATGCTTCGATTCCGTCTTCTGTATTATTTGCCACTCCAAGAAGTTTAATGTCGGAACCTAATTCCTTTGCGTATTTGATGTCTTTGGATGTGATCTTGGTGATTCCCTCAATATAAACATCATCAAATACCACTCTGGAATTAAAGGCAACTGATGCAAGGATTGCTACTTTACGTCCTGCATCCAGGCCTTCAATATCAGCGGTAGGATCTGCCTCAGCATAGCCAAGCTCTGTAGCCAGTGCAAGGGCATCTTTGAATTCCATGCCTTCCTGTGTCATCTTGGTAAGGATAAAGTTGGTAGTACCATTGACAATACCCATAACTTCTGTCATATGGTTGCCTGCCAGACATTCTTTCAGAGGACGGATGATCGGGATTCCACCTGCTACTGCTGCCTCAAAAAGAAAATCTACATGGTTGGCTTCTGCTGCGTCCAGAAGTTCCTTGCCATAAACAGCAATAAGGTCTTTGTTTGCAGAAACTACATGCTTGCCTGCATTCAGAGCACCTAAAATATAGCTTTTGGCCGGTTCAATGCCGCCGATCAGTTCGATCACGATATCAATTTCCGGATCATTTACAATGTCTTCCCACTGATTGGTCAACACTGCCGGATTATCTACTTTGGCAGCAGCTTTTTCCAGATTGCGGACCAGAATCTTCTTGATCTCGATCTGGCTTCCCAGCTTCGGAAGCATTTCTTCTTTCTGTTCCTTTAGTACTTTGTAAACACCTGTTCCAACTGTTCCCAGGCCCAGAAGGGCAGCTCGAATGATTTTTTTCTCCATTTTGGAATGGCTCCTTTCTCCTCGTTCCCGCTGATAATGGGAAGTTTTTTCCAATATTTTTTATAGTATGGCAGAAATTGACTTTTGTCAAGTAAAGTAAAAGAAAACACCATCAGATTCCTTACAAAACTGACAGTGTCCACTCTTATTGTTTCATATATTTTTATTTTATGTATTTCTTTCTGTTTGCTGCTGTATTCTTTTTCAGTGATACTTTTGCAACTTTCTTATTATTTCCCACCAGCTTCTTTAAAGTTTTGTTGAAAGTACTTTTGGATGTTTTGGTCCGCACGCCATATTTATTCGCTTTATAATAGGTGGTACCCTTCTTCATATCCGTGCGTACGCCATTGTTATAGAATGTTGCAAGTACACAGTCGCTTCCTGAATTAGGATATTTGCAGTAATTATGTGTCTCTCCACCCATTACATAACAGGAGATATAAACTCCTTTTTTCTTGTAATATTTGAATTTTGAATCATCCTGGTTGAAGTTTGCAACACCCTGCACCTTGCCATTCTTATAAGTAAAAATAGCTCCATATCCAACAGCATGAGCTACTTCATGAGTAGTTACTACAAGCTCCGGAATATTGTCATTATTAATATATGCCAGTGTAAAAGAACATTTGGATGTAGAAACCTTCAATCTGGAATAAGTACCCCATGGGATCTTTGACTTTGACATAAAGGAACGATAGGCACTGGTTGCCTTTGATTTCTGGGATGCGGCCTGTACATCAGTAGATTATAGCATGTTTTGTGTCGGTTATCCATCAGATAATCTGTCTGATCTGAAAAAGGCAAAAAAATCACCAGTCGGCTACTCAGAAAATATGTTTCCAAGCAACCCCTGGTGATTCTGATTCCTTACAGGTCTGCGGATCCTCAAAAAGAATCTGTGCAGAGATTTATAAGGTAAAAATTATTTATAATTAACAATTTTTCCGAAATCTGGTTTGAGGCTTGCTCCACCTACAAGACCACCATCGATGTCACCCATTGCAAACAGTTCTGCTGCATTTCCTGCATTTACAGATCCGCCATACTGGATACGAATAGCTTCTGCTGTATCTGTGTCATAGATTCCTGCTACACAGTCACGAATACCTTTGCAGATTTCCTGAGCCTGTTCGCTTGTAGCTGTTTTGCCTGTTCCGATAGCCCAGATTGGCTCATAAGCGATAACCATAGTCTTAGCCTGTTCAGCTGTTACGTTCTGAAGGCCAACTTTAACCTGCTGACGGATCCAGTCCATAGTGATTCCCTGCTCTCTCTGCTCCAGAGATTCTCCACAGCACATGATTGGTGTAATACCATGCTCAAATGCTTTCAGGACTTTCTTATTAACGTCTTCGCTTGTTTCTCCGAAGTAATCTCTTCTTTCGGAATGTCCAAGGATAACGTATTTAACACCAGCATCTACCAGCATAGCCGGAGCGATCTCGCCTGTGTAAGCACCTTTTTCTTCAAAGTACATATTCTCTGCTGCAACTGCGATGTTAGTTCCTTTGCAAGCTTCTACAACAGGAACGATATCGATAGCCGGAACACCGAATACTACATCAACTTCGTCATTAGCAACCAGTGGTTTCAGAGTTTCTACTAATTTAACTGCTTCGCTTGGAGTCATGTTCATCTTCCAGTTTCCAGCGATAATTTTCTTTCTTGCCATTTTTCTTATCTCCCTTAATTATAAATGTGTGTTTCTCAGCGTCTTCACCTATATAAGGAAGTTTCCTCAACTAATCTCATGCTTCGCTTAAAACTCGCATTCGATAAGGTTCGGAAACGACCTCGCACTAAATTCAAACTTCGCTTTCAGCTCGTTTTCATTAAGTTGCTTTCAGTCTATTTGTCGTTAGCTGCTGCTACGCCTGGCAGTTCCTTACCTTCGAGGAATTCCAGGGAAGCTCCACCACCAGTAGAAATGTGGCTCATCTTATCACCAAATCCAAGCTGGTTTACAGCTGCTGCGGAATCACCACCGCCGATGATTGTAGTAGCATCTGTCTCTGCAAGAGCTTTGGCTACAGCAATTGTTCCTTTTGCAAGAACCGGGTTCTCGAATACACCCATAGGTCCATTCCATACAACTGTCTTGGCAGATTTAACAGCATCTGCATAAAGTTCAGCTGTCTTAGGTCCAATATCCATACCTTCCATATCTGCCGGAATCTCATCTACAGATACAACAGATACCTCGATTTCAGCATCGATCGGGTTCGGGAATTCAGCTGCGATAGTAGTGTCAACCGGAAGAAGAAGTTTCTTGCCAAGTTTTTCAGCTTTTTCCATCATTTCCTTGCAGTAGTCGATCTTGGAATCATCTACTAAGGATTTGCCGATTTCTTTACCCTGAGCTTTAAGGAATGTGTAAGCCATACCACCACCGATGATAAGGGTATCACATTTCTCAAGAAGATTGGAGATAACGTTCAGTTTATCTGCTACTTTGGCGCCACCAAGAATTGCTACGAAAGGTCTTACAGGAGTTTCTACAGCGTTTCCAAGGAAAGCGATCTCTTTCTGCATCAGATAACCAACAACAGCTGTGTCAACATACTGTGTAACACCAACATTGGAGCAATGAGCTCTGTGAGCTGTACCGAAAGCATCGTTTACAAATACGTCTGCAAGAGATGCAAGGTCTTTGCTGAATGCTTCACCGTTTTTGGTTTCTTCTGCACGATAACGTGTATTTTCAAGGAGAATGATATCTCCGTCGTTCATTTCAGCTACTGCTGCTTTAACTGTGTCGTCTACAACAACCGGACTTGGAACAAATTTAACTTCCTGTCCCAGAAGTTCGGAAAGACGAACTGCAACAGGTGCAAGGGAAAGTTCCGGTTTCGGTTCTCCCTTCGGTTTGCCAAGGTGGGAGCAAAGAATAATCTTGCCACCGTCAGCAACCAGTTTTTTGATAGTAGGAAGAGCAGCCACAAGACGGTTCTCGTCTGTGATCTTGCCATCTTTCAGCGGTACGTTAAAGTCGCATCTTACCAGTACTCTCTGGCCTTTTACATTAATATCGTCAACGGATTTTTTGTTTAATCCCATTTTAGTACTACCTCCGAATTTATAAAAAAATGGGTCCGGTCCAAATCAGACCGGACCCTGAGTGAGTCAATTGAATATTGCTCTAAACAATCTACTCTAAATTACAGGCTGAATTATGCTCCAAGGAGTTTGCCAAAGTGTTTGATTGTACGAACCATCTGGCTTGTGTAGGAGTTTTCATTGTCATACCATGAAACAACCTGTACTTCTGTTGTGCCATTCTCAAGTGGAAGAACCATTGTCTGAGTAGCAT
>URXG01000070.1 GCA_900551715.1 uncultured Blautia sp. | reverse complement strand
TGGACGTATGCCATCAGCCGTAGGTTATCAGCCGACACTGGCAACAGAAATGGGTAACTTACAGGAACGAATCACTTCCACAAGAAAAGGTTCCATTACATCCGTACAGGCTGTATATGTTCCTGCCGATGACCTTACAGACCCGGCTCCGGCTACCACATTTTCACATCTGGATGCTACTACCGTACTTTCCCGAGAGATCTCCAGTCAGGGTATTTACCCGGCAGTAGACCCTCTGGATTCCACCAGCCGTATCCTTTCTCCTGAGATTGTAGGAACCGAGCATTATGAAATTGCCAGATCTGTACAGAGAGTGCTGCAGCGTTATAAAGAACTTCAGGATATCATCGCCATCATGGGTATGGACGAACTTTCCGAAGAAGACAAACGTACTGTAAACAGAGCACGTAAAGTACAGAGATACCTGTCCCAGAGTTTCTCAGTAGCAGAACAGTTTACAGGTATGCCAGGTAAATACGTTCCTCTGAAAGAAACCTTAAGAGGATTCAAGATGATTCTCGATGGAGAATGCGATGACATTCCGGAAAGCTACTTCCTTTTTGCAGGAACTATTGATGAAGTTTTTGAAAAAGCGAAGAAGCAGTAAAGGAGGTGTCCTATGAGTACCTTTCCATTACGAATCGGAACACCGGACGGACTGCTTTATGAAGGAAATGTTGAGCGTGTAGTTTGCAGAAGTATCAGTGGAGATCTTGCCATCCTTGCAAGACACTGCAATTTCTGTACTGCCCTTGGCATGGGAGAAGCCAGTGTGGTGATGGAAGACGGAACCAGACGGACAGCAGCCTGTATTGGCGGAATGCTTTCTGTAATGAACGGAACATGTCGTCTTCTTGCAACTACATGGGAGTGGAAAGAAGATATTGACGCAGAGAGAGCCAAGAATGCGAAACAAAGAGCAGAAGCCATGATGGCCAAAGGCGGTCTTACAGACAACGAATACAAAATAGCCGAGGCAAAACTTCAGAGGGCGTTGGTGCGTCTCAGCGTAAAACAGTAAAACAAGTAATAGTTAAAACGATACAAAATATTGCCATGATTTTGTAAAAATTATACACATTTACCAAAAACAGCAGGTGTTAGCATTGACTGACCCTGCTGTTTGCGTTATGATAACAGAAAGAGTTCAGACGGGATGAATACTTCTACCCGAATGATATATAGATTTCCTGAAACAGCTGCTGAGTGCAAGTACAGCAGCAGGATAATTGAAAACAGACTCTGACAGCAAGGACAGATCCGAGCAGGAATAGTTGTGACGGAAGTTTTAGTGGACTTATTATGGGACTTCTCTACCCTGACGGTGGAGAAGTCTTTTTGCGTTTTGATAAAAAAGTCAGTTTCTGGAAGTGGGGAGGATAAAATGTTAAAAGTTGCGATTTATGGAAAAGGCGGTATCGGTAAATCTACAGTAACATCCAACCTGGCTGCAGCCTTTGCATCCATGGGGAAAAGGGTGATACAGATCGGTTGTGATCCCAAGGCAGATTCCACCATTAATCTGCTGGGTGGGGAACCTTTACGTCCGGTAATGAATTATATGCGGGAGGAAGATGAAGAACCGGAAAAACTGGAAGATATTTCCCGGATCGGTTATGGAGGTATCCTCTGTATTGAGACAGGTGGCCCCACACCAGGGCTTGGATGTGCAGGAAGAGGGATTATCGCTACTTTTCAGCTGCTGGAAGATCTGAAATTATTTGAAACCTACAAGCCGGATGTGGTACTCTACGATGTCTTGGGAGATGTAGTCTGTGGAGGGTTTGCAGCACCTATCCGGGAAGGCTACGCCGAAAAAGTCCTGATCGTTACATCAGGAGAAAAGATGGCACTTTATGCAGCCAACAATATTTCCAGCGCAGTACGAAACTTCGAAGATCGAAGTTATGCCAGAGTATTTGGTATTGTGCTGAATCACCGTAATGTAGAGAATGAGAACCAGAAAGTAGAAGAATTTTCAAAGAAAAGTGGAATTCCCATTGTGGGTGAGATTCCTAGAAGTGATGAGATCATCCGCAACGAAGATATGGGACGGACAGTGATCGAGGGTGACCCGAAGTCGGAAATCAGCAGAAGATTTCTTGATCTTGCGGAAATGCTTTTACAGAGCGAGGAGGATGCATGAAAAAAGAAGCCTATTATTCTACAGTAAAAGATCTTCAGGAAGCTGGCAGAGATAATATTCCAGACCAGTTCCGTTCCAATACGCATCTGATCTACAGTTCTCCTGCCACACTGGCATTTAATTCTCCTGGGGCAGAAGGATTTGGCGTAAAGAGAGCAGGACTTGCTGTGCCGGATTCTATTATGCTGATCGTGGCACCAGGATGTTGCGGAAGAAACACTTCCCTGATCAGTTCTATGAGAGAATACGATAATCGATTTTTTTATCTGATGATGGACGAGACAGATATTGTTACAGGACGTCATCTGAAAAAAATCCCCAAAGCAGTAGCGGAGATCTGTGACTGCTGTGAAAAGAAACCTTCTGTAGTGATGATCTGTATTACCTGTGTGGATGCACTTCTTGGTACAGATATGGAGCGTGTCTGTCGAAAAGCAGAAGAGAAAGCCGGTATTCCGGTACGCCCCTGTTATATGTATGCACTGACCAGAGAGGGCAGGAAGCCACCTATGGTGCATGTGCGCCAGTCACTGTATTCTCTTCTGGAACCACAGAAAAAAAAATCAAATGTAGTGAACCTGCTGGGATTTTTTTCACCTCTTACAGATGACTGTGAGTTATATGGTCTTCTTCATGGAGCAGGGGTAAAGACAGTACATGAAATCTCCAGATGCAGGGATTTTGAAGAATATACACATATGTCAGAAGCTAATTTTAACCTGGTTCTTCATCCGGAAGCCAGATTTGCTGCAGAAGATTTTCACAATCGGCTCAAGATTCCCTTTATCGAACTTCGGAGACTTTATCAGACAGACAAGATTGACAGCCAGTACCAGGCACTTGCATCTGTACTGGGCGTGAATTTCAAGACAGAAAATGCAAGAAAAGAGGCAGAATATGCAATAGAAACATTCCGCCAAAAGAAACCAGATGCTGCTTTTGCAGTAGGAGAGTGTATGAATGGTGATCCATTTGAGCTTTCCCTGGCACTTTTGAAATATAGATTCCAGGTAAAAGAAATCTACGGAACGATTACAGCAGAGAATTTTGTTTATATGCGTTCCCTGGCTGAGTTAAGCCCGGAAACCAGAGTTTATTCCAATATGGAACCTACCATGATCTATTATGATCCTTCTGCCAGTGGTGTAAATATGACCATTGGCAAGGACGCACTTTATTATCACCAGGACTGCCCGGGGCTGATGTGGAATCAGGATACACAGCCCTATGGATTTGCAGGAGTGAGACATTTATTTGAAGCATTGACGGAGGTGACGAAATGAGAGGACTGAGAAAATATCTGACACCTTTTGCACCGGATCAGTCCGGAGCAGTGTCTGTGCTTTATGAATTGGGAGGAATTCTTGTAATCTGCGACGCAGGAGGCTGCACAGGAAATGTCTGCGGATTTGACGAGCCACGCTGGTTCCATAACAAAAGTGCAGTTTTCAGTGCAGGACTTCGTGACATGGATGCCATTCTGGGAAGAGATGATCGGCTGGTGGCAAAGCTGGCTGATGCGGCAGATAAAGTAGAAGCTACTTTTGCAGCAATTATCGGTACTCCTGTTCCAGCAGTGATCGGCACAGATTATCTTGCTCTGAAACGCATGAGCGAGAAAAAAACAGACCTTCCGATCCTGACGGTAGATGCCAACGGAATGGATCTCTATGATAAAGGAGAGGAAAAAGCATGGCTGTCTCTCTTTCAGACTTTTGCTACAGAACAATATCCTGTAGATGAGAACAGAATCGGGATTCTGGGAATGACCCCTCAGGATATCAGTGATCTTATGGCAGCAGATAAGATCAAAAAGAAGTTTCAGGATGCATATGAACAGAAAGCGGTCTGCTATGGAATGGGAGATGGACTTACGGAAGTAAAAAAAGCCTCTTCTGTATGCAGGAATATCGTTGTGGCACCTGCAGCTCTGAAAACAGCTCAGTATCTTGAAAAAACTTTCGGTACACCCTACGAAGTGGGATATCCTCTTGTAGAAGAGCTGTTCCCGGATATGGATTATACCGGAAAAAAGATCCTGGTGGTACATCAGCAGGTAATGGCAGATTCTATTCGAAAAGAATTCCGGAAAAAAGGGGCAGATTCTGTAGTGAATGCCAGCTGGTTCATGATGAAAAAAGAGCTGAAAGAAGAGCAGGATGTATTTTTGAGAGACGAAGATGACTATATAAATCTGGTAAAAAACAACCACTTTGATCTTATAGTTGCAGATGCAGCAATGCAGCCTATGACATCGGAGCCGGAAGACAGATTTATAAATGTAAGACATTTTGCAGTCTCAGGCAGACTGATGGAAGAAGTCTGAAAAAACAGTTCCCTGAGGTCAGGTGAACAGAATCGAGATATTTTATGGAAGATAAAAGCAAAAAACAGATCACAAAACAGATCCGGGTTTATGGAATTGTTCAGGGGGTAGGATTCCGGCCTACTGTATCCAGACATGCCATGGCATGGAAGGTGCATGGAAATGTCAGCAACAAAGGTCCTTATGTGGAAATTTTTGCCCAGGGTACCCAGGAGGCAGTAGATGGTTTTATTTCCGATATCGAAAATAAACCACCCAAAAGAGCAGCTATCCTGAAAATGAATGTAGAAGAAGTAAAGAATCCTCTGTTGTATCAGCAATTTGACATTATCGAAAGTGAAAAAACAAAAGGGGAGATTTTTGTTTCTCCGGATATTGCCATCTGTGATGAATGTAAAGAAGAAATGTTTACTACATCTAACCGCAGATACCTTCATCCTTTTATTAACTGTACCTGCTGTGGACCAAGGCTTACCATTCTGGATGCACTGCCATATGACAGAGAACGGACCAGTATGAAAGAATTTCCCATGTGTCCTTCCTGTGCAGAAGAATATCATGATCCAGCTACCAGACGTTATGATGCACAGCCTGTATGCTGTAATGACTGCGGCCCGGAAGTTTATCTCATTGGCCGGGAAGAACATGGCCGGGAAGCAATTACTTATACAAGAAAGACTATTTCAGAAGGGGGAATCGTGGCAATCAAAGGAATCGGAGGATTTCATCTTTGCTGTGATGCCACAAGTGAAGCCGCAGTCAGTCGTCTTCGTACTCTGAAAAAAAGACCTGTGAAGCCCTTTGCTGTTATGGCAAAAGATCTGGATGCAGCAAAAAAAGAATGTTTTGTATCAGCGGATCAGGAAAAAATCCTTGATGGACATCAGAAACCGATTCTTCTGCTGGATAAAAAATCAGATTCCGGAAAATTATGCCCTTCTGTAGCCCCTGGAAATCCTAAAGTAGGAGTGATGCTTCCTTATGCACCGGTACAGCTTTTGATTTTTCAGTATGATGACGGCATAAAAATGCCGGATCTGCTGGTGATGACCAGCGGCAATACTTCCGGAGCACCTATCTGCAGAGATGATCAGGATGCAGAGTCAGAACTTGCTTATCTTTGTGACTGTATGCTTTCACATAATCGAAAAATCCGGATTCGGGCAGACGATTCTGTTATGGATTTTTATAAGGGAGAGCCATATATGATCCGGAGATCCAGAGGTTATGCACCTCTTCCTTCTATGATCTCCACGGAACAGAAGGGACAGGTGCTGGCAATCGGTGGAGAACTTAAGAATTCTTTTTGCATAGGTGTGGATAACCGTTTTTATCTTTCTCCTTATATCGGAGATCTGGAAGATCTTCGTACAGTAAAAGCTTTGAAAGAGACGGTGGAACGTATGGAAACACTTCTGGAAGTGGAACCTTCCATAGCAGTCTGCGACCTACATCCCAAATATAATTCTACTGTGGTGGCAGAAGAAATGGGACTGCCTCTTTTGAAAGTTCAGCATCATTATGCGCATATTCTTTCCTGTATGGCAGAAAATGACTGCCAGGAACCGGTAATAGGAGTGTCTTTTGACGGAACCGGATATGGAACAGACGGTACTATATGGGGCGGCGAGATTCTTCTCTGTGATTACAGAAATTTCCACCGGCTTGGAAGTATAGAACCTTTTGTGCAGGTAGGAGGCGATACATCAGCAAAAGAAGGGTGGAGAATTGCAGTTTCCATGATTTACGGAATTACCGGTGACAGGGAAAAAGCACTGGAAGTGATCAAAAAGCTGGAACTCTGCACAGAACAGGAAGCCAAAGTCCTTTTTACTATGTCGGACAGACGTATCAATTCTGTGATTTCCACCAGTGCAGGGCGGCTCTTTGACGGAGTAAGTGCCATTCTGGGTATTCGGCGAAGTTCTACTTTTGAAGGGGAAGCTTCTATGGCACTGGAATTTGCAGCAGAGAAAGTCCATGAAAAAATGAAAACGTTTCTTCCTGGAATTGACGGGAATGATTCGGATTGCAGAAGAAATCTTGTATATAAAAAAGAAAACAATAACAAGAATACTGAGGAAAAAGACCGGTTTATTCTGAATACGTCAAAACTGGTGAAACTGCTTGTGGACAGAAAACTTCATGGAGAGAACAGAGATATTCTGGCATGGCTTTTCCACAGAGGTCTGGCAGATCAGATCTGTGAGGCTGTGAGAGGCAGCAGTGAAACCACAGGAGTTCGTAAAGTTGCTTTAAGTGGTGGGGTATTTCAGAATCGCCTTCTTCTGGAAATGGTGGAAGAAGATCTTGTTAAAATGGAATTTACAGTATTTCGTCATCATCTGGTGCCGCCAAATGACGGAGGAATTGCTCTGGGACAGGCGGTATATGGGATGGAATATCTGAATAATGGATAATAAAGAAATAAAGATTTTGATATAGAAAAGCGGAGGTTTTGTTATGTGTGTAGGATTATCAGCAAAAGTAGTTAAAATCAGTGAAGGAACAGCAGTAGTAGATGCAGGAGGTGCCAAAAGAGAAGTTTCTGCACAGCTTCTTAATGACCTGGAACCTGGCGATTATGTTATGGTTCATGCAGGAGTAGCCATTGCAAAGATCACAGAAGAAGATGACAGTGAGACAGACCAGTTGATGGAGGACCTTCTGCAATGAGTGAAAAAAAGAAAACGGCAAAGGAGATTATAGAAACTTATAATGGACCCAAAGTCCGTATTATGGAAGTCTGTGGAACCCATACACATGAGATTTTCAGGCTGGGAATCCGTAAACTTCTTCCTCCTCAGGTAGAACTGATCTCAGGACCGGGCTGTCCTGTATGTGTAACACCGGTAGGATTTATTGATGAAGCAGTATGGCTTGCACTGGAAAAACATGTGACTATCTGTACCTTTGGAGATCTGGTGAGGGTGCCGGGAACAAAGATGAGCCTTGCAGGAGCCAGAGAACAGGGCGCAAAAATAAAAATCGTATATTCTCCTGCCGATGCGGAAAAGTATGCAAAAGAAAATCCGGGAGAACAGGTCGTATTCCTTTCGGTTGGATTTGAGACTACCACACCTTCAGGATGTCTTTCTGTAAAACAGGCAAGAGAGGATGGTCTTAATAATTATTCCCTTCTTGTAGCAAATAAGACGATGCCAAATGCTTATGAAGCATTGAAAGGCAGTGCAGATATTTTTCTTTATCCGGGACATGTCAATGCCATTACGGGAACAGCTCTCTGTAAACACCTGGCAGAAGATGGCATCAGTGGTGTTGTGGCAGGCTTTACAGCCAAAGAACTGCTGACAGCTCTTGCAGTGGCTCTGGTGCAGTTCCAGAAAGGGAAACCTTTCTTTGTAAATTGTTATCCCAGAGTGGTAAAAGAAGAAGGAAGTGCGGAGGCTCAGAAGCTGATGGAAGAACTGATGGAACCCTGCGACAGTGAGTGGAGAGGACTTGGCGTGATCCCAGGTTCTGGCGTGCAGCTGAAAGAAAACTGGCAGGAGTTTGATGCCAGAAAGAAATATCAGGTGCCGGACATCAAAGGCAATCCCAATCCTGCATGCCGATGTGGAGATGTGCTTCAGGGCAAATGCAAACCTTCAGACTGCAAAGTTTTTGGAAAAGTCTGTACACCTCAGCATCCGGTAGGAGCCTGCATGGTATCCAATGAAGGTGCATGTTCGGCTTATTACATGTATAACAGAGAGTAGTGATTTGCGAAGTAAATCAGCAGATCCTGTACATATACAAAATAAATAGAAAAGAGGATAATGTTATGAGCATTCAGGATAAAACAGTAACCATGGCTCATGGAGCCGGAGGTCGTCAGACCTCAGAGCTGATCGACAGTGTTTTTGCAGCACATTTTGCCAATGATGATCTGACAGCAGATGATGCAGCGGTACTGGTACCGCCGAAAGGAAGAATGGCTGTATCTACAGATGGATTTATTGTATCTCCTGCATTTTTTCCGGGAGGAAATATTGGCAAACTTTCTATTTGCGGAACAGTCAACGATCTGGCATGTATGGGAGCAAAACCTCTGTATCTTACCTGTGCTTTTGTGATTGAAGAGGGATTCCCTATGGAAAAACTGGAAGAGATTGCAGCTGCCATGGAAAAAACATCCAAAGAAGCAGGCGTATATATTGTATCTGGTGATACCAAGGTGGCAGGCAAAGGTCAGGTAGATGGTGTATTTATTACCACAACAGGAATGGGCGAGATTCAGGAAGGAGTCAATGTAGCCGGAACTTACGCAAAACCTGGAGATGCCATTATTGTTACCGGTGATATCGGCCGCCATGGATGCACCATCCTTCTTGCAAGAGAGGATTTTGGTATTGATGCAGATGTAACCAGTGACTGTGCACCACTATGGAAAACCGTAGAGGCAGTGATGAATACAACTCATGATCTTCATGTAATACGTGATGCTACAAGAGGCGGCGTGGGAACAGTTCTTTATGAGATTGCAGGACAGAGCAATGTGGGAATCCGTCTGGATGCGGCAAAAGTTCCTGTTGCACCGGAAGTAAAAGGTGTCTGCGGAATGCTGGGACTGGAGCCTCTTTATCTGGCATGCGAAGGACGCATGGTGATCATGGCACCTATGGAAGAAGCAGAAAAGATTGTAGAAACACTTAAGAAATGCCCTTATTCCAAAGATGCAGCTATTATTGGAGAAGTTACCGCAGATCAGCCCGGAAAAGTAGTTATGACAACAGAAATCGGCACACAGGCACTGCTTCCTCAGCCAGGTGGGGAACTATTACCACGCATCTGCTAGGAGAAACCATATGGATACAAGAGTTGCAGTGATTGCTATTATTATTGAAAACATCGAAGCTGTGGAAACAGTCAATCAGCTTTTATGTGAAAACAGAGAATATATTATCGGACGAATGGGGATTCCTTACAAAAATAAAGGAATCAGCATTATCAGCATTGCCATCGACGCACCTCAGGATATGATCAGCACCCTGTCAGGAAAAATCGGGCGTCTGAAAGGTGTGTCCACCAAGACCGCATACTCCAATGTGATCACAAAGACTGAATAAAAAGAGTCAGGAGGAAACCACAATGATCAAAATCGCAGTATATGGGAAAGGAGGCATCGGCAAATCCACCACTGTCTCCAATGTGGCAGCTGCTCTAAGTGAAAAAGGTCTGAAAGTCATGCAGATCGGCTGCGACCCAAAAGCAGATTCCACCATTCTTCTTCGCCATGGAGAACCTGTTCCTACAGTACTGGATCTTTATAACCAGAAGAAACAGAACATGAAACTGGAAGAAATGATAAAGATCGGTTACCAGAATGTGGTCTGTGTAGAAGCAGGGGGTCCCACACCGGGACTGGGTTGTGCAGGAAGAGGAATCATTACAGCTCTGGAAAAGCTGAAAGAACTGGGAGCATATGAACTTTATCAGCCGGATGTTGTTCTTTATGATGTATTGGGCGATGTGGTCTGCGGTGGTTTTTCCATGCCTATGCGCAAGGGCTACGCAGACAAAGTATTTATTATTACATCTGGAGAAAATATGGCAATCCATGCAGGAGCCAACATTGCCATGGCAGTAAAAAATTTCCGGAACAGAGGTTATGCGTCTCTTGGCGGAATCATCCTGAATCGCCGGAATGTTCCAAGAGAAGAGGAAAAAGTAGAGGAACTGGCAGGAGATTTTCATACGGAAGTTATTGGCAGTCTCTCACGCAGTGATCTGGTGCTTCAGGCAGAAGAGCAGGGAAAGATACTTCTGGAAGTCTATCCCAACAGTGATATGGCAAAAGAATACCGGGAACTTGCAGACAGGATTATGAAAGCCTGTCAGGAGGAAAAATCATGTTAAAAAGAGTTGGTGGAGAGATCAGCGAAGAAGGTGCGGTGATCTCCATAAAAGAAGCATCTTTTCCTGTTCCTTTTAAAGCCGGGCTGGAATTCAATTCCCCTGTACATGGCAACTGGAATATTGTCCATACAGGAATGCTGATGCCAGAGGCGAGACAGATTTATGTCTGTGCAGACAACTGTATGCGGGGCGTTGTCCTTACAGCAGCAGAAATGAACGCAGCAGACCGTTTTTCCTTTGTGATCCTGGAGGAGGAAAATCTTCTCAATGGGAATCTGGAGGACATCACTATAGAAGGTGTCTCAGATGTGCTGAACAGACTTCCTCAGAAACCAAAGGCAGTACTGCTTTTTACAGTGTGTCTTCATCACTTTTTGGGATGTGATCTGGAGATGGTTTATCATGAACTGGAAAACAGATTCCCGGATATTTGTTTTGTACGTTGCTATATGGATCCGATCATGCAGAAACATGGGCTGACTCCGGATCAGAAACTCCGGAAAGCCATGTATGATCCGCTGAAACCAGATAAAAAAGATCCACATACGGTCACGATTACAGGAAGCGATTTTGCTCTGGATGAAACCAGCGATCTGAAACGTCTGCTGAGAGCATATGATTATAAAGTGCCGGAAATGCCGGAATGTCATACCTGGGAAGAATATCAGAGGCTTGGAGAAGGCAGTCTTTTTGTGACAGTATATCCTCCTGGCAAATATGGTGGGGAGATGCTGGCAGAAAGACTGAAAAGAAAACATCTGTATCTTCCTGGAAGCTGGGATTATGAAGAAATTCAGGAAGAATTACGGAAACTGGCAGAGGCACTTGGACTGCCTGGAAATACCGGGACAGAAGATAAGACAGGTTCCGAAAACAGGACAGTATCAGATACAGAAAATAAATGGACAGGTGTGGGAGATTTTTCCGTAGAAGAAGAAATCCGGAAGTGCGAAGAAGCACTGCAAAATGCCAGAGTGCTTATTGGTGATACTCCCATAGCTCTTGATTATCTCTTTCATCCACGCCCTCTGGGTCTGGCAAAACTTCTCCTGACGCACGGTTTCCATGTGGAAACGGTCTACCTGGACAGTATAAGCACTGAAGAAAAAGAGGATTTTCTGTGGCTTCAGAAGAACTGTCCGGATTTGATGCTGAAAGCCACGATCCAGGTCAAAATGCGAGTCCTTTCCAGAAAAAATAACAGAAAGATTCTTGCTATCGGACAGAAAGCAGCCTGGTTCACAGGCAGTAGAAACTTTGTAAATATGGTTCAGGGAGGCGGACTTTATGGATTTGATGGAATACGTCGTCTCTGTGGGCTGATGACAGAGGCATACCAGAAGGAAAAAGATACAGAAGATCTGGTAGTACGTAAAGGATGGGGGTGCGAAAGCTGCATATGAAACAGGCATATGAGATCATACCGGTTTACACAGCAGATGTATCCGGTGTGTGTTCTGCATTATATGAACTGGGAGGTATGGTGGTAATGCACGACCCTTCCGGCTGCAATTCCACTTATAATACTCACGATGAGATACGCTGGTATGATCAGGACAGTCTGATCTTTATTACCGGGCTTTCTGAGATTGATGCTGTTCTTGGAAACGATGAAAAATTTATTCAGGATGTTGAAGAAGCAGCCAGGGAACTGAAACCGGCATTTATTGCATTGGCAGGTTCCCCTATTCCTTATATGAGTGGTACAGACTTTCCGGCACTGGCACATATTATAGAAGCTAATATCGGGATTCCGGTATTTGCAGTGCCGACCAACGGAATGCATGATTATGTCAGAGGGGCAGGAATGGCACTGGAAAAACTGGCAGAGAAATTTGTAACAGAAAGACCAGAGAAGATCCAGCCTCATACTGTGAATCTACTTGGAGTGACACCTCTGGACTTTGGACCACAGTGTTGTGTGGATATCCTGAAAAATAATATAGAAAGATGTGGATGGAAAGTCCTTTCCACCTGGGCTATGGGGGATAACCTGCAAACTTTGGCCGGAGCAGGAGAAGCAGAGGTGAATCTGGTGGTAAGTTCTGTAGGGCTTCAGACTGCCGGATATCTGAAAGAAAGATTTGGTACTCCATATGTGGTGGGAACGCCATTATGGGGAACAGCAGAAAAGATTGCAGCTTCTATGGAGCAAAAAGACGAGATTCCATATCTCAGGGAAAGACTTACAGAGGAACCTGAGATTATGATCGTTGGAGAACCTGTGACTATGGGAAGTCTGGCAGCAGCTATAGAGCAGAAGTGTCACAGGGCATGTCAGGTACTCTGCCCGCTGGAAGAAACAGAGGGACTTCTGAGTCGAAATGACCGAATTGTAAGAGGGGAAGAAGAACTCAGGGAGGCACTGAAAGATGCAAAAACAATCATCGCAGATCCTCTGTATCGACCGGTGTGCCCGGAGACCGCAAAATTTTATGAGCTGCCCCATATTGCTTTTTCCGGACGGATATATCGTAAAAAAATTATTGATATATCGAAAAAATATAAAGAAATCTAATTTATATCAGCTGGGAGATGACTCCCACCTCTATAGGTGGTGAGAAACAAGCTA
>URXG01000069.1 GCA_900551715.1 uncultured Blautia sp. | reverse complement strand
GTTAAGACGTCGCCCTCTCACGGCGAAAACACGGGTTCGATTCCCGTACTGGCTGTTGCAAATAACTAGAGATTTCCTCTGGTTATTTTTTTTTCGCAAAACAGACTCCCTTTGGAGTATAAGATAAGAAAGGAAATGAATACCTATGGCAAAAAAGGAAACCTATGATGCCGGAAGTATATCGGTATTGGAAGGGCTGGAGGCTGTAAGAAAGCGTCCGGGTATGTATATAGGAAGTGTATCCCGAAAAGGTTTGAATCATCTGATCTATGAGATCGTAGATAATGCAGTAGATGAACATCTTGCCGGTTACTGCAGCCTGATCCAGGTAGTTTTGGAGAAAGACGGTTCCTGTACAGTAACAGACAACGGACGTGGCATCCCGGTAGATATGCATGAAAAAGGAATGTCAGCAGAACGTCTGGTGTTTACAACTCTTCACGCAGGCGGGAAGTTTGATAATTCAGCATACAAAACAAGCGGTGGACTTCATGGTGTAGGTTCTTCTGTTGTAAATGCCCTTTCCACTTATTTGGATATTAAGGTCAGCAGAGATGGTTATGTGCATCATGATCATTATGAGAGGGGAATCCCTACTATAGAACTGGAAGAGGGACTTCTTCCCAAACTTGGCAGAACAAGAGAAACCGGAACCTGTATTAATTTTCTTCCGGATCCGGAAATTTTTGAAAAGACACGTTTTTCCGCTACAGAAGTAAAGAGCCGGCTTCATGAGACGGCTTATCTGAATCCGGAACTTACCATTCAGTTCGAGGACCGAAGAAAAGACGAAATTCAAAAAGAAGAATATCATGAACCGGAGGGTATTGTGGGATATATCCGGGATCTGAACCGTAATACAGAACAGCTACATGATCCGGTATATTTGAAGGGAGAATCCGAAGGTATTCAGGTGGAAGTGGCTTTTCAGTATACCAATGATTTCAGAGAAAATGTACTGGGCTTCTGCAACAACATTTATAATGCGGAAGGTGGAACCCATCTTACAGGTTTCAAGACTACATTTACCACAGTTATGAACTCTTATGCCAGAGAGATCGGAGTCCTGAGAGATAAAGATACCAATTTCACAGGTGCGGATATCCGAAATGGTATGACAGCAGTGGTATCCATCAAACATCCGGCTCCAAGATTCGAAGGCCAGACCAAGACAAAACTGGACAATCAGGACGCAGCCAAAGCAACAGGAAAGGTTCTTGGAGAACAGCTGGTACTGTATTTTGACCGTAATCTGGAAACTCTTAAAACCATACTTTCCTGTGCAGAAAAAGCTGCCAAAATCCGCAAAACAGAAGAACGTGCCAAGACCAATCTTCTTACCAAACAGAAGTATTCTTTTGATTCCAACGGCAAACTTGCCAACTGTGAGAAAAAAGACCCTTCCCAGTGTGAAATCTTTATCGTAGAGGGAGATTCCGCAGGAGGCTCTGCCAAAACTGCCAGGAACCGTAATTATCAGGCAATCCTTCCTATCAGAGGTAAGATCCTCAATGTAGAAAAAGCTACCATTGACAAGGTCCTTGCAAATGCAGAGATCAAAACCATGATCAATGCATTCGGCTGCGGATTTTCGGAAGGTTATGGTAATGATTTTGATATTTCCAAATTACGTTATGACAAGATCGTGATCATGGCAGATGCAGACGTAGATGGTGCACATATTTCCACTCTGCTTCTGACTCTGTTTTACCGTTTTATGCCGGAACTTATTTACGAAGGACATGTATATATTGCCATGCCGCCCCTTTACAAGGCTATGCCGAAAAAAGGTCCGGAAGAATATCTTTATGATGACAAGGCTCTTGAAAAATACCGTAAATCTCACAAACCTGGAAGTTTTACGCTTCAGAGATACAAAGGCCTGGGGGAAATGGACGCAGAACAGCTGTGGGAGACGACTCTGAATCCTGAAACAAGAAGAATGAAACGGATCGAGATCGAGGATGCCCGTCTGGCTTCCAGTGTGACAGAAGTTCTTATGGGAAGCGAAGTACCTCCTCGTAAGGCATTTATATATGAACATGCGGAAGATGCAGAACTTGATATTTAGATAAGGAGGATTCAATGGAAACAAAACAGGAAAATATCATCCGTACAGATTATGCAGACGTCATGCAGAAATCTTATATTGATTATGCAATGAGTGTTATTATCTCACGAGCTCTTCCGGATGTAAGAGACGGACTGAAACCTGTACAGAGAAGAACCCTTTATGATATGTATGAACTGGGAATCCGCTATGATCGGCCTTATCGTAAATGTGCCCGTATCGTCGGTGATACCATGGGTAAATATCATCCTCATGGTGACAGTTCTATTTATGAATCTCTTGTAGTTATGGCACAGGAATTCAAAAAGGGCAAAACACTGGTAGACGGTCATGGTAATTTCGGCTCCATAGAAGGAGACGGCGCAGCTGCCATGCGATATACAGAAGCCCGTCTGGAAAAGCTTACACAGGAAGTGTTCTTAGGTGACCTTGACAAGAATGTAGTAGATTTTGTGCCGAACTTTGACGAAACAGAAAAAGAACCTTCTGTTCTGCCTGTGAAGATCCCCAATATTCTGATCAATGGTGCAGATGGCATTGCTGTAGGTATGGCTACCAGTATTCCTCCACATAATCTGGGAGAGGTGGTAGATGCAGTAAAAGCCTATATGAAGGATAATGAAATCAGTGTAAAGGGGCTTATGCGTTACATCAAAGGTCCTGATTTTCCTACAGGCGGTATTGTAGTAAATAAAGATGATCTGCTTAAGATCTACGAGACAGGAAGCGGAAAGATTCGTATACGTGGAAGAGTAAAAACAGAGAAACTAAAAGGTGGCAGGATACAGCTGGTGATCACAGAGATCCCCTATACTATGTTGGGAGCCAATATCGGCAAATTCCTTAATGATGTGGCTTCTCTTGTAGAAACCAAAAAGACCACAGACATTGTGGATATTTCCAACCAGTCTTCCAAAGAGGGAATCCGTATTGTGCTGGAACTGAAACGAGATGCAGATGTGGAAAATCTTACTAATATGCTGTATAAGAAAACCCGTCTGGAAGATACATTTGGTGTGAATATGCTGGCAGTTGCTGACGGAAGACCAGAGACGCTAAGCCTGAAACAGATTATTGAATATCATGTGGACTTTATTTTCGAGATCACCACCAGAAAATACACCACTCTTCTGGAACGAGAACAGGAGAAACGTGAAATCCAGGAAGGTCTGATCAAAGCCTGCGATGTGATCGATCTGATTATTGAAATTCTCAGAGGCAGCAAGAACCGGGAACAGGTAAAGAAGTGTCTGGTAGAAGGCATTACAGAAGGAATTCATTTTAAGACCAAATCCAGTGAAAAAGCAGCCAAAAAGCTCGGATTTTCTGAAAAACAGGCCACAGCCATACTGGATATGCGTCTTTACAAACTGATCGGTCTTGAGATCGAAGCTCTTCAGGCAGAATATCAGGAAACCATGAAAAATATTGCTTCTTATAAAGATATTCTGGATAATTATGATTCTATGGCAGCAGTGATTGTAAAAGAACTGGACGACATTAAGAAAGAATATGGAACAAGACGCCACACTTCTGTAGAGAATGCAGAAGAAGCTGTTTACGAAGAAAAGAAAATGGAAGAAACAGAAGTCTGTTTCCTGATGGATCGTTTTGGATATATGCGGCTGATCGACAAAAATGCCTATGAACGCAATAAAGAAGCAGCACATAATGAAAGCCGTTATATTTTTACCTGTATGAATACTGACAAGATCTGCATTTTTACGGATACCGGTAAAATGCATACAGTAAAAGCGGCAGATATCCCCCTTGTAAGATTTCGTGACAAAGGAACTCCTGTGGATAATCTCTGCAAATATGACAGCACCCAGGAAAGAATGTTGTATGTGGCTCCTGTTAGTCAGGTAAAAGAAGACATCCTTCTTTTTGTTACCAAAACGTCTATGTGCAAAATGGTAAAAGGTGATGAGTTCGATGTATCCAAACGTACCATTGCTTCTACCAAGCTGGCACCTGAGGATGAGTTGATCTTTGTGGGAAGTGCTTCTGAAATGGAACAGATAGTTCTTCAGAGTAACGGAGGATGTTTTCTGCGTTTTGTTCTTCAGGAGATTTCTGTTACCAAAAAAGCAGCCATGGGTGTTCGTGGAATGAAATTAGCAGAAGGAGATTTCCTTGAGGCTGCCTATCTTCTGGAAGGGCACAGAGAATATACCATCCAGTATCATGACAAGGCATATGCCCTGAACAAAGTTCGTCTTGCAAAAAGGGATACAAAGGGCGTAAAACCAAGGATCTGAAAATAATTCTTGCTTTTCCCTATGGAAGGTGCTAGAATATGGATAACATGATAACGGACAACGTAAGAGTGGACCTTTGGTCCACTCTTTTTGCGAGATAGGTCCGGATGTGCGAAAGGCAGGTGGGAATATGAGCAGACGTGAAGAATATGAACAGAAAGCAGAAGCATTGCTTGCTCCTATTGTTGCAGAAGCAGGATTTGAACTTGTGGATGTGGAATATGTAAAAGAAGCAGGTAACTGGTACCTGAGAGGCTACATTGACAAACCAGAGGGGATCACGGTTAATGACTGCGAAGCAGTAAGCCGCAGATTCAGTGATGAGCTGGACAAAAATGATTTTATTGAAGACAGTTATATTATGGAGATCAGTTCACCGGGACTTGATCGTCCTCTGAAAAAAGAGAAAGACTTTATCAGAAGTATGGGTAAACTGGTAGAAGTGAGAACTTACCGTCCAATAGAAAAGCAAAAAGAATTCTGTGGAACTCTCCATGCATACGATGACAACAGTGTAACAATTGATGAAGATGGAACTTTACGCACATTTGAAAAAAAAGACATTGCCCTGATTCGGCTGGCAATAGAATTTTAGGAGGAAAAGAAAAAAATGAACAGAGAGTTAATGGAGGCACTGGATATCCTGGAAAAAGAAAAAAATATCAGTAAGGATACACTTCTGGGTGCGATTGAGCAGTCCCTGATCCAGGCTTGCAAGAACCATTTTGGAAAAGCTGATAACGTGCATGTAACCATTAATCCGGAAACCTGTGATTTCAGTGTTTATGCTGAACGAGAGGTTACAGAATTTGTGGATGACCCGGCACTAGAGATCTCTCTTGTAGATGCACAGAAGATCAATGCCAATGCTGAGCTTGGAGATACCATCAAGGTAGAGATTCACTCCAAAGAATTTGGGCGTATTGCAACACAGAATGCAAAAAACGTGATTCTTCAGAAGATTCGTGAGGAAGAACGCAGAATTCTTTATGATCAGTACTATGGCATGGAAAAAGAAGTTGTTACAGGTATTGTTCAGCGTGTTATGGGCAGAAATGTCAGCGTAAATCTTGGTAAGGCAGACGGAATCCTCAGCGAGAACGAACAGGTCAAGGGTGAGGAATTTGAGCCCACACAGAGAATCAAGGTTTATATCCTTGAAGTGAAAGAAACACCAAAGGGACCAAGAATTCTTGTTTCCAGAACACATCCTGGTCTTGTAAAACGTCTTTTTGAATCTGAAGTAGCAGAGGTTCGTGACGGTACTGTAGAGATTAAGAGTATTGCCAGAGAAGCAGGTTCCCGTACAAAGATCGCTGTATGGAGCAATGACCCGGATGTCGATCCTGTTGGAGCATGTGTTGGTATGAATGGAGCCAGAGTGAATTCCATCGTAGAAGAACTGAACGGTGAAAAGATCGACATCATCAACTGGGATGATAACCCGGCGATCCTGATCGAGAATGCATTAAGTCCTGCAAAAGTTATTGCTGTTATGGCAGATCCGGATGAAAAAACAGCACTGGTTGTTGTTCCGGATTATCAGCTTTCTCTTGCCATTGGTAAGGAAGGCCAGAATGCAAGACTTGCAGCCAGACTGACCGGATTCAAAATCGACATCAAGAGCGAGACACAGGCAAGAGAGTCCGGTGAACTGTATGATTACGATGAAGATGAAGAATACTACGAAGAAGAGGAAGCATACAGTGAAGAATCTGCCTCAGCAGATGAGGAAGTTTCCACAGAAGACTCTGATGAAGATGTAGTTTCCGAAGAGATTTCTGAAGAACCGGCAGCAGAGACAGTTTCTGAAGAACCTGTTGAAGAATAATCTATATGAAAACAAAAAACAAAACTCCTCTGCGTCAGTGTACCGGCTGCAGAGAAATGAAAAGCAAAAAAGAAATGATCCGGGTGATCCGTACACCGGAACAGGAGATCTTACTGGATACTACCGGCAGGAAAAACGGACGTGGAGCATATATCTGCTTATCTCAGGAATGCCTTGAGAAAGCAGTAAAAAGCCATGGACTGGAAAGGTCCTTAAAGATGGCAGTTCCGCAGGAAGTTTATGAAAACCTCAAAAAGGAGCTGGAAGACATTGAAAAAAACAAATAAAGTCATGTCTCTGGTAGGTCTTGCCACGAAAGCAGGCAAGGTAGCCAGTGGGGAATTTTCTACAGAAAAATCCGTAAAAAGCGGAAAAGGATTTCTGGTTCTTGTTGCAGGAGATGCTTCTGCAAATACCAAGAAGAAATTTCAAAATATGTGTGAATTTTATGAAGTTCCGATCTACTTCATAGCAGATAAAGAAGAACTTGGCAAATACTGTGGAAAAGAATTTCGTGCCAGTCTTGCTATTCAGGATGAAAACTTTGCAAAAGCACTGTTAAAAGCACTTGAGACAGAGGAACAGACAGCAGTCAATTAACCTGTCTGGGAGGGTATAGCATCATCCTGAAGGAGGAATGGAGTTTGCCGAAGATCAGATCAATAAAACAAAATATATCAACGAAATCAAATACATTACAGAAGGGAAAGGAGCAGATTACCAAGGTGGATAATTCCAGAACAGAAGAAAAGATGGTAACAGCGAAGCCAGACGGACAGAAAACGGAGGCTCCCAAAAAGAAAAAAAATATTATTCGTGTTTATCACGCACAGAATGCCAGTGACGGAGGAAAGAACAGACCAAAACGTCAGGCACCTGATAAAAAACCAGCTGCAAGACCGCAGCAGAAACCTCAGACTGCACAGCAGGAACCTGTGAAAAAACCAGTAGAAGAACCTGCAAAGAAACCAGCAGAGGAGACAACAAAGAAACCACAGCAGCCGGCAGCACAGGAAACAGTAAAGAAACCTGCAGAAGCAGCAGTTTCACAGCCACAGACCAGAAATAACCAGAGACAGGATCAGAATAGCAATGCCGGTTATAACAGAAACCAGAACCGTCAGGGAAGAGAATTTTCCAGAGACAATCGTGATGGAAACAGAGACAACAGAAATCGTGATTTTAGAGGCGGAGAAAGAAGATTTAATGACCGCGGCCAGAACCAGGGCAACCGTAACGTTAATGGTACCGGAAACAACAACCGTCCTGCACGTCAGGGCGAGGGACGTCCGGTAAGAGATAACCGTGACGGTAACCGTCCGGTAAGAGGTCAGGGAAGACCAAACCAGGGCGGACGTCCGACAGGTGGTCAGGGAAGACCTGATAACAGAGGCGAAGGACGTTTTAGCAACAGTAACAATCGTGGTGGACAGAGATCCGGTGGAAGAAGAGACAATGATGCAGTATTTACACCGGAGCTGACCAAGACTTCCAAAGACAGCAAGAGAGAAAGAGACAGAGAGAACAAGAATAAAAAGAAAGAGTTTGACAAATCCTCAGGTGCAGGACATAACAGACCAAACCAGGGTGGAAGAAGAAATCTTTCCAGAATCCCGAAAGCTCTCCAGAAACCGACTCCACAGCCGAAACAGGAAGAAAAGAAACCAGAAGTAAAAGAGATCACACTTCCGGAGAAAATGACCATCCGGGAACTGGCAGAAGCAATGAAGATGCAGCCGTCAGTGATCGTTAAGAAACTTTTCATGGAAGGTACCATGGTAACTGTAAACCATGAAATCGATTTTGAAAAAGCACAGGAAATTGCACTGGATTATGATATTATTGCAGAACCGGAAGAAAAAGTTGATGTTATCGGAGAACTTTTGAAAGAAGAAGAGGAAGATGAGTCTACAATGGTTTCCAGACCGCCGGTAGTCTGTGTTATGGGTCATGTTGACCATGGTAAAACATCCCTTCTGGATGCAATTCGTGACACACATGTGACCAGAGGCGAGGCTGGTGGTATCACACAGCATATCGGTGCTTCAGTAGTAGAGATCAATGGTCAAAAGATCACATTCCTGGATACTCCGGGGCATGAAGCATTTACTGCCATGCGTATGCGTGGAGCTAACTCTACAGATATCGCAGTTCTTGTCGTAGCTGCAGATGATGGTGTAATGCCTCAGACTGTAGAAGCAATCAGTCATGCAAAAGCAGCCGGTGTAGAGATTATTGTTGCTATCAACAAGATTGATAAACCAAGTGCCAATGTAGAACGTGTAAAACAGGAACTTTCCGAGTATGAACTGATTCCGGAGGACTGGGGCGGAAGTACCATCTTTGTGCCGGTTTCTGCACATACAGGAGAGGGGATCGATACTCTTCTTGAGATGATCCTTCTTTCTGCAGAAGTACTGGAACTGAAAGCAAACCCGAATCGTGCTGCCAGAGGTCTTGTGATAGAGGCACAGCTTGATAAAGGTAAAGGACCGGTAGCTACTATCCTTGTTCAGAAAGGTACTCTTCATGTAGGTGATTTTATTGCAGCGGGAGCATGCAGTGGTAAAGTACGTGCAATGATGGATGACAGAGGAAGACGTGTAAAAGAGGCAGGTCCTTCCACACCTGTAGAGATTCTTGGTCTTGGTGATGTGCCGAATGCAGGTGAGATCCTTATGGCATTCCCAAGTGACAAAGAAGCCAAGAGTTTTGCAGCTACTTTCGTTACGGAGAATAAAAAACATCTTCTGGAGGAAACAAAAGGCAAACTTTCTCTGGATAATCTCTTTGATCAGATCCAGGCAAGCGATTTGAAAGAATTGCCGATCATTGTCAAAGCCGATGTGCAGGGTTCCGTAGAAGCAGTTAAACAGAGTCTTACCAAGCTTTCCAATGATGAAGTTATCGTTCGTGTGATTCATGGCGGTGTAGGTGCTGTCAATGAATCTGACGTATCTCTTGCAGCAACATCCAATGCAATCATTATCGGATTTAATGTTCGTCCGGATGCAATGGCAAAACAGCTTGCTGATCAGGAAGGTGTGGATCTGAGACTTTACAGAGTTATCTATCAGGCAATCGAAGATGTGGAAGCTGCCATGAAGGGTATGCTGGATCCGATCTTCGAAGAGAAAGTTATCGGACACGCAGAAGTACGTCAGTTGTTCAAGGCTTCTGGTGTTGGTACAATTGCAGGAAGTTATGTGCTGGATGGTGTATTCCAGAGAAACTGCAAAGTCCGTATTACCAGAGAAGGTGAACAGATTTTTGAAGGTGAACTTGCGTCCCTGAAGAGATTTAAAGATGACGTCAAAGAAGTAAAAGCAGGATACGAATGTGGTCTTGTATTTGATGGATTCAATGATGTCAAAGAAGAAGACCATGTAGAAGCTTATATCATGGTAGAAGTTCCAAGATAGGAGTGAATAGGAATGAGAAAGAACAGCATTAAGAATACCAGGATCAACGGTGAAGTTCAGAAAGAACTGAGTACCATCATCCGTAATGAAATCAAGGATCCACGTATTCATCCAATGACTTCGGTCATGGCTGTAGAAGTGGCTCCTGACTTAAAAACATGTAAAGCATATATCAGTGTTCTTGGAAACGCAGAGGCAAAGGAGGCCACCATACAGGGACTCTCCCGCGCCGAGGGATATATCCGTCGTGAACTGGCACGTAATCTGAATCTGAGAAATACACCGGAGATCCGTTTTATTCTGGACGAATCTATCGAATATGGTGTAAATATGTCTAAACTCATCGACGATGTAACCCGCAGAGACGCTTCCCATGAGAAGCAGGAAGAAGAATAAGACTACTGTTTACAGCAGCAGATAGAGAGGTAGCCATGGAAAATATTGCAGAGGTACTGAAAAACATAAAAACCGTAGGGATTGGCGGACATATCCGGCCAGATGGAGACTGTGTAGGATCTTGTATGGCATTATATCTTTATATAAAGACTTTTTTCCCAGAAATCCAGGCCAAAGTATATCTGGATCACCCGAAACCTATTTTCGGACATATCGATTCTATAGAGGATATTAAGACAGAAGTAGATGAAATTCAGACTTTTGATCTTTTTATCACCTGTGATGTCAGTTCCAGAGACCGCCTTGCTCTTGCAGGTGAACTTTTTGAAAAAGCTGCAAAGACAGTATGCATTGATCACCACATCAGCAATCCAGGTTTTGCAGACATCAATTATATCAAGGGTGATATAAGTTCCTGCTGTGAGGTGCTTTATGGGCTCCTTGACCCGGAAAAGGTGATCCTGCCGGTGGCTACGGCCATTTATACAGGCATGATTCATGACACTGGTGTTTTTCAGTATTCCTCTACCTCTCCGGAAACCATGCGGATTGCCGGAGAACTGATGAAAACAGGGATTCCTTTCAGTAATATCATTGATGAGTCATTTTATCGGAAAACATACATCCAGAATCAGGTTATGGGAAGAGTACTTGCAGAGAGTATCCTTCTTCAGAACGGAGCCTGTATTGTAGGATATCTTCGCAAAAAAGATATGGATTTTTATGGAGTTACAGGTTCTGATCTGGATGGTGTCGTCAGTCAGCTGCGCCTTACCAGAGGGGTGGAAGTTGCTATATTTCTTTATGAGACAGAGACCCAGACTTTTAAAGTATCTCTTCGTTCCAACGGAAAGATCGATGTAAGTACTATTGCTGTTTTCTTTGGGGGTGGTGGTCATACAAGAGCTGCCGGCTGCGATCTTCAGGGATCCATGTATGATGTGATCAACAATATCACAGCACAGATCGAAAAACAGATGTGTGAGATGGGAGAGGCATAATGGACGGAGTTCTGATCGTCCGCAAGGAAAAAGGCTACACATCTCATGATGTAGTTGCAAAACTTCGCGGAATTCTTCACATGAAAAAAATCGGTCATACAGGTACTCTGGATCCGGAAGCAGAAGGAGTACTTCCAGTTGTTCTGGGTAAAGCCACCAGGCTGGTAGAACTTCTCACGGAAAAAGAAAAAACCTATGAGGCAGTTCTCCGCCTGGGAATTGAAACAGATACCCAGGATATGACAGGAACCATCCTGAATGAGAAAGAAGTCTCTGTATCCGAAGATGATCTGACAAAAGTAATTCATTCTTTTCTTGGAGAACAGCAACAGATTCCGCCTATGTATTCCGCCCTGAAAGTAAACGGCAAAAAATTATACGAACTTGCCAGAGAAGGCAAAACTGTAGAACGCAAACCACGAACTGTGAATTTTTATAATATAAAGATTCTGGACGTTCAGTTTCCATGTGTAAGAATCTCTGTTGATTGTAGTAAGGGGACTTATATCCGTACTCTCTGTCATGACATTGGCCGGAAACTGGGCTGTGGCGCTGCCATGGAAGAGCTGACACGGACCAGATCCGGTAATTTCACCATAGAAGAAAGTTTTACACTGGATGAGATCAGTAATCGAATGCAGGAAGGTACCATAGAAAGATATATCATACCTGTAGAAGAAGTGCTGAAAGATTATCCCCGGATCTGCTGTGACAGATATGGTGACAGACTTCTCATGAATGGAAACGGACTTCCGGAAGCTGTGCTTTCCAGTCAGCATAAAAAAGGCTGGGTCCGTATGTGCGATAGTAAAGGTACTTTTCTGGGACTTTACCAGTGGAATCCGGGCAGAAGACTGTATCAGCCAGTCAAAATGTTTCTGTAATGATAAAACAATTACTTCCTGGAAATTACAGAATCTGGCACGATGCCTTAAGGACAATGTGTCAGGATCATTATAGAGGAGCAGTATATGGAATACATGGAAATAGTAGATCAGTTTCCGAGACTGTCGGACTGTGCAGTTACAATGGGAAAATTTGACGGAATTCACTGTGGACATCGTAAACTGATACGTGAAATACTGGAGTACAAAAAAGAACATCATACACCTGCTGTAGTACTGGCTTTTGTTTCAGACCGTAAAACAATTCTTACCAAAGAAGAACGGAGAAGACTCCTTGAAAAAATGGGAGTGGATATCCTTCTGGAATGCCCTCTGGATGAACGTTTCCGCCACACAAAAGCAGATCAGTTTATCCGACAGATTCTGATGGGAGATCTTCATACTTCCTGTGTGGTAGTAGGTGAGGACTTCCGTTTCGGATATGAACGGAAAGGAACACCGGAACTTCTCAGAAGATATGGTGTGGAATCCGGCTACGAAACAAGGATCATTCCTAAAGAAATGGATGGAAACCGTAAAATCAGCAGTACTTTTATCAGAGAAGAGCTGAGCAGAGGAAATATGCATAAAGTCACAGAACTTCTGGGCAGAAATTTCTTTGTGGCTGGAACTGTGGAACATGGCAGAGGAATGGGACATAAGAAATTTTTTCCAACTACCAATCTTGTTCCTGACAGACAGAAACTGATGCCACCCAATGGAGTGTACATTACAAAATCCAAATTTGGTAATGCAGAATATGCAGGGATTACCAACGTAGGTTACAAACCTACCATTGGAGAAAGCTTTCTGGGTGTGGAGACTTATCTTTTTGACTGTGATAGGAATTTATACGGTCAGGACTGTGTTGTTGATTTTTACAGATTCCTTCGTCCAGAAAAGAAATTCCCTTCCTTTGAGGCTTTAAAGAGCCAGATTGCCAGAGATATACAGGCAGGAAAGGATTATTTCGGCATAGAATAATCGGTTTCAAAAAAAATAAATAATCTATTTACACCGGAATTGGATTATGCTATACTATCTGAGGTGTAATTCAGCCCACATTCAGAGATTGGAATCTCCAACCGTTTCTTAATGTGAGGCGGTTCATTAAAATTATAATAATCAAGGAGGAAATCACAATGATTTCAAAAGAAAAAAAACAGGCAATCATGAAAGAATATGCAAGATGCGAGGGTGACACAGG
>URXG01000068.1 GCA_900551715.1 uncultured Blautia sp. | reverse complement strand
ACCCTGCGAATATGCCCGTAAATCAAGCATTTTTCAAGACAATCAACTAATTTATAATAAAAAGAATCCTGCTTTTTACCTGAAATCCGGTTGCCGGGATAATATTTGCGATAATCTCGTATTTTCTGTTCGGTATCTTTGATGTAACAGTAAATTACCCGGTAAGGTGTCACACGATCGGGGAGAAGTTTCTGGTTTAATTCTCTCTGGGCTTTCAGATCCAATTCCTGATTCAGAAGCATGTGTATCTGATGTTCCTGTAATTCCAGATTGTCTCTTTCGCGAATCTTCTCTTTGAGAGTTACCACGATATCTTCAAAATAGGCATCATCTCTCCCGAACATAAAAATAGGAAGTCCATGTTTATCCGCATAGGCAATCACTTCTGCCGGCAGTTCTTCATAACAGACATTTTTGACAGCCAGAGCAGCAATCTGATCATTACACAGGTCCCTGACTGCACTGATCAGCAGTTCCGGATGTCCCTTGGCAAATAAAAGACTGCTTATGACAAAATCACGCTTCCGAAATGTCCATTTTCGGGGTTTGTCACCATCCTGCAATGCATATTCATAATCCAGGATTCCAATGGAACTGACCTGATTATCCAATCCGGATTCACCTGTAATAAGTTTAAATGCTTTGAATTCTTTGAGTGTGATGATTTCGCGGACAGAAATCGACACTACACTTCACCTCCACAGATTTTTTGGCAAAAAGACGTCTGACAAAAAAATGTCAGACGCCTTTGTCCTTTTCTGATTATAATACAGAATTGATAAAAAAGCAATTCGTTTTTGTGTAGGCCATTATGGTAATTATTGTAACTGGATTCCCCAGATTTTGCAGTCCCTGGTGCCTACTACCGCATAACTTCCGTAAACAGCAGGAGAAGCTTCAATGACACCTTCGCTGATAGAAAGAGTATCATGTACTTCACCGGTAACCCCATCCAGAAGATGCATGTCTCCTGCACTGGTGCAGTAGAGGACTTTTCCTGTACCATCTTTGGTGTAAACGCATACAGGGGAAGACCAGGCATATGCGGAATTATGTTCCCATACTTTATTGCCTGTTTTTTTGTCCAGGCAGGCAAGTACTCCGGAAGCATTATCCCCCGTTTTGGATACAGTTACATAAATGTAATCAGAAAGACTGTTTCTACCGCTGGCAATGGTAGACTGAACACCACCGGATACACCATCGTCTGTGTAACATTCATAATCGGTATGCCAGATGATCTCTCCTGTTTCTGCGTCTATTTTCCAGACAGGAATGGTGGCAGAATCATAACTTCGCCAACCAAGGCGGAAAGAAGTACTTACATATACATACAGATGGTTGTCTTCTATGGATAAAACAGGTGTGGAGTTGGAATCATCCAGAACATCCTGTACCCATACCAACTCAAGGGTGTTCAGGTTCAGACACATGAAGTTACCACCGTTATCGGCAATAAAAAGATAGCCTTTATAGATTGCTGCACTGTCTTCCATTCCCACCCAGAAAGATTCTGTGCTGGATCTGGTTCCGTAATATCGCCATTTTACAGTCTGATCCGGGGAGATGGACAGGGTTCCTGCCTCAGGGTCGTACTGTGTATTCAGATGGATCAGATAAAGAATTCCATTTTCCCCCGGATAAATAAGCGTGTCTGTTTCCTCATCTACCAGTGCGGAGCCGTCAAAGAAACTTAAAGATCCACGAAGGGAAAATTCATCATTATCACCGAAAGTATACATAATACTGCAGTCCAGAAGATTTACTACAAATACCCGGGCAGTACCTTCGTTGTTGTTATATCCTGCTCCCACATACAGGATTGGATAACCTCTGGGATCAAGAGCACCGGCACCTTTAAAAGTAAATCCAAGAAACAGAGGATCTCTGGTAGCTTCTCCTGTACGGAGATTCAGAAAATAAACATACCCATCCATGCAGGCATAGATCACTTCCACCAGGTTATCATCGTTTTGGGCTTCTTCGTACATATTCATATGTGCTTTTATTTCTTTGGGCCATTTCATCATCAGAGGCTGTCCTGTCCATCCACTGCCTGTCCAGGCAGTATCTCCTGAAGAAAGGGAACCGGTATCTTTGTTCCAGAGATCTTTGAGCCGGAAATCTTTCATGATCGTATGACCATAGGCAGCAGTATCTCTGAAACTGTTGCCCCGGAAAGTTACGATACCTTCTAGATCAGTGTATTCGTCTCCTGTCTGAAATTCAATGTCAGATGTGGCATGATAATCACTGATATTATCCAGCACATTTCCATTTACTTCAATATTTGTATAACTGATGAGATTTTCAGGTTTGGTGGAGTCTACACAATGTGGGGAAAAGGGAATGTCTTTGATCTCTTCCATTTCCAGAAGTTCGCTTTTGTCAGAAATATTTTGGGCAGCTGTGTCCGCAGATTTCCCGGAGGTTTGTTGGCTTTCAGTACGTTTGCCTGTCAGATTTGATACTGTCTTTATTCCAACTGCCGCAATGAAAAAAATGCACAGAACAGCAACTATGGAAAACAGCAATTTTCTGCGTTTTTGTCGTGCCCTGCGGAAGTTCCTTTTTGTCAGAGGTTTTTTGCAGGAATGTTTTTTCTGTGACATCGGGACTGAGTTCAGATGTGCGGGACGAGCGTTCTGGGTGTTGGATCTGACCTTATAATGGCTTTGACGTATATGGGATGCTTTCTTTTTCATAGGTTCTCCTTCATATTCATAAATAAAATTAAAAACACAAATTCCCGGGAGAGAAAATTCCCCCGGGATAAAATCTTATAATAAAGTCTGGAAAAAACAGCTTCGGCTTCCTGTGTGGCAGGCTGCACCCACCTGCTCTACCTTGGCAAGGATCGTATCATTGTCACAGTCAAGAAACAGAGACTTTACATACTGGAAATGACCGGATGTCAGACCTTTTACCCAGATTTCCTGTCGGCTTCTGCTCCAGTAGGTCATCCTGCCTGTTTCTACTGTAAGCTGAAATGCTTCTTCATTCATATAAGCTACCATAAGTACCTGGTCGTTCTCGGCATCCTGAACAACAACAGGAATCAGTCCATCACTGTTCAGCTTGAATTCTGACCAGCTGACAGCACTTTTCTTTTTTTCGCTCATAAATAAGCTCCTTTCAGGCAAGACTGCCTTTGGTGGAAAGTACATCTGTGATCCTTGGATCCAGAGAAACTGCCTGATCCAGTGCTTTGGCAAAGCTTTTGAACATTGCCTCTGCAACATGATGGCTGTTACCGCCGGAAAGTACCTTGATGTGAAGGTTCATTCCGCTGGAATAAGAAATTGCATAGAAAAATTCTTTTACCATTTCAGAGGCCATATCTCCGATTTTTTCGGAAGTGAACTCTGCGTCCCACATGAAATAGGGACGTCCGGAAAGATCAATGGCACAGAGAACAAGAACTTCGTCCATAGGGAGAATGCAACTGCCGTAACGGCGGATGCCTTTTTTGTCTCCGATGGCTTCTTTGATGGCGGTGCCAAGAACGATGCCGGTATCTTCGATGGTATGATGGTCGTCTACTTCCAGGTCTCCATGAACCTGTACATTCAGGTCAAAAAGACCATGTCTGGTAAAACCGTCCAGCATATGATCAAAAAATCCCACACCGGTTTCAAGACTGGAATGTCCTGTTCCATCCAGATTAAGGCTCAGTTTGATCTGGGTTTCTTTGGTATTTCTTTCGATAGAGGCTTCTCGCATAATCAGTTACCTCCTGCTACTCTTCATTTTCAAAGCGAACAGCAATGGAATTAGCATGAGCTGTCAGCTGTTCAGAAGTTGCAAACTGCTCGATATCCTTGTGAATCTTGCGGAGTGCTTCTCTGGAATAATATACGATACTGGATTTTTTGACAAAATCATCTACAGACAGTGCTGAGAAGAATTTGGCAGTACCGTTGGTAGGTAAGACATGGTTCGGACCTGCAAAATAATCGCCCAGCGGTTCAGAACTGTTCTCACCGATGAAGATAGCTCCTGCATTACGGACTTTCATCATCACTTCAAAAGGATTGGCTGTAACGATCTCCATATGTTCTGATGCAATAGCATTGGCTGCATCGATGGCTTCGTCCATATTTTCTGCAATCAGGATATATCCGAAGTTATCCAGGGATTTCTGGATGATCTCTTTACGGGAAAGAACTTTTACAAAACCATCTACTTCCTGGCTGACTTTCTCTGCCAGATCCCGGCTTGTAGTGATCAGAATAGCGGAAGCCAGTTCATCATGTTCAGCCTGGGAAAGAAGGTCTGCGGCTACATATCTGGGATTGGCTGTTTCGTCAGCAAGAACAAGGATTTCGCTTGGACCTGCAATGGAGTCAATACTGACATAGCCGTAAACTGCTTTTTTGGCAAGTGCTACAAAAATATTTCCAGGGCCTACGATCTTGTCAACTTTCGGGATGCTTTCTGTTCCATAAGCCAGAGCACCGATAGCCTGTGCGCCACCCACTTTGTAGATCTCATCTGCACCGGCTTCTTTGGCTGCTACCAGAGTGGAAGGATTGATTTTGCCGTCTTTTCCCGGAGGAGTAGTCATAACGATCTGATCTACACCTGCTACTTTGGCAGGAACAATGTTCATAAGAACAGAGGAAGGATAAACTGCCTTTCCACCAGGAACATAAACACCTACACGTTCCAGTGCAGTGACTTTCTGTCCAAGCATGGTTCCGTCTGTATCAGAGGTGAACCAGCTGTTCTGTTTTTGCTTTTCGTGGTAGCTTCGGATATTTACGAGAGCTTTGCGGATCACATTAATGAGAGCAGGATCTACCAGTGAATAAGCTTCCTGAATTTCTTCTTCTGTTACTTTGATAGTTTCAGCAGTAATCTCTGTCTTGTCAAATTCTTTTGTGTAGGAAAAAAGTGCTTCGTCACCTTTGGTTTTGACGTTGGCGAGAATTTCTGCAACTGCAGATTCATACTTGCCATAATTGTTTGGACTTCTTTTTAAGAGATTATCCAGGATATCTTTGGTGGTTTCTTTTGTAAGCGATACAATACGCATGTTGTCTCATCCCTTCTATATATGTATATATGATGGCTTTCTTGTCAGCGGACCACTTTACGAAGGCGGCTGATAAGATCACGGATTCTTTCATCTTCCATTTTCATGCTTACCTGGTTTACTACCATACGTGCGGAAAGAGGGCAAACCTCTTCCAGAACTTTCAGACCATTTTCTCGAAGTGTGCTTCCTGTTTCCACAATATCTACAATTACTTCAGAAAGCCCTACAATAGGAGCAAGCTCAATAGAACCGTTCAGTTTGATCAGCTCTACAGTCTGATGTTTCTGGTTGTAGAAATAATCTTTGGCGATATTAGGGTATTTGGTTGCAACCCTGATCAGCTGATTATTATGCAGAAGTTCTCTGGCACTTTCCGGACCACAGACGCACATCCGGCATTTGCCGAAGCCCAGATCCATGACCTCATAGAGTTTACGTCCTTCTTCCAGAATAATATCTTTGCCTGTGACACCGATATCTGCCGCACCGTATTCTACATAGGTGGGAACGTCAGGTCCTTTTGCAAGGAAAAATCTTAATTTCAGATCTTCATTGACAAAGATCAGTTTACGTGAACTTTTGTCACGCATCTCTTCACAGGTAATGCCGATCTTTTCAAACATTTCCAGAGTTTTTTCAGCAAGGCGGCCTTTGGTAAGGGCAATAGTCAGGTATCTCATATCAGCAGTCCTCCTTCTGGCAGCGAAGAGCTACGCAGGTACCTTCTTTGCGGAGCTTCTGTGCCTGTTCAATGATTTCTTTACGGTTTGATGTATTGTAGGTAAGGACTACAGGTGCCTCATTCTGGGAGACAACGATCTTCTGCCTTGTAAGAGCTGTAAGAAGTCCGTCAATCATAATAACAAATCCAATAGAGGCAGCAGGTTTGCCAAAATGTTTCAGAAGTTCGTCGTAACGACCTCCTTTTACAATAGGTTCGCCTGTTCCATAAGTATATGCCTGGAAAATAACGCCTGTATAGTACTGGATCTTACTTACCATTCCAAAATCAAAGCTGATATATTTTTCGTAACCGTAGATCTTCAGAATCTGGTAAATTTCTTCCAGTCTTTCTACTGCTGCAATAGCCTGGTGATTGTTAGTGAGATGACGAGCTTTGTCCAGGACTTCATGATTGCCAAAAAGATGGGGCAATGCCTGAAATGCCTCAGAAAGCTGTGCATTCAATCCCTGTTCTTTTACCAGGTCTTCTACTCCGAAATAATTCTTCTGGGAAATCATGGAACGGAGACGTTCTTCTGCTTCTTCATCCATATCTGCCTCTGTAAGAAGAGATTTGTAATAGTCTACCTGTCCTACACTTACCTGGAATTCAGTAAGTCCTGAACGGAGAAGACATTCTACAGTCATGGCAAGAAGTTCTGCATCTGCTTCCGGTGAATTATCCCCAATACGTTCCACTCCCATCTGAGTGGTCTCTTTCAGACGTCCCTGATAACTGGAACTGTTGATAAAAGCCTGACCTGTATAGGAAAGAGTAATCGTTTCCTGATCAGGGTTAAAATAAGTGGCACAGGCTCTGGATACGGAAGGTGTAAAGTCCGGGCGTAATACCAGAGTGTTTCCCTCTCTGTCAAAAAATTTATAAAGATTACGAGAAGGTACAGTTCCTACCTCTCTGCTGAAAACTTCAAAATATTCAAATGTGGGGGTTTCTATTTCGGAATATCCGTAACTGTCGAATACATGACGGATTTCCTGCTGCAGATGATGTTTTTGACTGCACTCTCCATTATAAATATCCCGTACACCTTCTGGTGTATGAAAAATACGCTGCATAAATTCGTCCTCCTCACAGGTAACACTTTAACGTGCTACCATGTTACTATATAAAACACCAAAAATTATAGATGAATATGGACAGTTTGTCAATCCCGCATTTTTAAATCTTTTTTCAGGCCTTCCAGATAAGGAACAAGAAATCCACTGTAAGCCGGAAGATAAAACTGAGGATCCAGCTCATCCCGGCGGAAGCTCTTGCGACCGCCATCTTTCATACGGTTCCAGTAAGTGAACAGTTCCCGGAAAGTAAGATAATAAAAAAGATTCTGATTGCTGAAAAATATAAGGAAAAAAGCGATGCCCCCCTGTTCCTCAAAAGCACTCATAAATGCTACCTGATGTGGATGGATGTTACTTAAGGGAAATGTTTCTACTGCACATTCCTTGGCATCGAAGCATACAGGGATTCCCTGTACAGCTCCGATATAATCGACAGTACTTTTCTGTTCGAAATATGCCAGAGTGATGTGACGGCTGTTTTTGTCCATACGTACAGGGGTGATGGGGGTCGGAATTTTCTGGATTAGTGCCAGCTTTTTTTCAGCGTACTGTTCGTTGGTGCGGTTGATCAGTTCTTCCAGTGTAGAGCCACGCAATCCCCGGCTGTTCCATGTAGCCATATCCTATTTCAACAGGGATACGGATGGGAAATAACGGATTACAGCTTTTCCTACGATCTCATCAAAAGAAACAAAAGTGTTCTGCCAGAACCGGGAATCTCTGGAGTATTCTCTGTTGTCCCCCATCATAAAATAACTGTCTTCCGGAACTACATAAGGACCATAATTACCGGTAGGAGTCTCCGGGCAGTATTGGTTGGCTTCCTCATGAAGTTCTCCATTAATATAGACCTCTCCGTTCTTGATCTCTACTGTTTCTCCTGGGAGTCCGATCAGTCGTTTGATAAAGAGCTGGCTTTCATCATCCGGGAATTTGAAGATAATGATGTCATATCTTTCAGGATTTTTCATTTTTTTGGAAACATGGTGACCGAAGAAATCAAAATTGATACCATATGCCATACGGAAACCGAAGATACGGTCACCGGTCATAATAGTTTCTTCCATGGATTCAGATGGGATTTTGGCATTGATCAGTACAACGTTGTTAATGACAAGTACCACCACCACTACAATGATGATCATTTTTGCATATTCCCAGATAATATTATTTTTCATAACAGTACTCCTCTAAATTTTCTTGTTTTATAATATTCTGAAACTGTTCCGGAAGGTCTGCCTGAAAGCACCTGCCGGATACAGCCTGAAGTTCCTGGTCCATTTCAGGAAATGTAAGCTGCCATGCATGGAGAAGCTGATGCTTCAGATGGTAATGCTGGCGACAGAATTGGTTGAACTCTGTATCTCCATATTTGGTATCACCCATAAGAGGATGTCCGATGGAAGCAAGGTGTGCACGTATCTGATGAGTCCTGCCTGTGATCAGTCTCACTTTCAGAAGTGTTACTTTGCCGTTATTACCAAGTGGGGTATAAAAAGTCTCCACAGGCTGTGAACCCTGAGCCTGAGTACGGGTAACAGTCACTTTGTTCTGACTTTCATCTTTAAAGAGATATCCCCGGATATGTGCAGGTTTCGTAAGAATGCCTCTGACGATACAGAGATAATCCTTGTGGATGCTCCGGTCATGAAAGACTCTGGAAAGACTCTGAAGTCCTGGAAGAGACTTGCCTGCCGCAATAACACCGCTGGTATTTTTGTCCAGACGGTTGCATACAGAAGGATGAAAAGTATGTAAATCTTCTTCCGTAAGTGTATGATTTTCCAAAAGATAGCCGGTGATGTACTCCACAAGAGAAGGATCTTTTGAATTGTCCGGCTGGGACAATACACCACAGGGTTTGTTGATCAGTAGTATATCCGGATCTTCATAGAGAATGTCCAGCGGCATGGTTGGATAGAAAACACGATCCTGTTTGCTGAATTTCTCAAAAGTATCATCACTGAGGAAAAGACGGACCACATCGCCGGAATTCAGTTTTTCGTTTCCAGTTGCTTTTTTGCCATTGAGGACGATATTTTTTTTGCGAAGCATTTTGTATAAAAAGCTTTTGGGAGCATTTCGAAGAAGTTTGGCAAGGTATTTGTCAAATCTCTGACCAGCCTCGTTGGTATTAATAGAAAATTCTTTCATATTATTGTCGTGTTCCTCCTACAGACAGATCGCCAGGATGGTGTGTTTGATCAGCTCATTTCTGGAAAGCTCCGGATATTTTTCATCTGGACGGAATCTGATGCCCTCTTCCAGAGAATCTTTATGTTCATTCATGGAATCCAGCCGTTCCAGAAAAGCCGGAAGCCGGGTAAAAATTTTTACGTTAGCTTTGAATCCGTTGCCCCGGAGGATTTTCTGGCACTCCTCTTCCATAAAATGTACATCGATTCCGGAATCATGACTAAAACCTGTTACAGTATTTCCACAGATGGCAAAGGCATCTATGGCAGCACTTTTTTCATAAAAAGTCATATACATCTCATAGGACATTACCAGAGAACCTGCATGCTCCTGTATCTGGTGGAGAATTTGGGGTTCTACAGGTTTACAACGGAAAATCATGATCAGGCTTACCAGGGATTTACATGCCGGCAGGCAGCCTACTACTGCAATAACTGTCCAGATTGTAAGCCTGGTCTTAAAGTAAAAAAGTGCTGAAAAAAAGATCAGAAGAGGTACCGCAAAAAGCAGGGCTGTGATCAGTATCCGTCTCTTCTGTTCGGCTTTTATATAACCGGGATCTCCCTTTCGGATGGTTGTTTTTTGTGTATTGCTCATGAAAAACTCCTTTTTGTTGTAGTTTTTTCAGGATTTCTTTTTTTGTCTGGTATTGCGGATCTTTTTGCCGGATTTTGGTCTATCAGAAGTATGGGAAGAACGTTTCCTCTGTTCCGAAGACTTACGTTCCGGACGGATCAGGCATTTGGGGCCAAAGCCTACCAGATCCATTCTGCCGGCCTTCTTAAGACCTTCCAGCACAAGCTGCCGGTTGGCAGGATTTTTGTACTGCATCAGAGCACGCTGAATAGCCTTTTCGTGGGGATCTCTGGGAACATAAACCTTTTCCCCTGTGAGGGGATGGATCCCCGTATAGTACATGCAGGTAGAAAGTGTGGAAGGGGTGGGATAAAAATCCTGCACCTGTTCCGGTGTAAATCCCAGATCTCTTACATATTCGGCCAGCTTTACTGCTTCTTTCAGGGTACATCCCGGATGGGAAGACATAAAGTATGGCACAGCATACTGCTTTTTACCGGTTTTGATATTGGCATGTTCGTAGGCTTTCAGAAAGTTCTGATAGACCTGATGGGAAGGCTTGCCCATATAATAAAGAACCTGATCAGAAACATGTTCCGGAGCAACACGAAGCTGTCCGCTGATATGATGTTCTACCAGTTCCCGGAGAAACACAGGACTTTTGTCTGCAAGTACATAGTCAAAACGTACACCGGACCGGATAAAGACTTTTTTGACTTTCGGTATGGCTCTCAGCTTACGGAGAAGAGAAACATAATCCGAATGGTCAGCTGTCAGATTCTTACATGGTTCAGGAAAAAGACACTGTCTGTTGGAACATACACCTTTTGTCAGCTGCTTCTGACAGGAAGGTTGACGGAAATCAGCGGTAGGGCCTCCTACATCATGAATATAGCCCTTAAAATCAGGCTGCCTGGTCATGGCTTCTGCTTCTTTTAAAATAGATTCATGACTTCTGGTCTGCAGGATCCTTCCCTGGTGAAAAGTAAGGGCACAGAAATTACAGCCTCCAAAGCAGCCCCGGTTGCTGGTGATACTGAACCGAATTTCCTCCAGCGCAGGAATATCCCCTGCCCTGTGATACATAGGATGACATTTCCCTGTATAAGGAAGATCATAAACATCATCCATCTCCTGCTGCGTTAAAGGAAGTGCGGGTGGATTCTGGATGATATAGCCTCTGTTGCCATAAGACTCTGCCATAGGATGGGCAGTAAAAGGATCGGTATTCCGATATTGGATGGCAAAACTTTCTGCGTAGGCTTTTTTGTCTTTGGATACAGTGTCAAAAGAAGGAAGCTCTACTGGCTCGTAAGCGCTGGTAAGAGTCCTGCTTTTGTATACAGTGCCTGGAATATAGGTGATATCTTCTACTGGGATATCACTGTCCAGTGCTTCTGCAATCTCTATGATAGAATGTTCTCCCATTCCATAGGAAATAAGGTCTGCACCAGAATCCAGAAGAACACTGTGGCGGACTTTATTCTCCCAGTAATCGTAATGAGCCATCCGACGAAGGCTGGCTTCTATACCGCCCAGGATGATGGGAGTCTTTTTGTAAGTCTGTCGGATCAGGTTGCTGTATACTACCGTTGGCATGTCCGGGCGAAGCCCCATCTGACCGCCAGGGGAATAGGCGTCTTTTTGTCGGTGTTTCTTGGAAACCGTATAATGATTTACCATGGAATCCATATTTCCGGCAGTTACCAGAAAGCCAAGCCGGGGCTCTCCGAACACCTGTATGCTTTCTTTACACCGCCAGTCTGGCTGAGGGATGATACCTATTTTATAACCTCTGCTTTCCAGAAGCCGGCTGATAATAGCCACACCAAAAGAAGGATGGTCTACATAAGCATCTCCGGTGACGTATACAAAGTCAACCTGTTTCCATCCTCTTTCGGTCATTTCTTTTTTTGTTACTGGTAAAAATTCCTGCATGTATCTGTACTCCTAAAATGAGACACTCTGTGCACGATATCCTTCGGCAATGATATCAAGCTGTCTGTGGAAACGGGCAAGCTGTTGCAGATCTTTGGTACGGAATACACGTAAAAATTCATCCTGGATCTTGGCAACTTCCCGTTTGTTGGAAAGTTTGTATAGATTTTCGATGCTTAAGAGAATATCTTTCACCAGATTGGACTGTGTCTGGGAAGAGTTCTGGGCGTCCATGATCTCATCCCGCACAGAAGACATTTCCTGATCCAGGGCAATAATGGCGTCTGCTGCCTTACTCAGTCGTTCTGCTACATGAAGCGGCATTTCTCCTTTATATTTATATTGCAGAGAATGCTCGATGGTTGCCCAGAAATTCATTGCCATGGTGCGGATCTGTATTTCAGCCTGAAGGTGTTTAGGTCCGTTTATGGTGTCTACTGTATAATAAATAATCAGATGATAACTGCGGTAACCGCTTTGCTTGATGTGTTTCAGATAGTTTTTTTCACTTTTGATCACCATATCGCTGCGTTTCTGGATCAGAGAAGCAACGGTGTCGATATCTTCTTCAAACTGACAGATGATACGGATGCCTGCAATATCTTCGATCTCTTCTTCCATGCGTTCCATGGGAATGTGCTTGCGCTGCATTTTTTCCAGAATACTCGGGACACTTTTTACACGTCCACTTACCTGCTCGATAGGGGAATAAAGGTCATTTTGTTTGTGTTCATTTATTATATGTTCAAATTTTGTAGTCAGTTCCCTGACTGCAAGCTCATATGGACATAAAATACTTCTCCATAATTGTATTTCCATAAAAAACGCTCCTTGAAAACTTGTTGCTGAGAAGTCGAAAAAACGAACTTCCACATCATTATAGCATACTTCTGTAAAATATGTCATTAATATCTGTAGTTTCTTATTTTTTTCCGGACAGCAGACAGGATATAATAAGGATCTACGGTGAGTCTGTCACAATCCGGAAGGGAAATGAAAATACCAAAATGAAGATAAGGGGCAGATATACCGGAAGAACCATTATTTGACCGGGCTATAAATCCAAGGATATCTCCAGGGGAAATGGCAGTTCCCTCTTTCAGAGTTTTTTCTACTGCAGAAAGGCAGGAATAATAAAAAGTGCCTCCATTTTCTGTAAGAACTGAAATTCGATAGTGTTCTTCTGGCGACCAGGACTTATATTGAACTGTTCCGGAGGTCATACTGACCACTGCAAAAATTTCAGAACTGAGTGATCTTGGATAAATGTCGGTGCCTTCATGGTGCAGCGTTTTTTCCTGTATCTGGTGTTCCTGCCAGGTATCTTCAAAAACTGCATCAGGGGACGAAAGAGGAAAATATTCAATATCACTCCAGATGGCTTTGTAACAGTTTCGGAGCTGAATAAATGACTCCTTCCGGTATTTCAGATAAAGAGAAGAATCACTGGATATGGTATGAGGGTGGAACTGGCCGTTTAGCATAGTGACAGTGAGAATATCTGTCCATGGAAGACGGTCAGAATCTTTGGACTGCATGGAGTGATACAGCTCTTCCGGAAGTTTTTGCCTGCGGAAAGAATCAGTATAACAGGATGTGGGAGTAAGAACTGCTATCCTGCCAAGAGTTAGCAGGTGGGCTTCCAGATGAACCGTTAAAAATACTAAAAAAAGCAGAGAAAGATATGACTTCATAAAATAAACTATGCAAAAAGACTTCGATCTGTGCAGGTCGAAGTCTTTGCATGCCAAAGTATGCAAGAGAAGCTGCCAGTTGCCAAAGCATCCGTAATGAGCTGC
>URXG01000067.1 GCA_900551715.1 uncultured Blautia sp. | reverse complement strand
TTAATGATACATGAATGAATCATGTATATTGTCTTTCTATAGATTTTTATAATAACCCCGCAGACAGAACCCATCCCCGCCCATGGGTTATTTTCGGTAATAAAGTGTGCCGGATATTTCCAGCATATATCCCTGACGTCTGTCAGACAACAGGGAAGCCATATAATTATTATAGATTAAGATTGGATACAATCTCACGCAGTGCTTTCTTTACCGGGTTGTCCTCCGGAAGATCTGCGGTTGGTTTGCCTTCACAATCGTATTCATAAACATCTTCATCCTGTGGTACAACTCCCAGAAGGTGAAGTCCCTGATTCTCGATCTCCTCCTGAATGCCGGCATTCAGCTTGCCGCCAGGTGCACGATTGATGATCAGTCCTATTGTATCTGGTTTCATTCCACATTCATCGATCAGTCTGGCAATTCTTCCAACAGCCTGAACTCCTCTTCGGGAACAGTCACTTACAAGAATCGCTGTCTGCATGGAAGGAAGGACTCCTCTGCTGATATGCTCCATACCTGCCTCATTATCAACTACGATATATGGATAATGATTCTGGTACTTGGCCAGCTGTGACTGAAGCAGCCCATTAACGAAACAATAACATCCCTTACCCTGTGTTCTTCCCATTACGAGAAGGTCAAAGTCATCGTCCTCCACCAGTGCATCTTCAAAACGAAGTTCTGCATAATCTGCTTTGGACATTCCTTTGGGAATCGGACTTTCTTTGGCAATTTCTGCCTGAGCGATTTCCTCTCTTACATCTCCCAGGGTTGTCTCTACCTTAACTCCCAGGACTTCATTGAGGTTAGAATTCGCATCTGCATCCACTGCAAGGATCGGTCCTTTTTTCTGTTCGCAGAGATACTGAATCAGCATCCCGCATAATGTAGTTTTTCCAACGCCGCCTTTACCGGCGACTGCAATTACATGTGCCATAACTTAGATGCCTCCAAAAATCAAAATTAAATAAGTGTACGCATTCCGGATGCCTTGATGATCTCGCTGACATCCTTCCATTTATTCAGTGCGTACAGGTGAATGCCCTCTACCCCAAGGGCTCTGTATCTGTCAATCTGTCTGATGGTGTATTCGATACCGGCTTTCTTAAAATCCGCTTTCTTTTGTTCGAGGGAGTCATCAAAAGGAGCCTTATCGAAAGGATTTGGAAAAATCCAGTACTTTGAAATCAGTCTGGAAAGTTCTCTGTCCATTACACAACCATTACGTGAAAACGCCATATTAATGGTGGCTGCCTGATCAAGGATCGGCATAATACCTACATCTATCGGCATGGTAACTCCGGCCTTGCGGATCTTGTCCTGCCATCGTGCGAACTGTTCCATATCCCAGCAGAGCTGTGTCATAATATAATCAGCTCCGTTATCCTGTTTCATCTTAAGAACAGCAATATCAGCATCCAGGCTGCGGCAGGCGATATGGCCTTCCGGCGAACCGGCTACTGCAATCTCGAATTTGTCTCCAAACTCCTGTCGGATAAACTTCACAAGATCCGTAGCATAATTAAAATCTCCTCCAGTAGAAGTTTCTCCTCTGGGAAAATCACCCCGGAGCGCAAGAATGTGATCCACACCTTCACTCAGATATGTCTTCAGCTGATCCCGAATACCTTCTTTTGTATTCCTGATCACTGTAAAATGTGTTACCGGTACAGTCCCGGCTTCTCTGACCATCCGGCATACCTCTCTGTTGGCTCCCACATTACCGCCACCGGCTCCGTAGGTAACAGAAATATAATCCGGTCTGAATTCGCTGAGGTGTTCAATGGTCTCAGGAAGTTTTGCCATACCCTTATCTGTCTTCGGTGGGAAGAGTTCAAAGGAAAGGAGCTGTCTTTCTTTCATCAATTCAGTCAACTTAACTGCTGACACAACACATACCTCCAAATATATTCTGCAGAGTCTGTTTTCCTCCCTTGCTCGGCAAAAACTCCTTATTCACAGGAAAGTTTAACGATGCTATTGGCCAAATCCACCATAAGAATTTTACCTTCTACTACTCTTTCGTCACCCATGATATCTCTCAGGGTAAGTTTGTTGCCATCAACGTCGATTCTTGCTACATTCTTGAAAATAACAGAATCATCGCTTTCTTTATATACAGTTGCAAGACACATATTTCCGCCTCCTATGTTAATGCCCTTTGTCTTTATCTATAATACCTGCAACTTTCAGATCCGGTTGTCTCTGAAATCCGGTATTATTCCATTTCTTCTTTTACAAGTGTCAGTGCCAGTCCCAGACGCATATTGCCTTTCTGGAAATCAGCTACTGCTTCTTTGATGGTTTTTGATGAATTATCAAGTCCCATCTTCTGAAGATTATCAGCCATCTGATCAAGTTCTGCTGCATGATGTTCGTTATGCTGCAGCATATAAGTAAGAAGTGCGATGGTTTCTTTCTTGCAGTCACCGCCTTCACATGATCCACAATGATCATGTCCGTCACCACATCCGTTGCCATGAGAATGTGCGTGTCCACCTTCCGCCTCATGGCTGTGTGAATGAGTATGGGTCACACCATCCGCATGTGTGTGTGCGTGAGTGTGTTCCGGTGTATGTTCATGTCCATGCTGGACAAGATTTCCATTTTCATCTTTAATAAGATGCATGTTATACTCCTTTCTTCAGTCCTTACGGACCAGTTCGTCTTAAACAAGACAAACTTATGACAAGTTTTTATCAATTAATCACATTATACATCTTTTCTTCTTGTTTATCAAGGTTATAATCATAAATTTTACACAAAAAACATACACAGTTACTTTCATTTTATTGCATTTTTCTCTAATACCTTATTCCTGTAGTTGTTATTAAAATAACTTGCTTGTCATAAAATTAACATTAATTCTATTTATTATTTTATCGATAGTTTTTCTTCCTGTATTACTTTTTTAATATATTTGATGTGCTTCGTTCATATTTTTATGTTATAATGTACCAAAAGTTCGGGAATAATCAGGCAAGGAGGAAACATTTTGACCACTTCCGTATTTTTAAACAATGACAGGACCATGCCTCTTCTGGGATTGGGCCTATACAAGGCAACTTCTGAAGGCGAGGCGGAATCCGCGATCGAAGCAGCTGTTCAGAACGGTTATCGTCTGATCGATACTGCTTCTGCATATAAAAATGAAGAAAATGTAGGACGGGGCATTGCCAGATGCGGCATCCCCCGAAGAGATCTTTTTGTAACCACCAAGATCTGGAACAACGCCCAGCGCCTGGGAGATGTTGAAGGTGCTTTTAACCGGAGTCTGGATCGTCTGGGGCTGGATTACATTGATCTTTATCTGATCCACTGGCCGGTTCCCGGCTGTTATCTCAGCACCTGGAAAGAAATGGAAAAGATTCTTGAATCTGGACGAGCTCTTTCTATCGGTGTCAGCAATTTTGAGATCCGCCATCTGGAAGAACTTCGTAAGGTATCCGGCATCGTTCCGGCAGTCAACCAGATTGAATGCCATCCTTTGTGCTATCCGAAAGAACTGATCGAATACTGCCAGGCCAACGGCATTCAGGTACAGGCCTATGCCCCTCTCGCCAGAGGTGCTTACCTGGATAATGATGTTCTCTGTGTACTGGGAACCAAATACGCCCACACACCGGCACAGATAGGTCTCAGATGGGCTGTTCAGAAAGGAATTTCTGTAATTCCCAAATCTGTCCATCCAGAACGTATCGCTTCCAACTCCAGAATCTTCGATTTTGAGATTGAACAGGAGGATATGGATCTTCTGGATACATTGAATCAGGATTATCACAGTGCTCACATTCCGGAAGATCTTCGTGATATTGTGTTCTGATCTTCTTCGCAAACATATTTATACAGACACAAAACCGACAGTTTTCTCTGAGATGAGGTTACAACATCTCCCGGAAAAACTGTCGGTTTCTTTTCTTCTTATTAATTATATGATAGAATACTTTTATTTCTTTATTCCCATGGAAGCATAGGGGTCTCGACTTTTTTGTCCCGGATCATCAGATCTCTTACTGCGTCTGACGCAGATTTATTTTCAAAAAGGACTTTATTTACTTCCATTATAATAGGCATTTCTACATTATATTTCTCTGCAAGACTTTTGGCTGCCTTTGCAGAATAAACGCCTTCTACTACCATTTTAACTTCATCCATTGCCTGCTGCATGGTATAGCCCTTGCCCATAAGATAACCGGCCTTGCGGTTACGGCTATGAACGCTGGCACAGGTAACGATCAGATCTCCGATTCCGGAAAGTCCGTAGAAAGTCTCCATCCTGGCTCCCATTTTGGTTCCAAGACGGGCAATCTCTGCAATACCTCTGGTAATGAGAGCCGCTTTGGTGTTATCACCATATCCCAATCCGTCTGCTGTACCTGCCGCAAGAGCAATAACGTTTTTCAGGGAACCTCCAAGTTCTACTCCCAGAATATCCGGTGTGGTATATACTCGGAAAACAGGGCTCATAAAAATGCCCTGAAGATATTCTGCTGTTTCTCTTTTCTGGGCGCTTACCACACAGGTAGTAGGAAGTCCTCTTCCTACTTCTTCTGCATGACTTGGTCCGGAAAGAACACAAACATTGGCATCTGGTATTTCTTCGCTGATGATCTCACTGAGCGTCATCAGCGTCTTTTCTTCTACGCCTTTTGCTACATTTACAATGATCTGTCCTTTGTTAACCAGAGGAGCAATCTGCTTTGCAGTGCTTCTGGTAAACGGGGAAGGAACCGCAAGAACCACTACGTCAGGATCTCTGAGGCAGGCCTCCAGATCATCAGTGATCTCTACTTCTTCCGGAATATGAACTCCCGGAAGTTTGGAAGGATGCTCTCTTTTTTCCCGGAGAAGCTTCACTTCATCTGTAAGTGCAGACCAGAGCTTTACCTGATGTCCGTTTTTGTGAAGAAGGAGAGAAAGCGCAGTCCCCCAGCTGCCTGCTCCCAATACATGAACTTTTGCCATCTTTTTCACCATTTAACCTTTCTTTGATTTTCCAAGAAAAACCTTGCTTTCTGTTCCTGAAACAAGTCTGCCAATATTGGCTCTGTGACGCCAGAACGCCAGTGCTGTCAAAAAAGACATAACAACATACATTTCTGTTGTGTGTGTTCCATCCATTCCATAGCCACCCATCTGTCCTCTCACAATCATGGCGATCAGTGCTACTGCATAGCTGGAAAGTGAGCAGAGAGATACATAATGCGTAGTAAAAAACAATACAAAAAACAATACTGCACAGATTACAAAGAGTCTCCAGTCAAAAGCAATCAGGAATCCAACAGAAGCCGCAATTCCCTTGCCTCCTCTGAAATTCAGATATACCGGGAAATTATGTCCCAGTATACATCCTGTTGCCGCATAAATGCTGAGAAGGGGAAGAATATCACCATAGCTGTCCCTGAAGATCATTCTGACAGCAACTACTGCTATCACACATTTCAGGCAGTCCCCAAGAAGTGTCATTGCCCCTGCTTTCTTGCCGAAAGTACGAAGGGCATTGGTGGTACCTGCATTCCCACTTCCATGTTCCCGGATATCTGTCTTGTGCATCTTACCTATAATATAGGAGGTCTGAAAAAGTCCGCAGATATATCCGATCAGTAAACAAATCAAACGTTCCATGGTCGATCAGCTCTTTTCCCCGCGCTCACGCACGATAAATTTGAGAGGTGTTCCTCTGAATCCAAATGCATCTCTTACTTTGTTCTCAATATAACGGGTATAAGAAAAGTGCATCAGTTCTTTGTCATTTACAAAGATTACAAATGTAGGTGGGCGAACACCTACCTGTGTCATGTAGAAGATTTTCAGACGACGGCCTCTGTCTGACGGCGGTTGCTGCATAGCCACTGCCTCAGAAAGAATCTCGTTAAGGACACCTGTCTGAATACGAAGTGTCTGGTTCTCGATAACTGCATCAATGGTTTCAAAAAGCTTCGGAAGTCTCTGTCCTGTTTTGGCTGAGATAAACACAAGCTCTGCATACGGCATATATGCCAGCACTTCCCTGATACGGTTGGTGTGTTTGTAGATGGTCTTGTCATCTTTCTCGATGGCATCCCACTTGTTTACAGCAATGATAACACCCTTGCCACGCTCATGAGCGATTCCGGCAATCTTGGCATCCTGTTCGGTAACGCCCTCAGTAGCATCAATTACAATAACAACTACATGGGCTCTTTCCACAGCGGTAACTGTACGGATTACACTGTATCTTTCGATTTCTTCTTTTACTTTGCCTTTACGGCGAAGCCCTGCTGTATCAATAAAGATATATTCTTTGTCGTTCCAGGTAACCTTTGCATCAACTGCGTCTCTGGTAGTACCAGCAATATCGGATACAATTACTCTGTCTTCTCCCAGAAGCCGGTTGATCAAGGAGGACTTACCTACGTTAGGCTTACCTACTACTGCGATCTTTGGAATATCGTCCTCTTCTTCTGTCTCTGTCTCTTCCGGAAAATGTCTGACTACTTCATCCAGCATATCCCCCAGCCCTGTACGATTGGCTGCCGAGATTGCCATCGGCTCTCCGATTCCCAGATTATAAAACTCATAAACATCCATCATGTATTTCTGGAAACTGTCTACTTTATTAACTGCAAGAACCACTGGTTTCTGGCTACGGCGGAGCATATCGGCCACCTTTGCATCGGAATCCACAAGCCCCTGCTGTACATCTGTGATAAATATGATCACATCTGCAGTATCAATGGCGATCTGTGCCTGCTCTCTCATCTGCGAAAGAATAATGTCACCGCTGTCCGGCTCAATACCGCCGGTATCGATCATGGTAAAAGACTTGTCCAGCCATGATACATCTGCATAAATTCGATCCCTGGTAACACCAGGCGTATCTTTTACTATGGATATTTTTTCGCCTGCCAGGGCATTAAACAACGTGGACTTTCCTACATTAGGCCTGCCCACGATCGCAACTACTGGTTTGCTCATACATCTGTCTCCTTATCTGTTTTTTGTGAAGCACCGGATCAAGCACAGCAGATACAAGATCTGCTCCTGCTCCCTCCACTGCAATGATTTCTCTGTGAAGTTCCTGTGATAATTCTTCTATAGTAATATCATCCAGGAAAACATTTTCTCCGCTTCTTAACATATTACAGGGGATCAGAAGTCTTTCTCCCAGTTCCCTGTCTTTCAGCTGTTCTCTCAGATCCTGTCCTGTGATCAGACCGGAAACTGTGATCTTTTCGCCAAAGAACCGATTGATTATTGTGATCACTTCCACCTGAACGTTGGGATATCTGGATGTAATCTGATCTGCGCACCTGCGGATATAAGGTGCAGCAAGCTTCCCTGTGGCAATGGTCACTGTACGGACTCTGTCATCTCCCTGCCGGGTCTCCAATGCCTCTTTCACTTCTGTATCCAGAAGCCTGAGCATTCCCACACCATTTTCCAGCTGAAGATATCCGTCATAACGGTCTTCTTCCGGAAGTTCCTGCTCAGCCAGTATATACCATTCATCCGAAGCGTGAATAAAATGAATGCCATGTTTCTCGTACATGATCTGCTGCCATCTGTGGATCTGCGACAGGACCTTTAATGCATCCTGCTTATCAAAGCTTTCCAATGGGTAAAGTCCATCCCTGAACTTCGTCAGCCCTACAGGCACTACAGAAACGCTCTGGAGAACAGGTGCGTATTCAGAAAGCTTCTGAAGGCTGTACTCCAGTTCTTCTCCGTCATTGACACCTTTGCAGAGAACGATCTGTCCGTTCATGGTGATCCCGGCTTCGTAAAGTCTGTCTACTTTCTTCAGAGCCTCCCCTGCAAAACGGTTGTGAAGCATCTTGCATCGGAGCTGTGGGTTCATTGCCTGAAAAGAGACATTAATGGGCGAAAGATGATATTTGATCACTCTCTCGATATCTTCCTGGCTCATATTGGTCAATGTAACATAATTACCCTGCAGGAAGGAAAGTCTGGAGTCATCGTCCTTAAAATACAGCGTCTCCCGCATTCCAGGAGGCATCTGATCAATAAAGCAGAACATGCAGTGGTTACTGCAGGAACGATAATCGTCCATCAGTCCGTTCTCAAACTCAATGCCCAGATCCTCATCGTAGTCCTTCTCTACATCCAGTTCCCATAACTCTCCGTTGGCCTTCTGGATCAGCAGTTCTATATACTCATCATTCAGGAGATAACGATAGTCAAATACATCTTCTATCGCCTGATGGTTGATCTCCATCAGGATATCTCCGACTTCCAGCTCCAGTTCCTCCCCGATACTGCCAGGAAGAACCTTTGAGATTATATGATTCTTTTTTTTCATGAGGTTCCTTTCTAAATTACATTCACTACTATCATAACAATTTCGGCATTAGAAAACAACCATTAATTTCTCATCTCCCGGTCATCCCTGATTTTCATCAACCTGTATTTGGTATATTTTTATAAACAATATTGATTTCCGAAGGTAAAACTCAATAAATTCCTTGACGGAAATTAGGGCAAATGTTATAAATGTAATAGGACTCAGTTTGAAAAACTATACCTAGGAGGAATATTATGCCAAATATAGAGTTACTTGAAAAATCAACCCCGGTTGCTCCTATCCGTATCGCAGCACTTGCCGGATGTCAGGATCTCGCCAAGGAGGTTGACAAGAAACTTGTAAAATTCCGTAAAGAACTTGTAGCCAAAAAGAAACCAAGCACCGTTCCTCAGGGATACAGCGAGCCGTCTTTCCTTGTTGAATGTGAATGTGTACGTTTCGGAACCGGTGAAGGTAAGGGTTACATTAAAGAATCTGTACGTGGTACTGATCTTTTTATTATGGTAGATATCACCAATTTCAGTCTCACTTACAAAGTCTGTGGTCACGAGAACCATATGTCTCCGGACAACCATTACCAGGACCTGAAGAGAATCATCTCTGCTGCTACAGGCAAAGCACACCGTATCAATGTTATTATGCCATTCCTGTATGAAGGACGTCAGCATCGTCGTACCAAACGTGAATCTCTTGACTGTGCACTGATGCTTCAGGAACTGAGAGATATGGGTGTTTCCAACTTTATTACTTTTGACGCACATGATCCACGAGTACAGAATGCGATCCCGCTGGACGGATTTGATAACTTCTTCCCGACTTATCAGTTCCTGAAAGCACTGGTAAAAGAAGTCAAAGACTTCAAGCTTGACAATGACCATCTGATGATCATCAGCCCTGATGAAGGCGCCATGTCCAGAGCAGTATATTTCTCTAATATTCTGGGCGTAGATATGGGTATGTTTTACAAACGTCGTGATTATTCTACTGTTGTCAATGGCAAGAACCCTATTGTTGCCCATGAATTCCTTGGGGATTCTGTAGAGGGCAAAGACGTTGTCATCATCGATGATATGATCTCTTCCGGCGAAAGTATGCTGGATGTTGCCAAACAGATCAAAGAACGTCACGCCAAACGTGTATTTATCTGTACTACTTACGGTCTGTTTACAGATGGTCTTGACAAATTTGACGAATACTACGAAAAAGGCTGGATCGATAAAGTTATCACCACCAACCTGAATTATCGTATTCCCGAACTTCTGGACAAGCCATATTACATCGAAGCAAATATGAGCAAATATCTTGCAAGTATCATGGATATCATCAACCATGACATCTCTGTTGAAAAAGTTCGTTCTACCAACGAAAAGATCATGGAACTGATGGAAAAAGTCAGCAAACGTAAATAAAATAAAAGGGGAGCATATCGCTGTTTTTTGATGGTTGATATGCTCCCTGTTTTTATGTTTGCTATATGATCCCCAGGAACGCCCCCAGATTGCCTCTTTTACCTCTGGAAGCACGATGGGAAAAAAGAAATTCCGGATTGCAGCAGGTACAGAGTCCCGGAAGAGAAATATGCTCTTCTATAAGTCCTGCTTCCAGCATGATCTGCCTGTTTGCCTCCCATAAGTTCAGTTGATATTTACCATTTTCTTTTCTGTAGAAAAGATCCCTCCAAGATTGTTCCGGGAAAGTTTTCTGGAATTCAAGAATCACATCTTCGCTGACTTCATAACATTCCTGACAGATAGAAGGTCCGATGGCGCCATAAATATCCTCTGGCAGGGATCCATATTCTTCCTGCATTTTTCTGACCGTCACTGCTCCGATATGAGCTGCCGTACCTCTCCAGCCAGAATGGGAAAGTCCAATGGCTTTCCGTACCGGGTCTATAAAATACAGGGGAACACAATCTGCGTAAAAGGTTGCCAGCACAAGCCCCGGCACATTGGTGATCATTCCATCTACATCTGTATAAGGACGGGGCTTCGTAATACCATTCCCTCTGTCTGCTTCTGTGATCACGCGCACATTGGCAGTATGGGTCTGATCAGAAGTAACAATATTTTCCACAGAAAATCCCACCGCCTCTGCCAGACGTCTGTAATTTTCCATAACGGAGTTCTCATCGTCTCCTCTGGTAAAGCTCAGATTCATAGAACTGTAAATCCCCTCACTGACGCCTCCCAGACGAGTACTGAATGCATGGACAAAACCGGACAGTTCTTCCAGTGCAGGATAAGTAAGATAAGTGACTCCTTTATTTTCTTTTATATTCATTGCCGGTCTGTCTGCCGGATTCCATCTGATCTTGTTCATTTAGCTTCCTCCATATCAGGTGCAGTATTCAAAAGCGTTTCGGATCCACTGCAGTTTCTCTCCATCCACAGCTACCACATCAAACCTGCAGGGCACTTCTCCATATCCATAACGGATCAAATAAAACTGTGCTGCTTTGCAGATGCGCTGTTGTTTGTGATAGTCTACTGCCTGGGAAGCCCAGCCGCTGGTCATGGTACTGCGATATTTTACCTCCACGAACACCAGATATCTGCCATCTCTGGCGATGATATCGATCTCGCCGCTTTTGCACCGGAAATTCCTTTCCACAATATACAGTCCCTGTTTTTTCAGAAAGGCAGCCGCCTGTTCTTCGTGGCAGCTGCCTATTTTACGTTTGTTGATACTCAGTTTTATTCTCTCTTTTCTGATTTTGTGTGGGTATCTTTGGTGTTTTTATGTCATAGCTGAGTACTTTTGACCCTGGTATCATACAAAGTGTGTGATAAAGCTGGCTCTGTGAATGGGCGATGGACCATATTTCTTAAGGGCGGCAATATGTTCTGCGGAACCATAGCCTTTATTAGATGCAAATCCATATTCCGGCATGGTTTTGTCATATTCTTCCATAAGTCGGTCCCTGGTGACTTTTGCCACAATACTGGCCGCTGCAATGGATGCACTTTGGGCATCTCCTTTGATGATAGGCACCTGAGGAATAGCCACCTGCGGAATAGTCACTGCATCATTCAGAAGAAGCTGGGGCATTACCTTCAGCTTGCTGATTGCCTGTCTCATGGCTTCGTAGGTAGCCTGCAGGATATTGATCTCATCAATTCTGGCAGGGCTTGCCATTCCAAGTCCCACTGCAACTGCATTCTCCAGGATTACATCATAGAGTTCTTCTCTTTTGTGTGCAGTCAGCTTCTTGGAATCATTAAGATAAAGAATATGGTGATCCTTCGGGAGAATCACTGCGCATGCCACTACCGGACCTGCCAGCGGACCTCTACCTACTTCATCAATGCCACAAAGATATCCCAGATAATCGTATTTGTGTTCATATTCCATCATATGTTCCATACGGAGGCGTTCTTTTGCAAGATCCTCCTGTTTTTTCTGGTACTGTGCCACAAGCTTTCTGACGCCGGCGCGCTGATCCTGGCTGTACTCCTGACAGAGGCTCTGCCACTGAGCCTCTTCTGCTCCATTGAATTCTGTTTTGATCTCACCGATGGTTTTCATTTATCTGCTCCTGTTTATTCCGCCCATTCCAATGTAACTCTGCCGATTTTTCCACTGCGGAAATCGTCAAAAAGGATACCGGATGCCTTGGTATAATCCAGTTCATCTCCCTTTTTCAGACAGCCCCTGGCTCTGGCGATCTCCCCAAGGTTTTCTACAGATGTACCCTCCGGGGTGATACCGTAACGTTCTTCCAGAAGTCCCGAATAACGGTCTTTCAGGAATTCGATAAGCATCAGTGCCAGTTCTTCCATGTTCAGGATATCATCTTTGATAGAGCCTACAAAAGCCAACCGGACTCCTACGTTCTGGTCCTCGAATTTTGGCCAGAGGATACCTGGGGTATCCAGAAGCTCTACATTCTTGTTCAGGCGGATCCACTGTTTACCCTTGGTAACTCCAGGTTTATTGCCTGTTTTCGCACAGGCTTTTCCTGCAAAGGTATTGATAAAGGTGGATTTGCCTACATTTGGGATACCTGCCACCATGGCACGTATTGGTCTGTTTTTGATTCCACGCTTGCGGTCTCTCTCAATTTTTTCTTTGCAGGCTTCCTGGATCACATTCTGGATGGTCTTCATGCCTGCGCCGTTTCTGGAATCTACCTTTACTACATGGATTCCCTGTTTCTGGAAGTATTCTTTCCAGGCTTCATTCTGTCTGTCATCTGCCAGATCTGCCTTGTTCAGAAGGATCAGTCTGGATTTGTTCTGTCCCAGACGGTCAATGTCCGGATTCCTACTTGCCAGAGGAACTCTGGCATCTACAAGTTCTATGATCAGGTCGATCAGTTTCAGATCTTCCTGCATCTGTCTTTTGGCTTTGGTCATATGACCAGGATACCACTGTACGTTCATATTTTACCTAACCTTTCCAAAACCCCAGTTTTCTGGCAGGTGCACATGTAAACCATATTTTGCCTGCTATATATCTTTTTTTTACAAGACCGATATCTGTATACCGGCTGTCTTCGCTGTTATTTCTGTTGTCTCCCAGGACAAAATATTCTCCAGTTCCCAGAGAGATAGCCTTGGAAGCCAGACCTGCATTGCTGATTTTGGGGAAATCCTTACCTTCTTTGTATGTTTCTCCGTCAATAAGGATCCTGCCATTGGTGATCTGTACCGTCTCTCCCGGAAGTCCGATGACTCTTCGGATATGCAGTGCCGCATCATCACTGGCATTGCTGCGAAAAACAATCAGGTCTCCTCTCTTTGGGGAAGAAAATTTGTAGACAGCTTTGTTTATAAAAAATCTGTCTCCTACAGAGATCGTAGGTTCCATGGAACTCTCCTGCATGGTCACTGTCTGAAACATCATAAGTGCAACCACCGCTGCAAAAACAAGGGTTACCAGAATCTCAAAGATCCATTTCATGGAACTTTTGATTTTCTGATCCTCCAGTCTTTCCCGGATTTTCAGGATCCCCGGACTTTCTTTCCAGTTTTTGATATCCATATATGTTTCCTCCATAATGGAAAAGAGGGACAATAGCTGTCGTTATTGTCCCTGCTTCTGAAACCTTTGAAATTT
>URXG01000066.1 GCA_900551715.1 uncultured Blautia sp. | reverse complement strand
TGTCTTTTGGAGAACGTCCGGTGTAGATACCAGTCATTACGTTAACTGCACCAAGTTCTGTTTCCTGACCTACTTCGAAGCCCTCAAGACCGGCTTTGGTCTCTTCTTCGAATAACAGATCATAGGAAGGATTGTAAACAACCTCAGTAGTTCCGGTGATGCCGTACTTGGTTAAATCGATTTTTGCCATCTTACATTTACCTCTCTTCTTTTATAGTAATACTTTTGCTCCCTTTTTGTGTGGGATTTACTATAGCCATTCAGGAACGGAACTATCCGTTTCCCATAAAGTTTATTATACATAATTCGCTAATAAAAGCAATAAAAAAACAATGAAATTTTTGAAAAATGATAATTTTTTAACAGAAAACAGAAGAATTGGTATTACCAAAAAGGAGAAATATTTTATTGACTCTATAATTATTGTAGAGTATATAATAATTGAAAAAGAAAGTTGTGATTCAGGAGGAAAACGATATTATTATAGAAAGAAATCTTACATCAGGCAGAGAACGTTTGCACAAAAAATAACTCTTTTGTAAAAATATAAGAGACATTTGTGAAGTTTCCTGCTATAATTCAGTTCAGGACGTTATTGTTGTAAAGTGAACCGACAGCAAATCGAATTTTTTCAGAGAGAAGGCAGAAAAATGATCAACGAAACATATAAGGCGATGCTTCAGGGTAAATCTATCATCAGAGAATTGAGCGAATATGCAACAGCCAGAGGCCAGGAAATCGGATACGAGAATGTATTCGACTACAGTCTGGGAAATCCAAGTGTACCATGTACTGATGATTACACAAAAGCAGTGATTGAACTTCATGAAAAAGAAAATCCCATGGCACTTCATGGATACAGCCCTTCCCTTGGCAACACTGAGGTAAGAGGAATTGTAGCAGACAGTCTGAACCGGAGATTTGGCATGGATTATGAAGCAAAGCATATTTTTATGGCTTCCGGTGCAGCAGGAGCACTTGCTCATGCAATCCGCTGCGTTACCAAACCGGGAGACGAGATCCTGACTTTTGCACCCTGTTTTCCGGAATACTTTCCATATGTAAATACAACAGGGGCCGTGCTGAAAGTAGTAAAAGCAGATACCACTGCTTTTCAGATCGACTTTGACGAATTTGAAAAGATGATGAATCCCAATGTGGCAGCAGTTCTTATCAATTCTCCCAACAACCCCTCCGGAGCTGTTTACAGCGAAGAGACCATAAAGAAACTGGCAGCAGTACTTTATGAGAAACAGAAAGAATATGGTCATGATATTTTTATCATTAGTGATGAGCCATACAGGGAGATTGTTTTTGACGGAGAGACTTGTCCTTACGTCAGCAAATATTATGACAATACTCTTTCCTGCTATTCCTTCTCCAAGAGTTTAAGCCTTCCGGGAGAACGTATCGGATATGTGGCAGCCTGCCCCAGATGTACAGATGCAGATATTATAGCTGTGATCTGTGGTCAGATCAGTCGTGGTATCGGACATAACTGTCCTTCTTCTACAGCACAGCAGGCAGTAGCAAAAGTCATTGACCAGACCAGTGATATGAGTGTTTACGAAACAAACCGTAATATTCTTTATGATGCACTGACCAGACTGGGCTTTGAAGTTGTGAAACCTCAGGGAACTTTCTATATTTTCCCAAAAGCTCTGGAAGAGGACGCCAATGCCTTCTGCATGAAAGCCAAGAAGTATGATCTGATCCTGGTTCCTGCAGATAATTTTCAATGCCCAGGATATTTCCGTATGGCATACTGTATCGATACAGAAAAGGTAAAGAGATCCATTCCTGTACTGGAGAAATTTGTACATGAGGAATATGGAAAATAAAAGATGAACATAAATGAACGAAATGTCTGTCCTATAGTGGGGTGGGCATTTTTGTTTTTAATATATAGTATTAAAAACTATATATTAAAGTAATAAACACAAGAATAACTTGACAACGATAATACAAAGGTATACACTGTAAATACTTTGAATATCAAAATAAATAACGAGAGACAGGCGAGGTTTTACAGTGAACACAAAAACAGAAAAATATACAAGCAGACTGAAAGAACTGAAAATAGGAGAAAAAGTAGCTGCCATTCCCATTATCCAGGGAGGAATGGGTGTGGGAGTCAGCCGGAGTTCCCTTGCGGGGGCAGTAGCAAAAGAAGGTGGTATAGGTGTGATCTCCACTGCACAGATCGGGTATGATGAACCGGAATTTGAAAAGGATCAGGCAGCTGCCAACCGTATTGCTATCCAAAGACATATCAGCAGGGCAAAAGAAATCGCAGAGGGACATGGCATGGTGGCAGTAAACATTATGGTTGCCCTGAAACATTATCAGGAACATGTTCTGGAATCTGTAAAAGCAGGAGCAGATGTCATTATCAGCGGGGCAGGGCTTCCTGTGGATCTTCCATCACTTGTGCCGGAAGACTGTGGCACAAAGATTGCACCTATTGTATCTTCCATGCGTGCAGCCAGATTGATCCTCAAGATGTGGGCACATCGATTTCAGCGCACAGCGGATTTCCTGGTGATAGAAGGACCGAAAGCAGGAGGACATCTGGGATTTCAAAGAGAACAGCTGGAAAACATAGAAAGTCTGGATTATGACAATGAAATCCGAAACATTATAGAATGTAAGAAAGAATACGAAGAACGATTCCAAAGAAAAATTCCGGTGATCGTGGCCGGCGGGATTTTTGACAGAGAAGATATTGACCATGTAATGGAACTGGGGGCAGACGGAGTGCAGATTGCCAGCCGCTTTGTGGCAACAGAAGAATGTGATGCCTCTGATGCATACAAACAGGCATATATCCAGGCAGAAGCAAAAGATATCCGCATTATCCAGAGTCCTGTGGGAATGCCTGGCAGGGCATTGTATAATGATTTTATAAAAGAAGTAGAACAGGGCAGACAGCCTGTAAAGAAATGTTACAACTGTCTTCATAAATGCAATCCCAAAGAAGTCCCTTACTGCATCACTAAAGCACTGATCGATGCAGTAAAAGGCGAAGTCCAGAGGGGACTTGTTTTTTGCGGAGCCAATGTGGACCGTATCAGAGAAATGACCACAGTTCCGGAACTTATGAAAGAACTGGCAGAAGTATAACAGAAATCCGACCAGATTCTGAAGTCGGACACAGAACTTTTATTTGTATTTCTTTCGATATTCACCGGGAGTCATATTGTAGGCTTTCTTAAAAGTACGCATAAAATGCTCCGGACTGTCATAACCTACCAGCTCACAGATGGCAGCATTACTGAGGCTGGTTTCCCGAAGGGCACGACATGCCTGGTTTAACTTAATATCACGAATGATCTGAAGGAAGGTGCGACCGGTACCTTCCTTTATTAATGTGCTGAAATGAGAAGTACTGTAACCAAAATGTCTGGCAGTATCGCTTAACGTAACTTCCTGATAATGGGCATTCAGGTAATTCAGAATATCTGTCATGGAATTATCACCGGTGTCCCTGGTCAGAATGGATTCTATATGATTCTCATGGCGACGGAGCAGCATAGCCCAGAACATGATCAGCATGGAATTAAGAAAGGTGTAACTGTATTTTTCATGACTAAGATATTCGATATACAGATTTTCCAGCATTTCCTGTATGGAAGAATCCTTTCCGGTGTGAAAAATCAGATAGTTACCTTCTGTTTTGCGGTAAAGTACATGTGCAAAAAACTGTGCAAGTGCACTGTCTGCAGTAAGTGACTGGAAGAAGGTAGACTGAAAAGTGGTTCCCCGGATCAGAATATTGATGGCAACACTGTCATCAAAAATCCCTATACTGTGTCTGGTATGAGGCGGTATAATACACACATCACCTGTTGTCAGTCTGTGGGAAATTCCCTGAATAGTAGTGTCGGCAGAACCATCGTAGATACAGATAATCTCAAAAAACTGATGCTCATGAGCAAAAACAGGAGTATAACGATAATGCTTTGCAAGACGTATATTTCCTATCAGATCATCAAAAAGTTCTTTTTCTTCCATATAAGGATACCAGGCTTCTTTTTGTAGCAGTGGAACAAAAAGCCGGTGTCTGGAAATTAAAGCAGGATCCAGTTTATGACAGTATTCTTCAAAAGTTTCGGGGTGATTTTTTTCCTGAAAATACAGATCTTTATAAAAAAGCTCATCATTTTCGTAAGAATGGATATAGTCTCGAAATTCTTCTCTCGTAAGCTTCATGGCATTCCTCCGGAAACAGCAGTTTCTTTTACATAAAATAAATATTTTAGATAATTTCTGATATTAAGTATAACATAATTATCGAAAAAAACGTCAGTGTTTTACAAAAAAAATCACACTTGGAGAAATGTGAAAAAAGAGGTACAGTGATGCCAGAAAGAATTTGGAGGTAAAAGAGATGAACGAAGTTGAAAAGAAAGTAAAGGTGGGGCTGTGGAGACAGAGAATCGGTTACGGTTCTTCCGACTTTGCATGTAACCTAATCTGGCAGATGATCTCCCTGTATCTGCTGTATTTTTACACAAATGTCATGCATCTGAATGCCGGTGCAGTCAGTGTTATGTTCCTTGTAACAAAAGTAATTGATGGTATTTCTGACCTGATTGTTGGATTCCTGATCGACAAAACAAACACCAGATGGGGAAAATCAAGACCATGGATCCTCTTTGGTGCAGTTCCTTTCGGTGTGGCAGCAGTGATTGCTTTTTCCGTACCGAATATTGGACAGACAGGAATGCTGGTATATGCATATGTTTCTTACATTCTGCTTTCCACTGCATACACTGTTGTAAATATTCCGATGGCATCTATCCTTCCGGCACTTAGCGAAGATCCTCATGAAAGAACCGTTCTTGCATCCTGCAGAACTTTCTTTTCTTCTATCGGTTCTACTGTAGTAAGTGCATTTGCCCTGACTCTGGTAGACAAATTCGGAAACGGAAACGAAGCACTTGGATTCCGTATCGTTATGATGATCTTTGGCGTTGTCGGATGTCTGGTATTCTTTTTCTGTTTCTTTAACACAAAAGAACGAGTTTCCATCAAACAGGAAAAAGTAAGTCTGAAAGCCAATATTTCCTGCCTGCTCCATAACAAACCATGGAAACTTTTTGCTCTGAATATCGTATGGTTTTTCGGAGGTTTTGTTATCCAGGCAAGTGCAGTAATTTATTATTTTACCTATGTTGTGCAGAATACAACACTGGTGCAGATCGTAGCAACCATTACAACACTGGTACCGATCGTAACAAACCTCTGTGCACCATTTTTTGTGAAACTTACATCCAAGAGAAATCTGATGGTTGGAGGAAGCTTTGTACATATGGGAGGACTTCTGATCATTTTCTTCGGCGGTACAAATGTGCCGGTGCTTCTGGCAGGTGCAGTGATCGCAGCGGCAGGATATGGACTGAAAGGAAGTATGCATTTTGCAATGCAGCCTGACCCGGTTGATTATGGTGAATGGAAAAGCGGTGTAAATACTGCAGGAACACTTTCCGCAGTAAATGGTTTCATTGGTAAAGTAGGAATGGCGGTAGCCAGCAGTATCGGTGCAGCACTTCTTCAGTTTGGTGGATTTGATGCCAATCTGACAGTACAGACAACAACTGCTCAGCACTATATTACAGCAATGTATATCTGGGTTCCAATTGTAACAAACATTGCAACAATTATTACCATGCTGTTTTATGACCTGGATAAGATTTATCCTCAGATCATAAAAGAACTGGATGAAAGGAGAGCAAAAGCCAATGCCTGAAATAAGCAGTGACCTGAATATGATTCGTGTGACTAATGAGGATTTTGTAAAAAAAGCAGAAAGCTGTGCTCCAAAACTTCATGAGACAGTGGTTCGTCCGGTTTCTATTGTAGATATTGTAAAAACAGAAGATGTGTATCCGGACGTTGTAAAAAAAGATTCTGCTGAAAATCTTGCTTCTTATCATCTGTCCAAAGGAGACAAAATCTGTCTGGATTTTGGTGACCATCAGGTGGGATATGTGACACTTCGACTTGCATCTGTAGGAAGCCCTCAGGATGCACCGGCATTTTTTCGCCTGAAGTTTGGAGAGATTGCAAAAGAGATGACAGAGAATTCCGCAGATTATGACGGATGGATCAGCAGAGGCTGGATTCAGGAAGAGTTTATCCATGTGGATGTGCTTCCGGTGGAATTGAAACTTCCAAGAAGATATGCTTTCCGTTATATGGAAATCGAGGCGATCGACACTTCTCTGAAATGGCAGATGGTAGTGGTAGATGTTTCCTGTGTCAGCGTTTCCGCAGTAAAAATGTCCGATGTAAAATCCGTGAAATCAGATGACGAGATGATCAGCAGAATGGATCAGGTAAGTCTTCGAACACTGATGAACTGTATGCAGTCTGTATTTGAGGATGGTCCAAAGAGAGACAGACGTCTGTGGCTGGGAGATCTTCGACTTCAGGCACTGGCAAACTACAGCACTTTCGGAAACTTTGATCTTGTAAAAAGATGTCTGTATCTTTTTGCAGCCCAGACCAAAGATAACGGACAGGTAAGTGCCTGCTTGTTTACAGAGCCGAAATTTATTGTAGATGATACTTTCCTTCTGGATTATTCTATGTTTTTCGGAGCTACCCTTCTGGATTATTATGAGGCATCCGGTGACAGAGAAACACTTGAAGATTTATGTCACTGTGCTTATCGTCAGATGGAAATTGCAGAAGAACAGTTTGATGAAAAACATTTGCTGAAAAATGGTGAAGGATTCTGGGGATTTATTGACTGGACAGATGGTCTGAATAAACAGACAGCCATGCAGGGTGTTTATATTTACTGTGCAAAAAAAGTCCGGAAGATTGCAGAGATCCTCGGAGATACAGAAACAGCACAGAAATATGTAAAAGAAGCAGAATGCAAAACAGAAGCAGCCAGAAAATATCTTCTGGATCCGAAAAGCGGACTTTTCTTAAGTGGTGAGGAAAAACAGCTGAATTATGCAAGTCAGGTGTGGATGATCCTTGCAGGGGCAGTTTCACCGGAAGAAGGAGCAGAGCTCCTGGACAAAGTGATTCGACTTCATCCGGAAAAAGGAATGGTTTCTCCATACATGAATCATCATTTTGTGGAAGCACTTCTGATCTGTGGCAAAAAAGAGCAGGCTCTGGAATATATGAAATATTACTGGGGCGGTATGATCAAACATGGCGCAGACACTTTCTGGGAACTTTATAATCCGGAAAATCCGGCAGAATCTCCTTATGGCAGCAGTATTGTAAACAGTTACTGTCATGCATGGAGCTGTACACCGGCTTATCTTTTCCGCAAATATTTCTTATAAAATATACTTTCGATCAGGAGACAGATTATGGTAAAATTAAAAGTAGCAATCGTATCTATGCAGGACGCAGATAAATTTAACAAGATCTGCAGCAAATTTGACTGTGATATGGATCTTCAGAGTGGAAAATATTATGTAGATGCTAAATCAATCATGGGGATTTTCAGTCTGGATCTCAGCAAAGACCTGATTCTCAACGCAGATACCGATGACGAAGCAAAAGTAAAAGAAGCTTTTGCCGATTTCGTAAAAGAATAAAAAGACAGATAAACCAGTAAATAATAAAGAGGGAAAACCATGAAAAAGACCATAAAAGAAAGAAAATTCTCCGGAACTACAAGTCCTGAGATCCAGCCATGGGAAACAGAACATCGTGCTCTTGCAAGAAAGGCAGCAGCAGAAGGAATGGTCCTTCTGAAAAATGAAGATCATGTACTTCCCCTGAAAGAAGGAAGTACAGTAGCCCTTTATGGAGCCGGTGCAGGAAAGACCATCAAAGGTGGGACAGGCTCCGGTGACGTAAATGAAAGAGAATCTGTTTCTGTCTTACAGGGAATGAAGAATGCAGGTTTTCAGATAACAACAGAAGACTGGATCAAAAGCTACGACAAAATTTATACAGATGCTCGTCAGGCCTGGAAAGAAGATATCCTTTCCAGATGTGGTGGAACCGGTGGAGACGTGATGGATTTTTTCACTGTTTACAGTACCACACCTTTTATAATGCCCACAGGTGATCCTGTCAGGAAACCGGCAGAGGGAGAGAATACAGATACAGCTGTTTATGTACTCAGCCGGATCGCCGGAGAAGGTTCGGACCGGACAGCCGGAGAAGGGGACTATTATCTCAAAAAAGATGAACATCAGATGCTTACAGACATCTGTAAATACTACAAAAATGTGATTGTTGTCATCAATGCAGGAGCACAGGTAGATCTTTCTTTTATGGATGAGTTCAGCAATATTAAAGCACTTCTTGTGATCGTGCAGCCAGGAATGGAAGGTGGAAATGCTCTGGCAGATATTCTGTCAGGAAAAGTCACACCTTCCGGCAAGCTGGTAGATACCTGGGCTTATAAATATGAAGATTATCCCAACTCAGCTACATTTTCTCACAATAACGGAAATGTAAAGACAGAGGTTTACGAAGAAGGAATCTACGTAGGATACCGTTATTTTGATACCTTCCAGGTACCGGTACGTTATGGATTCGGTTATGGACTTTCCTATACAGAGTTTGAGATAAAAGACACCTGTCTGGTAAAAACAGCAGAAGGCGGGCTGAGAGTCTCTGCAACTGTACAGAATACAGGTGCAGTATCTGGTAAAGAAGTGATACAGATTTATGTTTCCCTTCCAGGAGGCAGACTGGAAAAAGAAGCCCGTCGTCTGGTGGCTTACAGAAAAACTTCTGAGCTGAAACCAGGACAGCAGGAAAATCTTGTTTTCGAAGTTCCTGCTGAAAGACTTACTTCCTATGACGAATCAAGAGCTGCATGGATCATGGAATCTGGATTTTATGGTGTGTGGGCCGGCAACAGTTTGGAAAGCAGTAAGCTGATAGGCGGTGCTACACTGGAAGAAGGAGTGATCCTGACCAAGACTGCAAATTTCTTTCCATTGAAACAGAGACTGGAAGAAAAAAATCAAAAGTCAGGGGAGACAGCTGAAAGAGAAAATAAAATCCGAAAGACAGTTTTTGATGAGAAACTTCCCGTAGTGGAGCTGTATGCAGACAGTTATGATACAGAGCTGGTAGAATTCAGGAAAAACAGTCAGATCTACGAAAAAGAGGCTATGGATTTTGTAGAGACTCTTTCAGAAGAAGAATTGATCGATCTGGCAGCCGGAGATCCTGGCAAAGCACAGGGCGGAAATCTGGGGGCAGCAGGAATATCCGTACCAGGTTCCGCAGGAGAAACACACAGATGTGCAGTGGACAAGGGCCTGGCAAGTATTGTTCTTGCAGACGGACCTGCAGGACTTCGTCTTATGAAATATTATCATGTAGACAATGGACAGATTATATCCATGCCATTTGAATTCAGCCTGGAAGGCGGACTTTTTTATGACAATACGAAAGAACTTCCGGGAGAAAGATATTATCAGTACTGTACAGCGATTCCGGTAGGAACTCTTCTTGCACAGACCTGGGATCAGCAGCTGCTCCAGAAAGTCGGAGCTATGATAGGAGCAGAGATGAATCATTTCGGTGTGACTCTGTGGCTGGCACCAGGGATGAATATTCACAGAAATCCTCTCTGTGGAAGAAACTTTGAGTATTATTCAGAGGACCCTTATGTAGCCGGAACTATTGCAGCAGCAATGACCAATGGAGTACAGTCCAACTATGGCTGTGGAACCACCATCAAACATTTTGCCTGCAACAATCAGGAAGATAACAGAATGGGATCGGACAGTGTGGTTTCTGAACGTACTCTTCGGGAAATTTACCTGAAGGGATTTGAAATCGCCGTAAAAGAAAGTCAACCACTGTCCATTATGACCAGCTACAATCTGATCAACGGTGTTCATGCTGCTAATAACTATGATCTCTGTACGGAAATTGCCAGAAACGAATGGGGATTCCGGGGGATGATCATGACTGACTGGACAACTACAGAAGTAGATGACAGCTGTACCGCAGCAGGCTGCATGAGAGCCGGAAATGATCTGGTAATGCCTGGATGTGTGGGAGATCATGAGAACCTTAAGAAAGAACTTGCAGATGGTACATTGAAACGGGCTGATCTGAAAGCCTGCATCGCAAGACTGGTCAGTGTGATCTGGAGATCAAATCAATACGAGTAAAAATAGAAATAAATAAAGCCCCCTGCGGACAATGCAAAAATGTTGTTGTCTGCGGGGGACTTTTTGGGTTTTGTTCCTGAAAACTCTGCTTTGTTCCGAAAATAAAATATGATACAATAAAAAGTAACGTAGAATGTATCACTATAAGAAAAGGAAAATACAGGAATTACATGCAAAATTACAGTCAATATCATTCATCAAAAGTACAGACAAACCACAGAGCTTATGAGGGGCTTCATATGACACTTCAGAAAGAAACACCAATTCTTACAGCCCAGATCCGGGCCTTGTACAGAGAACTGGACAAAAAATTTCATCTTCGTGGAGCAAACATCCCCATAACATTTGGATTTGAGTCAGATTCCCTTGGCTCTTATAACCAGACGGGACATGGGCAGAAAGAACATTTTCATTTTTCCCTGCTGTTTATAGGGTATGCGGTCAAAAATCCTCTCAGCAAAGAAGAAAGAGAGGATCTTTATAAGCATGAATATGCTCATTATATGCAGTACAATATGACCATACCCAGACAGTACCAATGGCAGCCTGGAATCCATGGAAGCGCCTGGAAATACTGCTGTTCACTGGTAGGTGCCGCACCGACTCCCTATTACAAAGCAGGCGAGGCACTGATGAACCATAATTATGATAAGCTTCTGAAAAATCCGATTCATGACAAAACAGTGACTATACGTGACCAGCACAGAAGAGAACAGGAATACAAAAAAACGCAGAATGTGATCATAAAATATGAAACAGGAGAAAAAATCAAACATCCGAAATTCGGAGAGGGAATCATAGAAAAAATCGAAAAACAGACAGGTTCCGTTACGCTTCATATACGCTTTGGCGATGCTGTGAAAGTCATTGATCAGAAATGGCTTCTGCAGACTAAATATAAAAAAGGGAGAATACAGAAACCATAATAAATATACAGGAGGCAAAAAAGAATGCGCCAGGAAAGATTTAAGATGGAAAGGCCAGGGCTTCTGAATATAGGAGACAAGGTGCAGATTTCTGAATTTCAGTCCTATATGAATTACAGTTATATTATCGAGCCCGCAGTAGCAATGTCCGGTTGTTACAAAAATGCAGATCGCATAAAAGTCAAAGAAGGTGTGGTAACAAATATTGAACATACCCCACAGGGATTTTATGTGACAGCAGAGTTTGAAGCATAGTGTAATAAAAATTTCATAAAGAAGAGGGAAAAGAATGAAAACAGAGAATAAAACAAACAGAGTAACAGGGATTTTGAAGAAAATATTTCTTTTTATAATGGTATTTTTAATTGCCGGAATATTTACAGAAGTTCATCCGGTAAAAGCTGACTATGAACAGTATGTAAAATTAAAAAAATGTTATTCCAGCGAGTCCTGTAAGGTTTATATCACTGCTTCTGTAAAAGTAGATCAGTATGACTGGGCAAGGATTTACAGAGCAGATAAGTCTGTTTCTGATGGAGGAACATTTAAACTTCTGGATGAGTTTAAGATTGCAGGCTGGACCTGGTGGACAGATTTTGGAGGAGATGGATCCTGGTATGTTTCAGGATCAAAAAACAAGGTTACATGTTATGCAGATGACTGTATGTTGGATGGAGAAGTGGCATTCGTAGATAAATCTGCAAACCCAGGACATCGTTATTACTATAAAGTAGTAGCTAAAAGTGCCAGTGAGAAAGATTGGCCAACTATAACATCTAATATACTGTCAACTACAACAAAACTTTCTGCACCGGATCTTACCAGAAGTTATTCGCTTGATGGAAAGAATATAAAGATCAAATGGAGCCAGATAGCGAAAGCAAAAGGCTATCAGGTTTACAGATATGATGGAAAAACATGGAAACGTCTGAGAACAATTCAGAAAGGTTCTGCTCTTGGATGTACAGATAAGAAAACGAAAGCAGGAAAAACCTATAAATATAAAGTACGTGCTTATAGTGAAGTAAACGGAAAACGAATCTACAGTAATTTTAGTTCAGTAGGTGCAGTAACACTGAAAAATCCTACTGTAAAGGGAAATTATAAAGCTGGAAGTGTTTATGGTCCGTCTCTCAACAACAAAGAACTTATGCAGGTCCGAAGAGTAGTACAGAGCTTCCAGAGCAATTACATTAAAAAAGGAATGAGTGATTATGAGAAGGCACGTGCAGCATTTTTCTTTTTGAGGAGTAACTGTAAATATGCAAGAAAAGGATGGCAGTATAATGGAGCAAATACAGCCTGGGGAGCACTTGTTTATGGAGAAGCCCAATGCTCAGGATTTGCCAGAGGAATGAAAGCACTTTGTGATGCAGCAGGTGTAAAATGTTATTATGTTCATGCAAATGCAAAGGCATACAATCCAAGTCACCAGTGGGTGGAAGTACGGATCAGTGGCAAATGGTATATTGTAGATGCACAGGGAGGATTTTTCCTTGTAGGATCAAAGACGTGGAGAAATTCTATGGGAATGAGCTGGAATACAAAGGGACTTCCAAAATGCAGTTCCAGTGATTACAAAAAAGCAGGATTTTTTGGAAGCATTATTTGAAAAATATCCAGCGCAACTCAGGTATAAAGCTGGTTTTTCCGTACATAATATCGTTGTATTGTAAACCTACAGAAAGGAAGTCGATAGAATGATATTAAAGGAAAAAGAACGCACAACAATTCAGGATCTTCAGACACAGGAAAAAAGTTGTATTGAAAAGTACGGAAGATATGCACAGCAGGCAAAAGATCCGGAACTGAAAAATCTTTTTCAGATGCTGCAGGAACAGGAAAGACAGCATTTTGAATCTCTTGGAAAAGTGCTGAACGGAGAAGTGCCTCAGTGCGACTGCAATGATAGTGCAGGAAGAGAATATGAGCCAAAAGCTACCTATACTTCTGTGAATTCTCAGGAAGACAAAATGAACGATGCATTTCTTGCTACAGACTGTATCGGTACAGAGAAGCTGGTGTCCGGGGAATATAATTCAGAAGTTTTTGCCTTTGAGAACAGCGGGATTCGGAAACTGCTGGCTGACATTCAGGTAGAAGAACAGAACCATGCAGAAATGCTCTATAAATACAAAATGGTAAACGGAATGCAATAAAAATTAACAGGATAAAATCCAAAAGCGACCATACCGGCAACAACGGTACAGTCGCTTTTTTTGACTTATCCGACAGGCGTCGGATTTCTACTGGGAATCGTAGATTATCTGGTGGAGAACAGGGCGTCCATCAGCCAGATCGATTACTCCACAGGAGGTCGGCCTTTTGTAAAATACCGAAAGAACTGAAAAAATATGAGTCTTTATAAAATATACATGCTATAATAGGATCATCTGAATAATTCGTAAAGGAGACGAAAAGTTATGAACAGCATTTTTCACAGAATCAGTGTAAGAAAATATGAAGACAAACCAGTAGAAAAGGAAA
>URXG01000065.1 GCA_900551715.1 uncultured Blautia sp. | reverse complement strand
ATAAGCATGGTCTAATGATTCAGTTGAATGTCAACATGTATGTAGTTTTGAAGTTACGATAGAAGATAGAAGCGAGAAGTACTTAGACAGAATGTTTAAGTACTTTTTTGTTATATAAAGAATTGAAAATATAACACCAATATTATATTACAATAACAAAACGAAAGGATCACCCATGCCGACAATACTTACCATCAATCGCGAGGACATGCTGGAACTGACACGCCGAATGACCCCGGCACGAACATCCATGACCCGCATAGCAGGTTGCTATCTTGACAAAGACAATTTTATTGACGGAACCTTCAACACTAATTTCCTGAAACTCAGCCACTCCCAGAAAACCAGTAACCTGAATATAGCCAAAACAATCCCCTTTTCCCCTACAAACCAGAACCTTAAAAGGTACAAATTCTCCACCGGAACCCTGAAAACCACCGGGATCAGACAACTTCTCCTGGGGATTAAAACCTGTGGACTCAAAAATGACGCCCTTCTGGATACCTTTTACGACTATATTGCCGAACATTATCATAGTACTCACGATTACGCCATATATCTTTATCATAATATATACGATATTCCCCTGAAAGCGTCCGATCATGAAAGCCTGTGGGAATCCGAAGAAATTTACGAATACATCATCTGTGCATTTTGTCCGGTAACCGGCGATTACGAACCCGACAAACCAGAATGCGGATTTATTTTTCCGGCCTTCTGCGACAGAAGCGAAGATCCTTCTTATATAGATGTATATCAGAAAAACCCGGATCATCCCCATACAGATCTTTTACAAATATTGGATCTTCTTTAACATAAAAATGCTCTGGCATCCCGGAAATTCAAAATTGAGATACCAGAGCATTTATATAATTCACCTTTACGATTCTCTGAATTTTCTTATACGGATATAATAGCTTACCGCCAGCAACACCGCAGCACCAGTCCAGGCAGTAATCTCTGCATAAAAAATACCATTTTGCCCCATAATCTTCGGGAGCAGTAAAGCTACCCCCACCCGGATAAAAAACTCCACAACACCACTCAGCATAGGAATCATTGTATCTCCCAGCCCCTGAAGTGCCGATCTGTATACATGAAGAAAATACAGAATACACAGAACACTTGCCATAATCGAAAGATAATGCCACGCAATCCCCAGAACCTGTTCTGTCTGTGCCGGATCACCAGAGATAAACATTCTGAGAATATGCTTCCCAAAGATAAACATCATAACAGAAATAAAAGCAGAAGTCAGGAAGGCAAGAAATCCACTGATATGAACGCCTTTTTTGATTCTGGAGATCTGTCCTGCACCAAGATTCTGCCCTACATAAGTAATAATCGCATACCCATAGGAGATTGCTGCCATTTCAAGAATTCCATACAGCTTGTTGGTTGCAGTAAAACCTGCAACAAAAAGAAAACCATATCCATTTACCACGAACTGAACAGCCAGTCCCCCCAGAGAAATGATCACATCCTGAAAAAGAATCGGTGTACCGAGAGATAGAAGCTCTCGGTTCAGCCCCGGAACAGCCCGAAAATCATCCTTGGTTATATGCACAATTTCAATTTTTCTGACGATGATAAAACAATACAATGCAGAAAAACATTGAGCAATCACTGTAGCAAGAGCAGCACCTGCAACTCCCATATGAAAACCTGCTACAAAAATAAGATCCAGAATAATATTGATCCCTGCTGCGATCACCATTGCAACCAGAGGTGTACGACTGTTGCCAAGAGAACGAAGAACACCGGCAAAAACATTATAGGCAGCTACTACAGGAATGCCACAGAACACGATCCGGAGATACAGAAGAGACATTTCGATAATATTATCTGGCGTGTTCAGAAAACTTAAGATCCAGTGTGCAAAAATCTGACTGGTCAGAAAAAGAAGAACAGCAGTAATTGTGGTAAGGACATAACTATGTGCCACTGTCTTTTTCAACTGTTTCCATTTCCGGGCACCATAATCCTGTGCCATCAGAATTGCAAAACCCTGGGTAATGCCAGATGAAACTCCAAGGATCATCCACATGATCCATTCTACTGCACCGAGAGCGGCCAGAGCCTGTACACCTGTAACCTGCCCTACCACAACCGTATCTACCATAGTATAAAGTTGTTGAAAAACATTTCCAATCATTAGGGGAACAGCAAACATCAGAATCAGCCTGCAAGGATTTCCCTTTGTCATATCACGAACCTTAGCAGCCATAAAAACCTCCGGAAAATAATAAAGCATACGTTACGGTTTGTATTATTTACTGCAATAAATATGCAATTTTATTACAATAAAAAATATCAGCAAAGGTATTTTTACATGAAATATGTCTGCTGTCAAGAAGAAGAAAACATGATAAAGCTATTAAAAAACGGGATAAAAATCAGATAAGAGTACAAAAATACTTATCTGGATAAATAATGATCAAAATCATCCGGGAGAACTGCCTGAAGAGTGATCACTTCATCGGTAAAAGGCTGATGAAAAGTGACTTTCCATGCATGGAGAGCAGCCCTTTCAAAAAGCGGAGTTCCTGAAATTGATGGATTTCCATAGAGTTTGTCACCCAGAAGAGGATGTCCCAAAGCCCTCATATGGACACGAATCTGATGGGTACGTCCAGTAGCAAGCCGGACAGTAATAAGAGACCAGGCTGCTGCACTTTTCAGTGTATGGTAGTAGGTCACTGCAGGTTGAAGTCCGATATATGGGATTTCCGGATTGCCTGAAAAATCTGATACAACAGCATTCATTTTTATTGGATGATCCGAAATTCTATAAAGCGGATAAGAAATTTTATGCCATATATTTACCGCATCAACGGGAAGACATCCTTCTGTCAAAGCAAGATACTGCTTGTGGAAAAGGTGTTCTTCTCGTTGTTTTTGTAATCTGGCAGCAGCAATCTGGTTTTTTGCAAAAAGTACAATTCCGGAAGTATCCTTGTCCAATCTGCCTACGGGGCGGCTCAGCACCTGCTGATTTTTTTGCTGAAAATAACCTGCCAGCTGGTTGGAAAGTGTATCGTCATAATGACCACCAGCAGGGTGGGTAAGAATTCCGGAAGGTTTGTTCACAGCAATCACATCAGAATCTTCATAGAGAATATCCGGCGCAGAAGATCTACCATAGGGAACAATATGATCTGAAACAAAAGATACTTCTTCCAAACAGATACGGATCTGATCGCCTGGACAAACAGGTGAATTTATCCGGCATTGCAGACCATTTTTCTGGATTCCTCCAGGACGAAATTTTGCCTGACTGATCTGTCTGCGAGTAAGATGTGCCTGGTGTTTCAGCACCTGTTCTACGGTTTTGTATGTTTGATTATCTGTTATTGTAAATTCAAGATAGCGTTCCATAAGTGCTCCTGATCATTCATAAATTTATCTCAGAATTCCCATATTCCCGGGAAGTTTCATGTGTTTATATCTGTGAAGAATTTTTTCCAGTTCATAAACAGCAGGTGTGAGAAATTTATTTTTGTGGTATACCAGTTTGAATTTCCGGTTCCATTCCCCTTGTTCCTGATAAAAAACATGGACAGACTGTTTCTTTATTTCCGGTTCCATCAGACGGAGGGACATGACAGACAGAATCTGGTCATTGAGGACAGCATTGAGAAGGGTGCCGGGGCTGTTGGCTTCCCATGCAATTTCGTAAGAAATTCCATGTCTGACAGCAAAGTCTTCAAACAGCTGACGGGTACCGCTTCCTGCTTCCCGGACTGCATATTTCTGATGATTCAGTTCCTGTACAGTGAGATATTTTTTGTCATAAAAAGGATGTTCTTTCCCTACAGCAAGTACAAGAGTATCATCTATGATAGGAAGGGCTACAAGGTCAGAAGACTGGATTTCTCCTTCTACCACAGCTGCATCCAGCTCTGATCTGAGAAGTTTTTTTTCAATATCTCTGGTGTTGCTTACGTAAGAGTAAATATTCAGATCCGGGAATGCCTGACGCAGTTCCAGAATAAGATCTGGGGTGAGGCAGGTACCAACAGTAATGGTGGAACCCAGTTTTAATGTAGGAGACTGTCCCTGATTCAACATCATTTCTTCCAGATGCTGAAAACTATGAATCAGTTCTTTTGCCTGTGGAAGCAGCAGTTTTCCACGATCTGTAAGATAAAGTTTTTTGCCAAATCGTTCAAAAAGTAATCCATTATAATGGGTTTCCAGTTCATGGATAGCCTGGCTGACAGTTGGTTGGGAAAGGTACAATGCTCTGGCAGCTGCACTCATAGAGCTCTGTTCTGCAACTGTCATAAAGATCAACAGATGGCGTAAAGTCATATCATTTCTTCTTTCTATAGGAAATACCTATTATTTGTATAAAATAATATCATTTTCCAAATACATACTCAAGTGGTATATTATATTTCATAAGAAATAAGTTGCTGTGAAGGTTTTGATCAGCAATAAGAAACATAGCTTCATTATTACTTACATACAATGGGGAAACAGAGAAGGAGAGATACATATGTCAGCATTAACAGTCAGCCCGGAAGAGGTAAAAAGATTAAAGGGAATGGGATTCCTTAACAACAAAGGCACAGATGATTTTTCTGCAAGAATTGTCACTGTAAATGGAAAGGTAACTGCATCTCAGCACAGACTTATGGCAGACGCAGCGGAAAAATATGGCAATGGAATGCTTGCCTATACCACACGACTTTCTGTAGAAGTGCAGGGAATTCCTTATGAAAAGATTGAAGAGTTTCAGAAATTTATTGCGCAGGAAGGTCTGGTTACCGGTGGGACTGGTCCTAAGGTGCGTCCCATAGTATCCTGTAAGGGAACTACCTGTCAGTATGGACTGCTGGATTCCTATGCACTGTCTGAAAAGATCTTTCACAGATTTTATGAAGGATATCGTGATATGGTGCTTCCCCACAAATTCAAGATTGCAGTAGGCGGATGTCCCAATAACTGTGTCAAACCGAATCTGAATGATGTGGGGATTATCGGACAGTGTATTCCGATCGTAGATACAGAGAAATGCAAAGGCTGTAAGAAGTGTGCCATAGAAGCTGCCTGCCCCAATAAGGTGGCAAAAGTCGTAGATGGCAAGATCCGGATTGCTACAGAAACCTGCCGCCACTGCGGAAGATGTATAGGCAAATGTCCATTCCATACCATTGAAGAAGGCAGCTATGGATACAAAATTTATATTGGAGGAAGATGGGGCAAAAACGTTTCCAGAGGACGTGCCCTGGGCAGGATTTTTACTTCCGAAGAAGAAGCACTAAATGTAATTGAAAAGGCGATTATTTTCTTCAGAGAAAATGGTAAAAAAGGAGAGCGTTTCGCAGAAACCATAGAACGGATCGGCTTCGAAAGTGTAGAAAAACAGTTACTTGGAAAATAAAACAGTTGGATTAAAAAAGTGTCAGGGAATTCAAAACTTGATACTTTTTTTCGTGCATGATATAGTCAGAATGACTTAAATAATAGTAAGTGTAATTTGAGTCCACAAAAATCAGAGAATTTGTTATCCTGTATTATAGAAAGTATCATTCAGGTCATTGAAAATGCAAAAATTGTATGACTTTAAACTCAGCAAGTACCAAATGGGTCAATGAAAGACAGGAGGAGCCTGATATTATGAAAAAAGACAAGGTGAAAGTTCTGATAAAACCTCAGTCCAGTACAGAACTCAGGGAAGAATTTTTAAACAGATTTGGAGAAAAATGTGAATTTATATTTCCTGATATGGATGGGGACATCAGTACAGCAGAAGTGATCATCGGGGAGCCGGATAAAGAAGAAATTCTGGCAGCATCCAGGCTGAAATGGATTCAGCTTACCTGGGCTGGGGCTGATAAATATACCAAAATGCAGGATTTTCCGGAGGATGTGACACTGACCAATGCCTCCGGTGCTTTCGGAAAAATCATCTCTGAATATGTAATAGGAAGTATCATTGCCCTGTATCGTTCTTTTCCTCTCTACTGGGCGAACAAGCAGAATCATATCTGGGCAGAAAACAACACTGCAGATACCATATATGGAAAAGAAGTACTGATCCTGGGAACTGGAGATATCGGAAAAAATATAGCATACAGGCTACAGGTTTTTGGTACCCACATAACAGGAATAAAAAGAAATGTAGATACGTCACATCTGCCGGAAGGATTTGACAGGGTTTACAGCATAACAGCACTGGATCAGGTTTTGCCGAAAGCGGATATTGTGATCGGTTGTCTGCCGGATACCCCACTGACAAGAGGAATTCTTACTTATGAGAGACTGAATTCCATGAAGCAGGGAACTGTTCTGGTGAATGTGGGAAGAGGAAGTCTGGTGTGTAATGAAGATATGATCAGAGTCCTGAGACAGGGACGCCTGAAAGGAGTGATCATGGATGTATCAGAAACAGAACCTCTGCCAGCAGAGTCACCACTCTGGGACATGAAAAATGTGATCATCACTCCTCATATTGCAGGACCAAGTTTTGGTGGGAATGCAGGTGTTCAGAATATGATATGGAAGATCTGCATGGAAAACCTGGAACGTTATGTACATGGAAAATCTCTGGAAAATATCGTACAAATAGAAAAGGGATATTGATTTTCTTTAAAAACACGAGTCTTATAACTACAGCCATACAGACTGAAAGAACATTCAAATTTTATAAAAATCAGGAGTAAAAACATATGAATTCACAAGAACTGGCAGAACAGATAAAAAACTATATCCCCTTCAACGAACAGGAAGAACGAGACAAAGTCCTGATTTTACAGTGGTTGAAAGAGAATGAGAATGCTTTCTCAAGAAAAAATACAGTAGCCCATATGACAGCCTCTGCCTGGGTAGTAAATAAAGACAGAACCAAAGTCCTTATGGTTTATCATAATATTTACAATTCCTGGTCCTGGCTTGGCGGTCATGCAGACGGAGAGAAGGATCTCCTTAAAGTGGCTGTGCGGGAAGTAAAAGAAGAGGCAGGAGTCCAAAATGTCCATCCTGTATCAGAAGAGATTTTTTCATTGGAATCTCTTACTGTGGACGGACATGTGAAAAATGGCAGTTATATATCCAGTCATCTGCATTTTAATGTGACCTATCTTCTGGAGGCAGATTCAGAGGAATCGGTTTCCATAAAACCAGACGAAAACAGTGGAGTATCCTGGTTTACACCGGAAGAAGCTCTGAAAAGATCCACAGAACCATGGTTCGTGGAACATGTATATTCAAAACTTCTGGACAAAATACATTCACTGTAGATCAGAGAGGGGTGAAAAGAGAAAGCAGAAATCTTCCACTGGTGGGATATAAGCTGGAAGAACGTGGAAAATACCAGATAAAAGTTGACCGTTATTTTGCATACAGTAAGATATGCAGTGTATGTGGATATACGAAGAAAATAAAAGAGCCTGAATGCCTTGACTTTAAAGGCTTTCAGGCTCCTAAGGAGCAGGGGATGAGAGAATCGAACTCCTGTTCTTCTATGCTAAACCTTCGGTATTTACTGGATTTCTTCAATCCTGCTATTGATTACATGTGATTACATTTTTCAAGTGCCTTCTGAACCTGTTCAAGTTGGTGCTTTCGTGTTTGGTTGGCAAAATAGTAGTATTTTCTTGTTGTCTCAACAGACGTGTGTCCAAGCTGTTGCATGATTAAAGAATCTTCACATCCGCCGTCAATAAGCCTCGTCCCGTAAGTTTTCCGTGCTTTGTGAATTGATCGATGATGCATTCCAAGTCTACGTAAGACCGTGTCTAAATGCTTATTGAACGTGTTAGCGCGGATGCGTTTACCGTTTTGATTTTCGAACATAAACTTTCCATTGGTCGAGGTTGATTCTATGACACGTTCGAGAATTGTCTGTGCCTGTGTGGATAGAAGCACATCCCTCATGCCAGCGTCGGTTTTGGTGAAATTCTTAACAGTCACAGTGCATTTCCCGTTTTCATCTTTATAGCGACTCTCTGATCGACGAACTTTAAGGACATATTGACCGTCCCAGTCCTCCTTCTGGAGGGCGGCTAGTTCGCCCACACGAAGACCAGTTTCTAAGGTTAAGGCTACACCTAAATCCCAAATTGAAGCATTTTCACGGGTCAGATACGCAGTCAGACAAGGCAATTCATCTTCGGAAAATATTTCATTTTCCCGTTCCACGACTTTTTTGCAAAAAATATTTCGTGAAAGTGCGAGATCTCCCATAAACTGAGTAATGGAAATTGAGGTCAGTCCCTCTTTTTTTGCCAATTTCCAAATCCCATTAATCAAAATTCGAAGACCTGCGAAAGTCTTTTGGGATAAGGCCTGTATTGCAATCTGATTACGAATGAAATTCTCTAAATCTGCTTCTGTAACAAACTTGATCTTTCGATCGGCAAATCCTGAATTACAAAAAAAGCGTGTAAAATCCGTCTCATAACGGTCGGCACTCCCCTTTTGAAGTTCATTAGACTCAATTTTTCCTCTAATCCAACGATCGAAAACCTCTCCTACTGTGGGACTATTTTGTCCCGATAAGTAAAAGTCCTGCAATGCTTGAATAAGTTTTTCGCGAGTTGATTTTCGACATAGTTTGCGCCCTTTCGAGGAGTCTGGAAAGTACGTATACCAAGATCCGTTCGTTCCCTGCCAAATTTCGAAAGGATGTTTCTTTATTAAATTTTCTTCGTTAAGTTTTTTCATTGCTCCTGCAACTTCACTCACTTCAAGATTAAACTCTTGTGCGAGGAAAGTCAAGATATTTTCGTCACGTTCCATATACATTAACAATGCCATTAGGTGTTAATGTTTCAGTTTTCGGATTTTAAGTTTTTCGGATTTTAAGTTTTTCGGATTTTAAGTTTTTCGGATTTTAAGATTCTACATATAGACCCAAAAGGCAAATCCTTTCATATAATTATTTTTTTATAGTAACAGAGTTGGCATGATTAATTATAATGCCATTATGGTTTCGCACTTCATAACTGGCGAGATGTTTAACATTTTCTGCATGGTCAAATAGCAGATCGTCGAGAGTTTCGTTTGTCAACTCTTTTGTTACCGCAGGGCGGCGCAAATTGCGAGAGATATAGACTTTTCGATAACGAGTCCGAATACCCTTTTCTTCATCAGTAAGTAAGTCCTTACTAACATATTTGAACGTGTACAGAATTTGTGCAGTTTCGCCTCGACGAGCTTGCTGAATAAAGACAAAACCATTCGACCAGATTTTTTCTAATTTTTTCACGGGGCAATACCCCAGGTTGCACAGCATATGGAAATGAAAGACGCCATCATTTCCCTCGGTAGCACGGTTTTTTTGAAGTTCATGCACGGCAACATAAGCAAGGTCAAGTTCTGGAAAAGCATATCGTAGGCGCTTGATGAAAAGCTTCCACGCATGTTTTGCTGGTGCATACTCAGTTACCTCCTTAGCAAAAGTTAGCGTGATAAAAGTTCGTAGGTCGTTTTCGATTGCCAGCGCACAAAGTTCTTGAATTCGTTTTTTATAGTAGCTACAACGCCGCATATTACTTCGTTCCTGTTCCGCAGGTGTCATTAATTCATACGGGGTTCGCGGCTTACTACCTACTTTTTTTCCCGTTCGGATGGGAACTTTGTATTTTGTGATCTCGATTCGGTCAGACCAGATTGTTGTTCTGGTATTGTATGATTCAAGCATGAAGTTTCTCCCAAAATAAGTGTTAAGATAAATTGAAGACCGCCCCACCTGTTCGTCGCCGCACAGCGGCTTTGAACAGATGGAGTCGGTCGGCATATTGTTACAGTTACATAAAATAATGGTTGGACATTTGTTCGAGAAGTTCTTTCTGTCCCGAGGCATTTAGCGGAATCATAAATTCAACGCCCGTATTGTCAAGAGCCATAAAAAAAAGTTCCGTTTTTGATATGCGCACACCCTTTTTAGTACGATAGAAAAACGTAATCAGGGTGCGAAGCTTAGCAAGTCTTTCACTGCGATTGCATTCTTTAAAATAGGTCTTCCAATCAAGGAACCCCACGCGAAACCGCATCCATCCCCGTAGTTCATTGATTTCGAAATCCAAAAGAACAGGGTGCATCAGAAGATCAGAAAAACTTTCGGCTAAAAGTTCTGCCTGTTCATAGGAGAGGACATACGAAGGGTTTATATACGGGTGATAAAGATCGAAAGTGTAAAGAAATTCTTGGACAAAATCCATGAATCCTGCCCAGAGAGAGTGGCGGTGATTAAAATAACGATACAGCACCGCACCCAAAAGGCAAAAAATTAATAAGAATAAAAGCTGCATACAGACTCCTTTTCGACCGTGAACAATGACCGCGCCAACCCAAGTATATATTTTTTCACGCCCTCGTCAAGGTCGGCACACCTGCCTCTCTTGACAAGTTCGCGAAAAAATAATTTGGGTAGTCAAGCGGTCGTTGTCACTCTCTGTCTTTGTTGTTCTTATGTGCCAGTTTGCGTTTCCGCAACCGTTCAAATACGAGTGATGCACCGTAAACAGAAAAACCGAAAGCGGTGCCGATGCTTCCTATAATGATGAGAAATGGAAGCGCAATGATGATACAGCCGCGAACGAGTGCTCGGTTCTGATGATCGCAAATCCACTGTTCGAAGGTTGGAACACACTTTTTATCGGTTGTCTTGTTGCATGACCAAAAGAGCATTAAAACCGGAACGGTTGCTCCCAAAAGCAGTGCTACATACAGATAAGAAAGGAAAGTCCCGACGGTTATTGAAAAAGTCATCTCAATCCCTCCTAAAAACGTGCAACGATCTCACCAGTTTCCTCAAGTGAGACGACATAACCAGATGCAGAAAAGTACCCGTTCCCGCTCGACCAGTCAACGAAGGTGGTCGTGAAATCGCGGAATTCAATGAGGTAGTCATCTTCGTCGAAAAAGTTCTCATCGAAACCAAGCGCATGGAATGGCAGTTTGACAGTCAATCTGTCCCGTGAAAAAGCCCCCTGTCCCTTTAAGACTTCGACTTCAGCACGGACTGTTTTTTCCGGCAAGCTGTCTTCCTCACTTGCCTTGCTTTTTGTTTTCGCGGTATGCTCAGACATACTCAGACATCTCATCTTGCACCTGCGAAGCTCCTGATCTGCAAGTTTGCGCAGATCGTCATAAAACCTTTTCATTTCATTTCCTCCATAAATCTGGATCTCCGGAAATCCTATTGGTTTTTTTCGATATCGTGATCACATCGTAGCACGTGTTTGGGGGCAAATCTATACACAAATTCAACAGCATTTTTAGCACTGTACGTTCTTAAAAACGACTTTATTTATACAACCACATATCTGGATATTAAAACCACATACTTGTTGTTGTCTATTTTTTTGGACAAATTGACGAATGGAATATATTTTTAGATAAAAAAAATACCACCCGAGGAGTGGTGGTATTTCAAAAGACATTATCATCTGGAAAATGTGTCGCAACATCCGAAAGCTCGCAATTCAAGATATTACAAAGGCGGTCAAGCGTGTTAACCTGCACATTCTCATTCTTGCGGAGGCGATGAATCTGTGAACGACTAATATGAAACCTGTGGTATAAATCGTACTGCGATATACCGCGTTCTTTCATGGTATGCCACAACTTGTCATATCGGATCACCTTTTGCCTCCTCCTTCCGTTTTCTTTCTTCTTGCTATACCTACTATTTTGGATGTAGAATAAAGAAAAGTGAAGTGTCCGTATATAGAGTATATATGTAGGAAGAGAGGGCGAGATGATAAGGAAAAAAGTGATTATTTTAACTTGCATTTTATTGAGTTTTTGGATTGGATTTCAAATTGATTTTTCATCAGAATCAGAAGTGCCATTGATTGTTTCGACTAGAACAGAAGGAAACTCATCAGCGTATCGACTAGAAATTGGAGTAGAGGTCAAAGATGCTAGATTGCTAAAGAAGAAGGACGAGTTGTTTCACCAGATCTTAAAATCCATCGTGGATAATACTTTAGATGGTATAGACCTTGCTTATGACGAGGTGGGACATCCACGAGAGTTAATAGTAAGAATGTATCGGAACGATATAGATAAAGAATATCAGATGATAAGAGAAAGAACGTTTACCCCAGAGGAAACCAAAAGAATATATAAAAATAAAAAACCGATGTAATTATACTTGATTACATCGGTGATTACATTGCAATTTTAGAAAATGAGTGAAGCCGCTACCCCTCCATTCTGAAGGCTTAGCGGCTTCTCGAAACAGGGGATGAGAGAATCGAACTCCCACCAAAGGTTTTGGAGACCCCTATCATACCATTTGACCAATCCCCTGTATTCAGATGAATTGTAAAAGTTTTAACAACAGTTGTTATTATACATAAACATATCTGGTTTGTCAAGCGGAGATGGAGGGATTTGAACCCTCGCACCGGTTGCCCGGTCTACCGCATTTCGAGTGCGGACCCTTCAGCCACTTGGGTACATCTCCTTGGTGATAAATATACAACAGTAATATTATATCCACTGTTACAGAAAAGGTCAATTATTTTTTTATTGACGGAAAAAGGAATCCATAATATTATATAAAAAAGGTATGTTGACCCATAAATGGGTGCGGAGAGGAACTGAATATTATGGACAGAAAAAAAGAAACAATATTAAAGGCAACAGCAGCACTGACTGAGAATTATAAGAACGAAGAATTATTCATGCCAAAGAATGACCGCAGTCTTCCCAGCAGAGCTGCAATCATAGATATAGTAAAGGAACTGAGATCTATCATATTTCCGGGATATTTCTGGAATGATTCTGCTGCAAAGATGTTTCCGGAGTATTTTGCCGGCTATCGTCTGAATGATCTTTATGATCGTCTTAAGGAGCAGATAGAGGTAGCTTTATTATATGCACACCCGGAGATGGAACAGCCGGAGGCAGCAGAACAGTCAGATCGTATCTGTGCAGGCTTTTTTGAACAGCTTCCGAATGTACAGCAGAAGCTTCTGAAGGATGTACAGGCAGGATTTGATGGTGACCCGGCAGCCAAGAGTAAAGAAGAGATTATTTCTTCTTATCCGGGACTGTTTGCCATTTATGTATACCGTCTGGCACATCTTCTTTATGTGGAGAATGTACCCCACATTCCGAGAATCATGACAGAGTATGCTCATGGTAAGACCGGTATAGATATCAACCCAGGGGCCACCATCGGTGATTACTTCTTTATTGACCATGGTACAGGTGTGGTAATCGGTGAGACTACAGAGATCGGCAAGAACGTGAAACTGTATCAGGGCGTAACTCTGGGAGCTCTTTCTACCAGACAGGGTCAGCAGCTGGCCAATGTGAAGCGTCACCCTACTATCTGTGACAATGTAACTATCTATTCTAATTCTTCCGTACTTGGAGGAGAGACTGTGATTGGTGAGAACACTATTATTGGTGGTAATACATTTATCACAGAATCCATTCCGGCCAATACCAAGGTCAGTGCCAAGAGCCCTGAGCTTGTGATCAAGAAGCCAAAGAATCAGGTATCCAAGACAGATGTCTGGGACTGGCAGGATTAATTCACACTTTTTCTGGCACAATTTTACCTGTAGAAGTAAGTGTGTAAATAAGCCAGAAAATAGATATAAATAAAAAAATAAAAAAAATTAAAAAAACATGTTGACAAAACCTGAGTTATAAGATATACTCAATATCGTTGAAGCGAGCAAGACAAACGCAGACGCAAGCACAGCGGTATGCGGGTGTAGTTCAATGGTAGAACACCAGCCTTCCAAGCTGGATACGTGGGT
>URXG01000064.1 GCA_900551715.1 uncultured Blautia sp. | reverse complement strand
GAGCACACGGTTCATACCCGTGGTGTCGAGGGTTCGAATCCCCCTCTCGCTATTTTTTATTGCTTATTTTGCACCGGAGATCTCATTCAGAGACTCCGGTGCTTTTTTACAAAAAAATTGGGGGACCCTACAGAAAATTTGCTCTAGGCACAGATGAAAATTTGTTGTATGATATTACATGCCAATAAAATGAAAAAATGATAGACCAACAGAAAGGGGATTTCGTACAGTGGGGAAAAAAATGCTCTTTGTTTTTAATCCCAAAGCCGGGAAAGGTAAAATAAAGACCCATCTTCTGGATATTATAGACGTATTCAGCAGTCATGATTATGAGATTACCGTCCGTTCTACACAGGCACCCAGAGATGCATACGAAAAAGCCAAAGAATATGCAGATAAAGTGGATCTGATTGTCTGCAGTGGCGGAGACGGAACTCTGGATGAAGTTGTCACTGGTATCATGGAAAAAGAAAGTCAGGTTCCCATTGGATATATACCGGCTGGAAGCACCAATGACTTTGCCAACAGCCTTTTCATGCCCAAAAACATGGTTAAGGCCGCAGAGATGATCATGGAAGAGGAACTTTATCACTGTGACATCGGCAGATTTAATCAGCAGACATTTGCATATGTGGCTGCTTTCGGACTTTTTACAGACGTTTCCTATGAGACGGATCAGGACCTGAAAAATATTCTGGGACATGTTGCCTATGTTCTGGAAGGTGTGAAACGTTTATTTGATATCAAGTCTTACCATATGAAAGTTAAATCTGAGGAACTGGAGATTGAAGACGATTTTATTGTAGGGATGATCACCAATTCTCGTTCCGTAGGTGGATTTAAGAACCTTACAGGCAAGAATGTAGACATGAATGACGGCCTTTTTGAAGTGACACTGATCGTCAGACCCAAGAATCCGTTGGAACTTCAGGAAATCATGACAGCACTTCTTATGGCAGAAGACAATACAGACCTTGTTCATTCTTTTAAGAGCAGCAAACTTGTGATAGAGTCTGAGGAAACAGTTCCATGGACTCTGGATGGAGAATTTGGAGGAGATCAGACTTATGTGGAGATAGAGAATCGCCATAAGGCACTGAATCTCTACCTGAAAAGTAACAAAAACTAAAAAACACCAGAAAAGAAATCTGGATTTTTTACAGACAAAGGAGAAAGAGAATGTCAGATTATACAAACGTGACAGAACTTTTTGGATGTGATGTTTTTAATGATTCTGTTATGCAGGAAAGACTTCCAAAGAAGGTATACAAAGAACTGAAAAAAACCATTGAAGAAGGAAAAGAACTTTCCATGGAAGTAGCAGATGTGGTTGCCCATGAAATGAAAGAATGGGCCATTGAGAAAGGTGCAACCCATTACAGCCACTGGTTTCAGCCACTGACAGGAGTAACCGCAGAGAAACATGATGCTTTTATTACAGCACCAAAAGAGGATGGTAAAGTCCTGATGAGCTTTTCCGGAAAGGAACTGATCAAAGGTGAGCCGGATGCTTCTTCCTTCCCTTCCGGAGGACTTCGTGCCACATTTGAGGCAAGAGGATATACTACCTGGGACTGTACATCACCGGCTTTTGTACGTCATGATGCAGCCGGCGGAATTTTATGTATCCCTACTGCGTTCTGCTCCTATACAGGAGAGGCACTGGATCAGAAGACTCCTCTTCTCCGTTCCATGGAAGCCATCAATGCCCAGGCGTTACGTCTTTTGAGACTTTTTGGAAACACTACTTCAAAGAAAGTTACACCATCTGTTGGAGCAGAGCAGGAGTATTTTCTGATCGACAAAGAAAAATGGCTCCAGCGTAAGGATCTGACCTACACAGGAAGAACACTTTTCGGAGCAATGCCGCCGAAGGGGCAGGAGATGGATGATCATTACCTGGGAACCATCCGCCAGAGAATCTCCGCATACATGAAAGAAGTAAACGAAGAATGCTGGAAGCTTGGAGTAACAGCCAAAACACAACATAATGAAGTAGCACCTGCACAGCATGAGCTGGCACCAATCTATGCACCGGTAAATATTGCGGCAGACCATAACCAGATCATGATGCGTATCCTTAAGAAAGTAGCCAGCAGACATGGTATGCGATGTCTGCTTCATGAGAAACCATTTGCAGGAGTGAACGGTTCTGGTAAGCACAACAACTGGTCCCTGACTACAGATGACGGTATCAATCTTCTGGAACCAGGCAAGACACCACATGAAAACATTCAGTTCCTTCTTGTGCTTACCTGTATCCTCAAGGCAGTAGATACCCATGCGGATCTTCTTCGTGAATCAGCAGCAGATGTCGGAAATGATCAGCGTCTGGGAGGTAACGAGGCACCGCCGGCAGTGATTTCTGTATTCCTGGGAGAACAGTTGGGAGATGTGCTGGACCAGCTGATCAGTACAGGTACAGCCACACACAGTAAGAAGGGCAGTATTCTGGAGACTGGTGTTAAGACACTTCCTGATTTTATGAAGGATGCCACAGACAGAAACCGTACTTCACCATTTGCATTTACAGGAAATAAATTTGAATTCCGTATGGTTGGTTCCAGGGATTCTATCTCTGAATGTAACGTAGTGCTGAACACCATCGCAGCAGAGGCATTCAAAGAAGCCTGTGACCGTCTGGAAAAGGCAGAAGACTTTGATATGGCAGTTCATGATCTGATCAAAGAATATGCTATTGATCATCAGCGTATTGTATTTAACGGCAATGGTTATGCTCCGGAATGGGCAGAAGAAGCAGAACGCAGAGGACTTCCGAATCTTCCATCCATGGTAGATGCAATTCCTGCACTGACCACAGAAAAGGCAGTAAACCTGTTTGAGGAATTCCATGTATTTACCAGAGCAGAGCTGGAATCCAGAGCAGAGATCCAGTATGAAATCTATGCAAAAGCCATTAATATAGAAGCAAAAACCATGATCGACATTGCAACCAAACAGATTATTCCGGCAGTAATCCATTATACAACAGTTCTGGCAGACTCCATCAATGCAGTGAAGGCTGCCGGAGTAACGGAAGTCAGTGTTCAGACTGAGCTTCTTAAGAAATGTTCTGCACTTCTCAAAGAAACCAATGAAGCCATGCATACACTCTCCGCACTGGTAGTGAAAATACCGGAAGTGGCAGAAGGCAGAGACCGGGCAGTATACTGCAGAGAACAGATCGTAAAAGCAATGGAAGCACTTCGGAAACCGGTTGATGAACTGGAAATGCTGGTTGACAAGTCCATGTGGCCTATGCCATCTTATGGAGATCTTATTTTTGAGGTATAATTATAATTTACGGAGTTTTTAAAATATAATTTTTGAGGTAAAAGAAATATGAATGAACTGAAATTTCTGGAGGAGCAGGGGGTAGCCCCGGTCCTTATCAAACAAGTCGAAAGATTTCGTGCAGAATTTCCGGTTCCAGAGGAAGTGGCAGGCAGAGTTGTGAAGCCTGCCATTCCCTTTTATGGAAAGGATATTCTGGAAATGTCCATAGCAGCCCTCCTGCAGGGGCAGAATCTTCTTCTGACCGGTCCAAAAGCCACAGGAAAAAACATTCTGGCAGAGAATCTTGCCTATATTTTTAACAGACCATCTTATAATATTTCCTTCCATGTGAATACCAACAGCGGAGACCTGATCGGTACAGATACCTTTGAAGATAACGAAGTAAAACTTCGTAAAGGAAGCATCTACCGTTGTGCAGAATATGGTGGATTCGGTATTCTGGATGAAATCAATATGGCAAAGAACGATGCGGTCTCAGTTCTTCATGCCACGCTGGATTATCGTCGTTCCATTGATGTCCCGGGCTATGATAAGATTGACCTTCACCCGGCAGCCAGATTTATCGGAACCATGAACTATGGGTATGCAGGTACAAAGGAGCTGAATGAGGCACTTGTTTCTCGTTTTCTGGTGATCGATATGCCTGCACAGACAGAAGAGACTATGGACTTTATTTTCAGAGAAATGTTCCCTCTGGCGAAGAAGGAAGCAGTAAAACAGTTTATCGGTGTATTTCTGGATCTTCAGCTGAAAGCACTTAATAGCGAAATTTCCACCAAGGCACTGGATCTGAGAGGGCTGATCGCTGCCATGAAGATCGTGGATACAGGGCTTTCCCCCAGAAAGGCAGTGCAGATGGGCATCGTAAATAAGACTTTTGATGTATTCGAGAAAGAAATTGTAGAAGATGTTGTTTCTACAAGAATTCCGGACGATTGGACAAGAGAAGATGTTTATGAATAATTATTCAGAAAACATGCAAATAGATGATCAGCGCCTGGAACTGGAAAACCGTATCAGAAACCTTCTCTGGACAGTCAGTGGTGACTATACACTGGAAATGAAGCCGGATGTGTCTCTATTTCTGAGATCGAAGTCCATTGCTCTTTATGACGGAATCAAACAGGGAGCCATTGCACGTTTTTATGACAAAAATCTGCTGGGGCTTTATCTGGTAAAAAAGATATTTCTTCAGGCAGATGAGGGAGCATTGACTTTTCTTGCACAGTTATGCATAGAAGAAGCTATCGGTGAAAAGATATGCATAGAACGTCCCGGCATCCGTCAGATTCAGAAACAGACTTACGAAGATATTCTGGATCAGGAATTTGAAAGACTGCCTTCCATGGAAGATCTTCCCGGCAGACTGAAAATTGCAGTTCTCCGGAACCGTCTCATGGGAGAGGGAGAATATGAAGTATCCAGAAAGCTAAAACCTTATTATGATCTGGTAAGAGCAGCAGCTGATGCCGCAGATACCATGGAGCTGATCAGGATTATAGATAAACTGTATAATATTTTGGCAGATCCTTCTTTTGAAATGCTTCATGGAGATCTTAACAAGGTTATGGCGGTGACGCTGGAAGAACTTTCCCAGAATTCCTGGGAAGATTTTCTTTCGGAAGAGATGTACGAAGAGGCTCTGGAAAGCTATATGGAGCAGCTTACCGGCAATATGACAGGTCTGGAAAACACAGAAGTCACAGAAGAAATGGAAAAGAAGCGGGAAGTGAAGCGTAAAATCAAAGTGGTAACACCGGAAATGCAGGAAAAGGCATATACTTACGTGGAATTGAATTTCGGAAAGACTTACCTTACAGAGGCAGAAGAAAAGAGAATCAATTATCTGATGTGCCGGGGGATCCACAGTGACTGCAGTCTTTATTTTACAGAAGGAGTTCTTAAGAATCCTGCAAAGAGAAATTACCAGTATGAGTATGCCAAAAGACTGAAAAATAAAAATATCTGGCTCTATCATGACAAACACAGGATCGTAAAAAGAAATATAGCTGTCCTTACGGAAACTCTCCGCAAATCACTGGTTCTCCGCAAAGAAACACTGACAGTACTGTCTGACAGAGGAGAAATCATACCATCCAGACTGTGGCGGATAGGACGGACCAGAGATGCAAAAGTTTTTCAGCAGGAAATAAAGGGAGATGCATCAGACTTTGTGGTAGATGTGCTGATCGATGCCAGTGGATCACAGATGAAAAGACAGGGAGAGGTGGCTCTTCAGGCATATATTATCAGTGAAGCACTTAGTAATGTGGATATTCCCCACAGGGTGATGAGTTTCTGTACTTTCTGGGACTATACGATCCTTCACAGGTTCCGGGAATATGATGATCCAAGAACTGCAAATGAAAATATTTTCAATTATGTGACCTCTTCCAACAACAGGGATGGGCTTGCCATCAAAACAACAGGACATGGACTTCTCCAGAGAGAGGAGGACAAAAAGATTCTCATTGTGCTCAGTGACGGCAAACCTTATGATGCAATTGTAAACAGGTCAAACGCCAGGAACCCGGAGCCATATAAAGGCAAGGCTGCCATCACAGACACAGCCACAGAAGTACGCCGCCTCCGTAATCTGGATGTAAGTGTGCTGGGGGTTTTTGCAGGAGAAGAAAAAGACCTTTCCACAGAAAAGAAGATTTTTGGCAAGGATTTTGCTTATATCAGAGATATCAGTAATTTTTCCAGAATCGTCGGACGATATTTGACAAAACAGCTGGAAGTTAATGAATAATTATGCATATTTTACAATAAAACTGTTAAAAACTGGCAGAAAAATATAGAAAAAAGATAAAAAGTAACCTTGCTAAATCGACAAATGTCCGCTATAATAAGATACCTAGGTTGATGGACCAAAAAAATAAAGGGAGAGGAAACTAATGAACGACAAAGAGTTTAAACCGTATATTCCGGCGGAAAAGATCACACCGGAAATGACGGCAACATCAGTGATCATGGGTGTCATCCTTGCAATCGTGTTCGGTGCTGCTAATGCGTACCTTGGACTTCGCGTTGGTATGACTGTTTCTGCATCTATTCCTGCAGCAGTTATTTCCATGGGTGTTATCCGCGTGATCATGAAAAAGAACTCCATTCTGGAGAGTAACCTGGTACAGACCATCGGTTCCGCTGGTGAGTCTCTTGCAGCAGGTGCTATTTTTACCATGCCTGCACTTTTCTTATGGGCAGAAGAAGGTCTCTGTGACAAACCAAGTCTGGTTGAGATCACATTGATCGCACTCTGTGGTGGTATCCTTGGTGTACTTTTCATGGTACCACTTCGTAACGCACTGATCGTAAAAGAACATGCAACACTTCTTTACCCGGAAGGAACTGCCTGCGCAGATGTACTTCTGGCAGGAGAAGAAGGTGGAGCAAATGCATCCACAGTATTCTCCGGTATGGGACTTGCTGCTGTATTTAAATTTGTCGTAGATGGCCTGAAGGTTATCCCGGCAGACGTTTCTGCAGCATTTAAGTCATTCAAGGGAGAAATCGGTATGGAAGTATATCCGGCACTTCTTGGTGTTGGTTATATCGTAGGACCTCGTATCGCATCTTTCATGTTTGTAGGTTCTATCATTGGATGGATGGTTATCATTCCTATGATCTGTCTCTTCGGACCAGATACATGGCTGTATCCGGCAGATCCTGGAGTTACTATTTCCCAGCTCTATGCAGCTGGCGGAGCAGCAGCAATCTGGAGCAAATATGTTAAATACATCGGTGCAGGTGCTATCGCAACTGGCGGTATCATTTCCCTGATCAAATCCATGCCTCTGATCATCACTACATTCCGTGATTCCATGAAGAGCATGAAAGGCGGTTCTGTAAAAGGAACAGCAAGAACTGACAGAGACCTTCCGATGAACTTTATTCTGGTAGGTATCGTTGCAATGGTAATTATTATCTGGGCTGTACCGGCTATTCCGGTTAATCCGCTCGGAGCTTTACTTATCGTAATCTTCGGATTCTTCTTTGCAACTGTATCTTCCCGTATGGTAGGTATGATCGGAAGTTCCAACAACCCGGTATCCGGTATGGCTATCGCTACACTTCTGATTTCAACAATTGTTATCAAAGGAAGCGGACAGACTGGAATCGACGGTATGAAAGCAGCTATTGCTATCGGTTCTGTTATCTGTATCATCGCAGCAATCGCCGGCGATACTTCACAGGATCTTAAGACAGGATTCCTTCTTGGTGCAACTCCAAAAACACAGCAGATTGGTGAGCTTATCGGTGTTGTTGCTTCCGGTCTTGCAATCGGTGGAGTTCTTTATCTTCTGGATGCGGCATGGGGATACGGCGGAGCAGAAGTTCCGGCACCACAGGCTGGTCTTATGAAGATGATCGTTGAAGGTATCATGGGAGGCAACCTTCCATGGGCACTGGTATTCATCGGTGTATTCCTTGCAATTGGTATGGAAATCTTAAGAGTTCCGGTAATGCCATTTGCAATCGGTCTTTATCTTCCAATCTACCTGAATGCAGCCATCATGATCGGCGGTGTTGTCCGTATGTTCATGGACGGAAGAAAGAATGTTGATGAAAAGACCAAAAACGATCAGGTTACAGACGGTACTCTCTACTGTGCCGGCATGATCGCCGGAGAAGGCTTGGTAGGTATCGCACTTGCGATTCTTGCAGTTGCAGGTATCAGCCTGGATATTTCCGGTAAAGTTAACTTTGGTAATATCGGCGGTGTGATTCTCATGATTCTTATGATCCTGTCACTGCTGAAATTCTCCTTATGGAAAAAGAAAAAAGCCTGATGAAGAAAAAAACTGATAAAAAAATGGATGTTAATTATCTGGATCTGATACCGGTGAGAACCCAGGGCCTCAGATGGCACAAGGACATCAAAGACCGGGTGATCCTGGAAGTAGAAAATACGGGAGCTTTCAATAAGATTGCTCAGATCGTATTTAACAAGCCGCGGTTTACCAAGGTCCATCTGGACAGTCAGGGCAGTTTTATCTGGCCACTGATTGACGGAGAAAAAACCGTTGCAGACATTGCTGTTCTGGTAAAAGAGCAGTTTGGAGAGGCTGCAGAGCCTTTGTATCCAAGGATTATCAAATATTTCCAGATTGTAGAAAGCTACCATTTTATTAAGTTTAATAATAAAACATCAAAATAGGAAACAATAAGAACGGGAAGCGACTGAAAGAAGTTGTCTCCCGTTCTTTTGGAGTAAAGGGAACTTTATTAAGATAAAGCACTACAAAGGCAAAAAAAGGAGAATTTATGAAACTTACAGGAAAAAAACCATGGTATCTGGAATATCTGCTGATCATTGTAGGAACAGGACTGATGGCTACAGCGATTACATCCTGTTTTGATGCAGCAGGTATGGTTACAGGAGGATTTTCCGGCATTGCCATTCTGGTAAAAGCGGGAACCAAAGGACTGTACGGAAACGGAATCCCTCTCTGGGTCACGAATATAGCATTAAATATTCCTCTCTTTATCATAGCAACCAAAACAAAGGGCTTCAAGTTTGTAAAAAAAGCACTTTTCGGCGACTGTATGCTGACTTTATGGCTGGCATTTCTTCCTGCATGGAAACTGTCAGAAGATCTTCTCCTGGTAGCTCTTTATGGCGGTATCCTTCAGGGATTTGGTATCGGAATGGTGTTCCTTGGAGGAGGAACTACTGGTGGAACAGATATGCTGGCAGCCATCATCCAGAAATATCTGAACCATTATTCCATTGCACAGATCATGCAGTTTATTGATGGAGCCATTGTCATTGCAGGTATGTATGTATTTGGTGTGGAGCGTGCACTTTATGCTATCATCGCAGTGTTCCTGGTAACAAAGGTGTCCGATAGCATTATTGAAGGTCTGAAATTCTCCAAATCTGTATACATTATCACAGACAAACCAAAAGAAATTTCTCAGATGGTCATGCATGATCTGGATCGTGGAATTACCGGAATTTCTGCAAAGGGAATGTATTCCGGAGAAGATAAACTGATGTTATTCTGTGTGGTTGGAAAGAAGGAGTTAGTTCTTTTGAAAGAAAAAATTGATGAAATTGACCCCTCTGCATTTGTAATTGTAGGGGATGCAAGAGAAGTACATGGAGAAGGTTTTATCGAAAAATAGCAAATATACACAAAAATTTGTAAAAAACTTTTGTTTTCCTCTTTTATTTTTGGTGATTTTGTATTAAAATATATTCCATATATAGGAATATTGTGGGAAAAACTAAAAATTCGCGTTAAAAGCGGGAAGGGATGTAAGCAGATGATATCAAATCAGGTACTTCAGAATACGTTAGAGGGGTTAAAAGAAATCTCCAGAACGGAGTTCTGCATTATTGACACAGAAGGAAAAGTCCTTGCCACTACATTTTCAGATTTTTCCATCCAGCCGGGAGATATACAGGCATTTGTTGAATCACAGGCAGACAGTCAGCTGGTAAAGGGATTTCAGTATTTTAAGGTATGCGACGATTATCAGCTGGAATACATTCTGGTTGCTCATGGTGATGATGAGGATACTTATATGGTGGGCAAACTGGCAGCATTCCAGATCCAGAATCTCATAGTTGCTTATAAAGAACGTTTTGACAAGGACAGTTTCATCAAGAACCTGCTTCTTGACAACCTCCTTCTGGTGGATATCTACAATCGTGCAAAGAAACTCCATATTGATGCAGATGTGAGACGGGTTGTCATGATCCTGGAACTTCAGCAGGAGAAGGATCACAGTGCCATGGAGAGTGTAAAGAGTTTCTTCGGAGGCAAGAGTAAGGACTTTATTACAGCTGTAGACGAAAAGAGCATTATTATTGTCAAAGAACTGGAAGAGAGTGAAGGCTATGCAGATATGGACAAGCTGGCTCATGCAATTCTGGATACTCTGGGACTGAACCAGAATGAAGAGACCCATATTGCATACGGAACTATTGTCAATGAACTGAAAGAAGTCTCTCGTTCTTATAAAGAAGCAAGAATGGCACTGGATGTAGGCAAGATTTTCTTCGGAGATAAAGATGTTATTGCATACAGCTCCCTGGGAATCGGGCGACTGATCTATCAGCTTCCTATTCCACTGTGCAAGATGTTCATCAAAGAAATCTTCGAGAACAAATCACCAGATGATTTCGATGAAGAAACACTGGTAACCATTGACAAATTCTTTGAAAACAGTCTGAATGTTTCTGAGACATCCAGACAGCTGTATATTCACAGAAATACTTTGGTATATCGCCTGGATAAGCTTCAGAAGAGTACAGGACTGGATCTTCGTGTATTCGAAGATGCAATCACTTTCAAGATCGCCCTGATGGTAGTCAGGTACATGAAGTATATGGAGACCCTGGAGTACTAATGCTGTATTTTAGCGGAATATGGGCATTTCGGACAACTGAACAATAAGTTTTATATACCAATTGTCTACCGTTTTTTCAGCGGTAGACAATTTTGGTAGTAGCAGCTTCAAAGAGAGCCACAGCCTGATCCTACATTTGTATATCCTTCCGGGGCATCCTGATCAGCAGGAATTCAGTGCAGATAATTCTTTTCATCAACATAAGTCTTTGTGTAATATTCCCCATATCTCAACCTATTCATTTTCATGACAGTAAGCTCTGACTTCACTGGTAGCGTGTATTGTCTCCATCTGGATCATCTGTAACGAGATCATCAGTATTCTGAAGAACATCAAAGACATGGGAGTTAACATCACCTCACCGCTTTTCTCCAGCCGCTGGTAGAACACGTAAAGTCACAGGTAGAAGACAAAGTGAATATTGATAATAAAAAGGACGAAGAGGGCAAATAACAGCCCTCTTTTCTATGGAGGTATAACCATGGCAGAATATAAGGGAATTGACGTATCCAGCTGGCAGGGGAAACCTGACTGGACGAAAGTAAAGAAAAGTGGTATAGAGTTTGCAATTTTACGGATTCATCAGAAAGACGGGTCAGATGCCAGCTTTGAGCATAACTACAAAGGCTGCAAAGCAAATGCAATTCCGATTGGTGGATATAAATACAGCTACGCCCTGACACCGGCACAGGCGCTGGAAGAAGCGGAGGACACACTGAGCGTTCTGGCAGGAAGAGGACTGGATTTTCCGGTATTCTATGATCTTGAGTGGAACTCACAGAGAAAACTTGGAAGTGAATCCATTGAAAAGATTGCAGAAACTTTCCTGAACCGCATCAAAAAAGCTGGATACAAGGTTGGTGTTTACTGCAACATGGACTGGTATCAGAAAGTTCTTACTGAAAAACTGAGAAAATACGCCCTCTGGATTGCCAGATATCCAGCAGATGACAACGGAACCATACAGGAGAGACTGAGGCCAGACATTGGCGTTGGCTGGCAGTACTCCAGCAAAGGCAAAGTTTCCGGAATTACCGGAAATGTGGATATGAATGTATTCTATAAAAATTACACAGAAGACAAGGCGAAAAAAGTGGATAAATTAAAAGAGTTTACCGATCTTGGTAATTATTATGCCGGAGAATCTACCGGTATCCCATACCTGGAAAAGAGATCTGCAGCATATCTTGACGACTTCCAGCGTAACGCCGGATACAACAATTACACCAAGTTTGCCAGAGACGTAAATTCCTGGGGACAGCCAGGGTGCCAGGGACAGCCCTGGTGTGCAGTATATCAGTTCTGGAAACTGACGAAAGCACTTGGCCTGAAAACAGCCCTCCAAATCATGGGAGGCGGATTCTATAACTGCCGAAACGTCACACGACATGCACAGTCAAAGGAAACATGGAAGAAAGCACCGAAGAAAGGTGCACTGATCATCTTCCGGAACGGATCACACATCGGATCCGTAAACAAGTACGACACACAGTATGTCTACACCAACGAGGGCAACACTTCCAGCACTCCGGGAGTAGTAGTTAACGGAGGTTCCTGTTGCAACAAGAAATACAAACTAAATGCTCCTGTCATTGACGGATATGTGTGGATTGATTACGGAGCAGAGGAACAGACCTCCACAGATACAGCAGTGAAGCTGAACAAGACACCGAAATATGTGGGAAAAGTTACAGCTACAGAGCTTAATGTACGTTCCTGGGCAGGAAAAGAGAACCCGACCATCAAGAAGTGGCCACTTCTGAAAAAAGATAATCTGGTGGACGTCTGCGACACCATCAAAGCTGCAGATGGATCCAACTGGCACTACATCCGAATTGCTGGAAAATACTATGGATTTGTATCTGCGACGTATATCAAAAAGCAGTGATAAACGGGACAAAAACCCCGGCAGGTACCCAGCTGCCGGGTGATATTGTATCATCTTTTTGTCTACCGTAGACAGAAAATCGTATAATATAATGGGAAATTATAGAATACAAAAATAAACATAAAATCCTGATAAATGTTGATTTTACAGGCTTTTCGGGTTACAATAGGAAATCACAGAATGTGCATAAAAAACGCAAATCTCTACATGAAGTATATGAAGACCCTGGAGTATTAACAGAGGATTTCTGAAAATAAGTACTGTGATTCTATGAAAATTTTGTTAAATCACAAAAAAAGGTTGCATTCTGATGGAATATATGTTACAACAATGTTACAAAAACATTAAAATAACTGTGCCGCAGGATGCAGTAAAATGCTGCCGGGATACTGGCGGCATTTTTGACGCTATGCAAGACAAGGATATTTGCGGCTTTTTATAAAAAACAAGGAGGAGTCAGAAATGATCGATTTGATTGATGTAAGTAAGTCCTATGGTAAAGGGCTTCCGGCTGTGAATCATGCCAACTTACATGTAGATAAAGGAGAGTTTGTTTTTGTTGTAGGAAGCAGTGGTTCTGGTAAATCAACACTGATCAAGCTTCTCATGAAGGAACTGGACAGCACCAGTGGACAGATGATCGTCAGTGGTGAGAGACTGGAAAAGATGAAACACCGGAGAGTTGCCAAATACCGGAGAAAGCTTGGGGTTGTATTCCAGGATTTCCGTCTTTTGAAGGATCGCAATGTTTATGAGAATGTTGCATTTGCACAGCGTGTTATCGGCAGACCTACCAGAGTTATCCGTAAACGTGTTCCTGAAGTGATTCAGGAAGTAGGACTTGCCGAGAAATATAAATCATTTCCGGATGAACTTTCCGGTGGTGAGCAGCAGAGAGTAGCACTTGCCAGAGCATTGGTTAACCGTCCGGACATTCTTCTGGCAGATGAGCCTACAGGTAACCTGGATCCAAGGACATCCGAGGAGATTATGAAACTCCTGGAACAGATCAATGAACGTGGTACAACAGTGCTGGTAGTCACACACAATAAAGAAATTGTTAATGCAATGAAGAAACGAGTTGTTACCATGCATGACGGTGTGATCGTCAGCGATGAAAAAGAGGGAGGATATCATGAGGCCTAGTACGATATGGTATACCCTGAAACAGGGAATCAAAAATATTAAACGTAACTGGATGTTTTCTATTGCATCCATTCTTACAATGGCAGCCTGTATTTTTCTGGTAGGAGTTTTTTATTCCATTGTAAATAATGTAGATAATATTGCACACAAGGTAGAACAGGAAGTTCCTATTACGGTTTTTTTTGAAGAAGGCACCACCCAGGAGCAGATGGACGAAATCGGCAATCTGATCAAAGCCCGATCGGAAGTAGAGAAAGTAGTGTTTGAATCCGCAGATGAAGCATGGCAGCAGTTTAAGGACCAGTATTTCCAGGGCTCTGAAGCAGCCAATGGTTTCAAAGACGACAATCCGCTGGTAAATTCAGCAAACTATCAGGTATATATGAACCAGATCGAGAAACAGTCAGAGCTGGTTGCATATATTCAGGGGCTTGATCATGTAAGAGAAGTTAACCAGTCTGAACAGGCTGCTAATACTCTTGGTAGCTTTAATAAA
>URXG01000063.1 GCA_900551715.1 uncultured Blautia sp. | reverse complement strand
ATGCTGTTATCACCGGTGTTGTAGAAGGCGGAGATCCGGCTGTTCAGGCAGAGATTGAAGACTGGTGTAAAGCAGCTCAGGTAAGAAGAAGATTTCGTGATACTAACATTGCTCAGATCGGAAGACCTTATCCGGGTATGATGGATTTGTACATTGATGAGACCAACCTGTATAACAGAATGTTCCTGTATACCAAACAGTTTGACTGGGAAAAAATGTGGGCTATCGCTGATGATATCACAGACGAAGAAGCAATTCGTGCAAAAGCACAGGATATTCTGGATACTTTTGATATCGAAGGTGGCGGCACAATCGAAAAAGTATGGGATATGGCAAAATATGTTGTAGCATTCGAGAAATGGGTAAAAGCCGAGCACCTCAGTATGGTTGCTTCCCATTATGACGGATTCGCACAGGGTAAAGCAGGTGTCCTTGACAGTATGCTGATCCCGGCATTCTCCATGCTGATCAAACAGGGTACAGCCTGTGCAGTAGAAGGTGATATGAAAGTTGCCATGGCTATGAGTATCCTCAAGACTATTTCCGGTACAGGCCAGCTTTCTGAGATGTACTCCATTGACTTCAACGATGATATCTGCATCATCGGACATTCCGGAAGTGGAGATGCTGATATTTCCGACAAGAAACCTACCATGAAGATCGTACCTGTATTCCATGGCAAGACCGGTGGCGGATATCTGACACAGTTCTATCCATACACAGGTCCGGTTACTTATCTTGCAATCACACAGGATGCTGACGGACGCTTCAAATTCGTTGTAGCAGAAGGCGTAAACGAAGAAGGACCGATCCTTTCCTTCGGTGATACCAACATGAGAACACGTTTCACATGTGGAGCAAGAGAGTTTGTAAACCGTTGGAGTGAAGCAGGCCCGACACATCATATGGCAGCTGCAACAGGACGTCATATCGACACAATCCTGAAAGTAGCAAAAATCTTTAACGTGCCGGTTGATATCGTTACACGCTAAGCCATCTATATCCATATACATATTCAAAAAAAGACACTCTGTCATACTGGCAGGGTGTCTTTTGTCTTGTTATGTATTGTCGATCACCGGTGACTGACGGCGGGCAGGAATACGGATTTCTACTTCTGTGCCCTGTCCGGGAGTGCTGGAATACTTAAGACCATAGTTTTCTCCATACAGGACCTGAAGGCGTTTGTGGGTATTGTAGATAGCTATGTTGGTGCCTCCGGAAGAACTTTTTACCTCTCCTGAAACAATGTTTTTAAGCAGATCAGGTGGGATACCAATACCGTCATCTGAGATAAGAAGAACAATATCTTCATCTTCCATCCATCCGGTAAGAACAATAGTTCCGGATTTACTGCTCTTCTCCAGAATACCATGAAGAATGGCATTTTCAATAATCGGCTGTAAGGTCAGCTTTGGAATCTGATATTCCGTCAGTTCATCAGGAATGTCCGAAACAAAATCGATACTGTCATGATAGCGCATATTTTGGAGATCTACATAAATAGAAACATGTTCCTCTTCATTTCCTATGGTACTGATACTTTTTTTTCGACTAAGAGTCAGTTTGTAAAATCTGGATAGTTTCTGTACGGCACTGGAAACTTCATTGTTTCTTCCCTGAAGAGCAAGCCAGTTGATCATATCCATGGTATTGTACAGAAAATGAGGATTGATCTGTGCCTGAAGAGACTTAAATTCTGCAATGCGAAGTTCCTCCGCGGCCTTTGCCTGGTCTGCCATTAACTTGTCCATTTTGCGGGTCATATAGTTGTAGGTATCAATAAGATCCCCCACTTCATCATGGTAAACAGGACTTTCCATTGGGCTTAAGGTTCCTTTTCGTACCTGGCTCATCTGTGCGATCACTGAGGAAATACGTCTGGTGACAGAATGGGCAATAAAGTGCGAAAGAAGAAGCGCCATGATCAGAAAAATACCAAACAGAAGAAAATACTGAAACATAATCATATTGCTCTGATGGATCAGAGGTCCGGAAGGGAGCACAGTTACCATAAACCAACCAGCCTGTTTGATATTATAAAAACCAGCATAAACTTTAGTGTCCAGGATGTCCCGTTCTATAAAATTGTTGGAGGACATGAAGGAATCCAGAATGGAGCTGTAATCCAGCCAGTAAATACCGGAAAGAGAAATATCTGAAGAGGCAACCACTGCATTTCGGTCATTTACAATATAGGAAACACTTCCGCTGAGTGTCAGATTGTCCTGAAGAATTCTGGTAAAATTGTCGCCGGAAAAATAAGTGGCAATATAGGCAGGATAGGCAACACCCTGATAATAAAAAGTGGTAGCGGTAATGTAGGCCATATCTCCCAGATTCTGGATCTCACGCTGACCAAGATAAAAAGGAGGACAGTACAGTGTAGAATTGTGGGTTCCCTGAAAAATACCATACCAGTAAGTTCCCCGGGCTCTTGACATAGGGGCAAAATAATCTCTGGTGAGTTCATTCTGAAACAGCCGTATGGAAGTGCAGGGAAGATCAATATAAATCTGAAGGCCTGTGATTTTTTCTGAAGAAATCAACTGTTCAACCTGATCGTGAAAATCTTTTACTTCTGATGTATTGTCAAACATCTTAAAGGGCGAATTTACAGGTTGATGGAACAGTGTCTGAAAAAAATCCAGATCTGTAATGGTATCATGTGCATCGATCACCTGCTGAAGAGACTCTTCGATAAGGGGAGCTGTCTTGGCAGACACATCCTGCTCCTGACGGATAGTATAGGAAACTACCATTTCGTATACATTCCCATAGAAGAAACATCCCATCAGAATGACAGGAATGGTGACAGCCAAAATCAATACCAGAGTGAACTTAGATTCCAGCTTCATGTCTCCATAGGATTGTTTGATTTTTTGTAAATGGAGCTTCATTTCAGATTTTTCTCCCTATATTCGGATGGCGAGAGACCACTGTATTTTTTGAAACTCTTGCCAAAATAATTACCATCACTGTATCCCACCCTGGAGGAGATATCAGAGATTTTAAACCGTCCGTCTTTCAGAAGTTGTTTGGCTTTTTCCATGCGGTATTCAGTCAGATACTGGTTCAGGGTCTGCCCTGTTTCGTTTTTAAAAAAGGTACACACATAGGAAGCAGAGAGAAATACATGTGCACTGATGTCTTTTACAGAAAGTGAGTCCTCCATATAATTCTTTGAAATATAATCCTTGATCATAAAAATAGTAGAGTTTTCTTCGGAAAGTTTTGCTGTGGACTGAAAAAAGTCAGTAGTTCTTTCTGCAAGAGCCTTATGCAGATCCTGAAAACAAAAACATTTTTCTATTATTTCAGCAATACTGTCTCTGTTTTCCGGAAGGGAGAGTTTCTGTTGGTGGTAAGCTTCTTCCAGACTAAGAAACAGCCGGTAATAAAGATCCCGGACAGGATTCTGCATATATCTGTGATTCTGATGAAGAGTCTGAAAAAGCTGCTCTAAAATTATGGTGCTGCCTTTTTGATCTCCATGAGAAAGACATTCCGAATAAATTCGCTCTGTTTCATCAGAAAAAGTAGTATTATTAGGAGCTTGTTGTAAAAATTCAGAGGTCAAAAGCATGTTGGGTTCAAAAAAGAAACTGCTCTGCAAAAGGATAACAGCAGAGGTGTATGCCTGATAGACCTTTGATATCCCACAAAAAACATCTCCCTGTGTCAGAAAAAATTTACCATATCCAGTAAATGCAGACTTAAGGTAGTTGCCGGCATCTTGAAGAATCCGGGAACTGGGCCGAATCTGACTAAAGAGAAAATATACCAGATACTGGGATTTTTTTTCAATATATATGCAATCAATGTGTTGATGGGCCAGATATTTGCAAAAGTCTTTATACAGTTCTTCCATAGCTGTGATGGCCAGATCAATGGGTAAATCTGTTTTTACAAGATACACAGTACAATATGTGTTACTGTCTAATGTCAGATTAAGTTCAGAGCTTAGTTCAGTAATGATTTCGTTAGTTTCTGGTTTGGGCTTTGTGAGTTCCAAGGCCAGCCTGGAAGCTTTTTCCAGGGATTGCAAAGACTCACCTCTGTGAGAATGCTGTTTCTGAACAAAAAGATGAATAGCTTCTTTTACAGCTGCCTGTATTTCAACAGGATTCAGTGGCTTTTCTATATAATTGACCGCTTTCAGCTTTATTGCCGCCTTCAGATATTCTTTGTCGGAGTAACCACTCATAAAAATAGGAACGGAATCAGGGAGAAATTTCTCCATTCGCTCCAACATGGTAATTCCATCCATTCGCGGCATACGTACATCACAGAGAATAATCTCAGGTTTATGGATTCTGGCTGTTTCCAGACCATTTACACCGTCATCGGCCTGAAAGACTTCATCAATTCCAAGGGATTTCCAGTCAATGGAGGCAATCACACCGGTACGTGTAAGTTCTTCATCGTCTACAATCAGTAATTTCATAACGTTCTCCTTAACACTGACTTCGTATAATAGTAAAAAAGCTGTTGCATATGCAAAACAATAAGTATCATATCGTTTCCATAACTTTGCGGCAGATTTCGGCAGCAGTCTGATCGTAGCTTCTCCATATATACAATATAATCATTCTAACAAATGCAAAAACTCATGTCAATGTAAGCGGAATATTACCTGAGAACAGTAACACTTTGCCTGAGTGATCTGGTATGTTATGATAAGAAAAGAGATGAGACAGAGAGGGACAATTATGTATATAAGCAGAAAAACAAAAGTATTGATTTTTTTGTGTCTGATGCCTATGGTACTTGCAGGTCTGATACGTCTGACAAGAAATGATTTTCCACAGACAGAATGTAATATGCTTCTTTTTATGATTTTTATGCCTGCGGGATTTTTGTGGATGGTCAGTGTTGAGACCAGAGTGCTTCAGCCGGAAGAAAGAAAATATCTGATTCTGACTATTGCTTCTGTGCTGCTTCTTATGGGAATCCGTACAGTCAAATTTATTTTTATTCCAAGGACTTCCACGGCAGCAAGATATGTGTGGTATCTTTATTATTTTCCTCAGACATTTGCTGTGCTTTTTTTACTGCTGGCAGTTGTTCATATTGGAAAAGCCTATGATACAAAAATAGATTCTAAGTGGAAACTTCTCTATATTCCGGCCTTTATAATCTCTGCAGGGGTATTTTTAAATGATCTTCATCAGAAAGCCTTCTTTTTTACGGATGGACTGGAGAATTGGGAGAATCATTATGTACATGGACCTGTCTATTATCTGTCATTGTTATGGATGATACTGATGTTTGGAATGGCACTGGTGATAACAATAAAGAAATGTACTTCAAAAGAAAACAGAAAAAATATCTGGATACCGTTCCTGCCGCTGGCTGTAGGTGGTGTATATACAGTCTTCTTTTTGGCAGATCCTGATGGGATCCTCAGCAGATTATATAAAACTACAGATGTGATCTGTTTTGTGATCCTGGCATTTATGGAAGGACTGATCCAGGCGAGACTGTTTCCTTCCAATGATTGCTATGATGAAATGTGGAAGGAATCTGATATCTGTGGGGGAATTGTGGACAGCCAGGGCAGGATCCTTTGCAGATCTGAAAAAGAGATAGCAGTTACTCTGGAAGAGATTAAAAAAGCCGCCCATAGATCTTTACTGATTGAGAACCAGGATTATCTTTTGAGAAGTAAGAAACTGGAGGAGGGGTATGTATACTGGTTCAGAGATATGAAGAAAATAAACAATATCAACCAACAGTTGGAAGAAACAGGAAACATAATTGCTGAAGAAAATAAGATGCTGGAAGGCGAAAATCGTCTGGCAGAGAAACAGGAACGGATCCGTCAGCAAAATATTATCTATGACTGTGTGTATGAAAAAATATCTGGGAGACTGGAGGAACTGGATTATCTGGTAGATCATCTTCCTAAGGAAGAAAAAACAGCTGAAGAAAAAATGAAATATGGAGCATTTCTTATGGCGTACATTAAAAGGTGTTCCAATCTGGTTCTTCATGTTCATCAGGATCATAAGGTTTCTACAGGAGAAATCTGTCTGGCAATAGAAGAATCTCTGAATTACATAAGGCTTTGGGGAGTGAAGGCATTTTTTTCAATGGAATCAGATTGTGACATTGGTGGAAAGGCAGCACTTTTGTTATATGAATTTTTCCAGAGTGTAATGGAATTATTCTGGGAGGAGACAGATACTTTGTTGATCATATTGGAATGTGGCCGGCAATTGCGGTTTTACATGGAATTAGGCGGTACCAAAAAAGGACTGCCGGAACAGTTTATGGAAAAAGAACTTACAGAGGTTTCTGGCAGACTTGTAAATGAGAGAGAGGGAAATATAGAGTTTATCTCATTGCAGATCCCATCAGATGGAATACAGGAGAAAAAATGAATTTATACTATGAAATGCCATGGGAATTAAGAACCATTGTGTGTGTATATGGAATGTCAATAATGACTGCGATAGTATATATTACTTTAAAAAATGCTGTCACAGGCAGGGAAAAAAGGATATATATACCTGGAACAGTGCTTTTCTTTATCAGTGCATTGCTTCTTCAAGGAATGGCAGATAACGAGATATTAATTTTAAAAATAGAAGAGAGATCCTGTCTGGCCAGGATTACAGGGAATCTTTCCCAAAGATGGATGGTCATGATCTGGATTTTGATCACTGCCTGTACTCTGGCATTATATGATCAAGGTATCTTTAAAAAAAAATACACAGGTGCAGATACAGTGAAGCAAAGCCTTGATAATCTGCCGGACGGAGTTTGTTTCTACACAGAGGAAGGGACTCCTATTCTCAGCAATATATCCATGAACCACCTTTGTGGAGAAATTTTGGGAACTGGAATCACAAACGGTCAGGAGATATGGGATCATCTGAAAGATGCAAGAATGCTATCAGAGAATGATAATTATGTAGAGAATCCCTTTATCCTGATAAAATTGTCTGATGGAAGTATATGGGAATTTCAGAGAAAAAGAATTTACCTGCAGAAAAAAAACTTATGGGAGATGACTGCCTGTGATATCACAAGACAGTATGAACTGAATCAGAAGTTAAAAGACCGAAATGAGAAACTCAATGAGATCAATGCGCGGTTACAGATCTTTAATCGAGAGGTGGCTGACATTATCCGGGAAGAAGAAATCCTGGATACAAGGGTTCGTCTTCATGATGAAGTTGGGCGTTCTCTTCTTATATTCAGAACCTGTCTGGAACAGCCTTTTTGTGATCGTGACTGGAAAGAAACAGCTTTTTTGTGGAAATACATTGTCACAGGTATCAGAAGTGGCAGCTTCAGTCATTCCGGCAAAAGTCTTGCTCTTGTGATAAAAGAAGCAGAATCTTTAAATATTTCTGTGGTTCTGGATGGACAGACACCTAAGTGGGGAGACGCGGATAAAATCCTGGGACAAGCTCTCAGAGAATGTATAAATAATGCTGTGAAGCATGCGAAAGCCGAAAAAGTATATTTAAAAATACAAGACAAAGGCGCTTTCTATCAAGGAATCTTTACAAATGATGGGGATCTGCCGGATAAAGAGGTACAGGAAGCAGGAGGACTAAAAAATCTGCGAAACACAGTGGAAAAAGCAGGAGGCAGAATGAAAATCATAAGTCAGCCAAGGTTTGTCATGATCATTGAAGTTTTGAAGGGAGAAAAAAATGAAATATAAAGTAGTGCTTGTGGAAGATCAGTACGTGGCCCGGCAGTTATTTGGGTTATATCTGAAAGACAGTGAGAAATATGAGATTGTTCGGACACTGGAATCAGCGTCTGGCATCGCGGAGATTTTGAGAAATGTACCAGTGGATCTGATCCTGATGGATATCCTTCTGGATGATCATTCCAATGGAATGGAAGGTGCCGCCCGGATCAAGAAGGAGCGTCCGGGAATAAAGATCATCGCCATGACCTCTATGGCAGAAAAATCCTGGCTTTCAAGAGCACGGAAAACAGGAATAGAAAGTTTCTGGTATAAGGAATCTTCCAGGGAGACGATCCTGGATGTGATGGACAGAACTATGAATGGAGAGTCTGTCTATCCGGATCATCCTCCCCGTATAAAGCTTGGACAGTCTGACAATCTGGAATTTACGGAAAGAGAACTGGAAGTCTTAAGGGTTATGACCAGGGGAATGTCCAATTCTGGAATTGCCAAAAAACTGGGGATTTCCGAAAATACGGTTAAGGTCCATATTCAGCATATGCTGGATAAAACAGGATATGAGAACAGGACAGAACTAGCCATAGAGGCACGGATCAGAGGAATCGCAGTAAACCTGGATGATTAAGTAATAAATATTGGGGCAATAATACTTTCAGGTGATGTAAACCCTTTACTTAAAGATATAATATATTTATAGGAGATATTATATTTTTTGTAAAGGAGGGAATCAGTATGAGTAGAGCAATAAGAAGCAAATTCAGAATAGTCGGAGCTTTTGTCCTGATGTTCACCATGATTTTTGCTATGGCAGTGAGCGTAAAGGCAGCAGGCCCCGGCAGACCTACGGACAGTACCATAACGATCAGTTATCCGGATCAGGAAACGGGGGCGGATTTTTCAAAAGAGAAGTATGCCTACACCACTGGAAATAAGGTGACTATCAAAAATACTTCCCCTATCCGTCTGAAACTGGACATCACCATAAGTGCGATCCAGACCAAAATATATCCTGACAGTAAAATGGAACAATTTGGAATTTATTATTATTCCAGTAAGCTGGAGGTAAAAGGTGGATATATCTATCTGGACAGCAATGAAAGTACAGTACTGACAATGGATTTCCAGTCCTTTTATTCAGGGGACACACTGATTCATATTTATGCAACCAAAGCAGATGTGACAGATAACGGAGGAAAGAATTTCCATCAGGCCAAGAAAATCTCTCTGGAGGGAACACAGGCCGGTGTACTTACCACCTATGGAAACAATCCGGCTACAACACCCAGGTATTTTGAGATCAATACAGCCAGTAGACATTTCCTGAATATCGAGTTTACCTGTAACGATGCCAACAGAACCCTGTTAATGGATATCTATAATAAATCCGATTCGGAGATGCGATATCCTGTGTTAAAGGATTTCAGGGTTGACGGAAAGTCAACAATAAAAAACAAAATACTTCTTGACCCCGGTACCTATGTTATCCGGGTACTTCACCGAGGATCAGATGGTAAATCCGCAACCTATAAGTTTACACTGACAGGCAGAGATTACATATCGGCCACAGGGGTGAAGCTTACCTGTTCTGACAACAAGCGTTTCCTTGACCAGGGAATCATCAAGAAGTCCAAAACCATGACCTTCACAGCTCAGACAGTACCATCCAACAGTGACGATAAACTCAGCGATATTGAGCTGAAAGAGCGCTGGCTGGGCAGCCAGGGAACCGTAAAGGGCAGCGTGGAAGGACAGAACAAGAAAACTTTTAAAGTTGTTTTTTCTGCCAGTAGCAGCAGTTATACAGCCGGATACTGTACCGTTCAGGTTAAGACTACTAACGGTAAGAAGTCAAAGGCTCTTGAAATAGTTGCAAAACCTGGAAAACCTACTGTAACAAAAAAATGTTTTTATAACAGGATTGTGTTCAAACATACCGGCTCCAAGAATACTGTGGGAGATATGAAATACACCCTTTATATCCAGAATGGAAAAAACTGGAAGAAAAAAACAGACAATATGAACCAGGGTTCCTATACTGTCAAGAATCTGAAAGGAAACAAAACCTATAAATTCAAGATTGTTGGCAGGGCTAAACGCACCGACGGAGGCTGGATCCAATCCGATCCTCTTTATGTAACTGCCAAAACTGTCCGCAGCACGAAAGCTCCTGTAAGTTCTGTACAGAGCAGCAATGCAAGAGTATGGTACAATGAAAAATGGGAAAAATGGGGCAGTGGATGGACCTGGAGAAAGTATTACTATACAGATTTCACTGTTACCATCAATTTCAGCAAGGCAATGCCGGAGATCAAGGGAATCTATGTAGGAACTACTAAGGATATTGGCGGAGCCTATAATATGAAAGGAAATAAGACCAGATACTCAGGCAGGTTGAGAACCAGCGGCAGCATGAAGGGCAAGAATATAACACTCTACATTACTCCATATTATAAGAACGGTGTTGGACCTACAATAAAGAAAACGGTTTATATTCGATAAATGAAAGTAGCAGTTTGGTTGTACAAATAAATAATTTCCTACATATGATAAAAAAATTAGTGAAAGTGGGGAGAACAGAAATGTTCTTCCTGCTTTTTTTGTGCAGATAACTGCAAAATATTTTACCCTGTTTCAAAATATATTCCTGTTTTCTAAAAAAATAACCAATGGTAAAATGAAACCAAGATAACAGAAAAGGGAGGAAAGAGCTGTGTCTGAATATGTTCTTGAGTTAAAAGGCATAACAAAGATTTTCCCAGGTGTCAAAGCACTGAACAACGTACAGTTTCAGTTAAAACCTGGTGAAGTTCATGCTCTTATGGGTGAGAATGGTGCAGGTAAATCAACCTTCATCAAAGTTATCACCGGTGTACATAAGGCAGAAGAAGGCGAGATGTTCTTAAATGGACAGAAGGTGGATTTTAAAGGACCAAAAGATGCCCAGGCAGCAGGTATTGCAGCTGTTTATCAGCATCCTACATCTTATCCGCATCTGACCGTTGCAGAAAATATTTTCATGGGCCATGAGATCATCAAACACAAAATGATCCAGTGGAAAGCCATGAACACAGAAGCAAACAAACTTCTGAAACAGCTGGATGCAGATTTTGATGCAACTGCTGAGATGGGTACTTTAAGTGTTGCACAGCAGCAGATGGTAGAGATTGCAAAAGCAATGTCCACCAACGCACGTATCATCATTCTGGATGAGCCTACTGCAGCACTGACAAGATCCGAATCCGAAAAACTTTATACTCTGGTTGACAAACTGAAAGCTGACGGAGTTTCCATTATCTTTATTTCTCACAGATTTGAGGATATGTATCGTCTGGCTTCCCGGGTTACTGTATTTCGTGATTCCCAGTACATCGGAACCTATGATGTAGACGGAATTACAAACGCAGATCTGATCAAGGCAATGGTTGGCCGTGAGATCAAAGATCTGTTCCCGAAACCGGAAGTTAAACTTGGAGACGAAATGCTCCGCATCGAAAATCTTTCCAGAACAGGTTACTTCAAAGACGTATCATTCAGCGTTCGTGCAGGTGAGATCCTTGGACTGACCGGTCTGGTAGGTGCAGGACGTACTGAGACAGTAGAAGCTGTATGCGGTATCACACAGCCGGATTCCGGTAAAGTTTACCTGGAAGGAAAAGAAGTTCACATCAAACAGCCGTCTGATGCAATGGAAAAAGGTATCATCCTTCTTCCGGAAGACCGTCAGAAAGAAGGTCTGATCATGAGCTGGGGACTTGGAAGAAACGTAACACTTCCTACCATCAGCAAATATGCGAAGAGTGGTATCAATGATGAAAAGACAGAACGTGATCTTGCCAAAAAACTTCTTGAAGAAGTTGATACAAAGGCAGTTGATATCTTCCAGCCGGCAAGCTCTCTTTCCGGTGGTAACCAGCAGAAAGTTGTTGTTGCCAAGGCTCTGAGCCAGGAAATGAAAGTTGTTATCATGGATGAGCCTACCAAAGGTGTTGACGTAGGTGCCAAGGCTGAAATCTATGCGATCATGGGTGACCTTGCAAAGAAAGGTTATGCGATCATCCTGATTTCTTCTGAAATGCCTGAGATCCTTGGTATGGCAGACAGAATCGTTGTTATGTGCAACGGTAAAAAGACCGGCGAGCTGAATCGTGGGGAAGCTACCCAGGAAAGAATCCTTGAACTCGCTATGGAAAAAGGTCATACAGGGGGTGCTTTATAATGGAAAAGAAATCACTTATGAAAAAGATCACAGGCTCCCGAGAAGCACTGCTTGCAGTTGTCCTGATCGTTCTTTTCGTAATCGTTACTGCCATCAATCCGTCTTTTCTGACTCCAAAGTCACTGATGGACATGTTGAAAAATAATGCAGTTACAATGGTAATGTCACTTGGTATGCTCTGTGTAATGCTTGTAGGTGGAATCGATATTTCCATCATGTCCACTCTGGCGTTCTCAGGTATGAGCATTGGTATGCTGCTGAAATACGAACATATTTCCAGCACATTCCTTGCATTTGTAATCGCGCTCCTGATCGGTATCGGATGTGGCCTGGTAGTTGGTCTGATCATCTCCAGAGCTGATGTACCTCCGATCATTGCAACCATGGGCTTCATGTATATTTACCGTGCTCTGGGTTACCAGATATCTCATGGTGGTGAATGGGCAAGTGCAGCAGCACTTGGTAATTTCAAAAACTTTGCTACAACAAAATTCCTTGGACTGAATGCAGTTATCTGGGTAATTATTGTATGCTATGTATTTTTCTTCTGGTTTATGAAATGGACCAGAACCGGACGTATGATCTATGCAGTAGGAAGTAACCCGAGTGCAGCAGAAGTTTCCGGCATCAACGTAAAAAATATTAAACTTCTTGTATACACAATTATGGGACTTCTGGCAGGTCTTGGTGGTGCACTTCAGGTTTCCATCTATGCATCTGCCATGCCGGATATGCAGTACGGCGGTGAAATGGACGTTATCGCAGCCTGCGTTATCGGTGGTGTAAGCATGAACGGTGGACGTGGCACCGTGATCGGTGCACTTCTTGGTTCTCTGATCCTTGCAACAATCGCCAAAGCGCTTCCGCTGATCCCGTTCTTCAACCAGTTATGGCTGAATACCATCAAGGGTGTTATCATCCTCGTAGTAGTAGTAATGAACGTAATCCTGCAGCGTATCGCTGACAAGAATGCACTGAAAGGAAGGGAGATGTAATCATGGCTGGAAAATCTGGAAGAAGTATTAATAATGTGCCGGAAAGCCCAGTGAAGAAAATGATCTTCTCCTGGGAGGGAATCCTGGTTCTGCTGTTTATTGCAGTTAATATTTTCTGTGCAATGTTTTCTGAATATTATAACGTGAGCAGTCTGCTCCGTCAGATGCCGGTTTATCTGGCAGAAGTATTTATGATGCTGCCAATGGCATACATCCTGGTTCTTGGAGAGATCGATATCTCCGTAGGTGCTATCGTGTGTCTGTCCGCAACAATGAGCTGTATTGTCTGCAACCAGAACGCTCCGTTTATCGTAGTAGTTCTTACAGCACTGGTTGTTGGTACAGTTTGTGGTGCAATCAACGGATTCATCCTTACCAGATTCCAGGAACTGCCTCCAATGATCGTAACACTGGCAACACAGATCATCTTCCGAGGAATTTCTGAGATCGTTCTTGGAAGTGGCGGTAGTATCTCCGCAAGCAACACAGATGGTTTCCGCGCAATCAGCGGTAAAGTAGGAGATGTTCCTTATATTCTGTTTTTAGTAGTGATTCTTTCTGTGATCTTTGCTATAATCTTAGGTAAGAGCACATTTGGACGTCGTGTATATGCAATCGGTACCAACCGTCTTACAGCATATTACTCAGGTGTTCATGTACAGAAGATCCGTTTTATCATCTACACCATCATGGGTACAGTTTCCGGACTGTGTGCACTGTTCCTGGTAGCTTCCTCCTATGGTGCCAACACCACAACAGGTAACGGATTTGAGATGGATGCTATCGCAATGGCAGTATTCGGAGGTATCTCATCTACAGGTGGTAAAGGTAACATCGCAGGTGGATTTATTTCCGCATTCATCATCGTTTGCCTTCGTGTAGGTCTTGGTCAGAGAAACGTCAATGCACAGGTTATCCTGCTGATCATCGGTGTTCTTCTGATCGCAGCAGTTGCACTTCCAAACATCATCGGAAACATCAAACGTGCAGCAAGTGTAAAGAAAAATTAAATAAAGTTTATCTGATTTTATATCAGACCCCTAAACTATGTTAGTCGGCTGCTTTCTGGTAGCAGGGAAGCAGTTGCAAATAAAAACTATATTATTTCCAAGGGAGGAAAACAAAATGAACAAAAAAATTATCAGCGCACTTCTTTGCGGAGCAATGGTACTTAGCTGTGCAGCACCTGTAATGGCAGCTGACAAAGCCGGAGACGGACAGAAAATCGCACTGGTTGGTAAATCAGCAGGTAACGCTTTCTTCGAAATCGCTGCAAAAGCATTCAAAGAAACAGCAGAAGCTGAAGGTGCAACTGTAGATGTTGTTTACCCAGAAGCAGCAACAGCAGACGCTCAGATCAAAGTTCTTGACAACCTGATCTCCCAGAAACCAGATGCAATCTGCATCTCTGCAAACGACGTAAACGCTCTTCAGGCTAAACTGGAAGAAGCTATGGATGAAGGAATCAAAGTATCTTCTTTCGACTCCGCACCGAACAAAGACAGCCGTCAGGTATTCGTAAACCAGGCTGGTACACAGGCTGTTGGACAGGCTCTTATGGATGCAGTTCTTGATATCTCCGGTGGAGAAGGACAGT
>URXG01000062.1 GCA_900551715.1 uncultured Blautia sp. | reverse complement strand
CAGCACATCAGGAGATTTTGCACAGTAAAAATTCATCAGATCAAAATCTTCTTCCAGTGCAGGATGAAGAGAAAAACGAAGGATTGGAAGATAATTGCCTTCTTTCATTCTCTCTATCAGAACTTCGTCATTGGTATCCTGTGGCTTCATGGTGATACGGAACTGTCCGCCTTTTTCTTTATGTACACCATCTTCCAGTTTTACCAGGTGTTTTGGTCCTGGTCCGCCATATCCGATATCACAGTAATAAATGCCATCTTCAAAAGTTACCAGCGTTGCTCTGTGGAGCATAGGCGGAAGTTTTGGCCTATTCCAGGGAATCCGCACACCCAGAGGATATACCCTGAATCCCAGTGTTTTTATCAGTTCATAAAACAGCTTATTCAGTTCAAAGCAGTACCCGCCTCTTTTGCAGACCACGATCTTGGTATAAAGATCCTGAGTATCAAGAGAAGGGATTCTGCCCTCTTCAAAAGATTCCAGATTTTCAAAAGGAACTGTCAGAAGCTGTAACTCCATCAGTTTTTCCAGGCAGGCTTTGTCTGTCCGTATTTCTTCTGTATATCCGATCCGTTTCAGATATTCATCACGTTCTGTAGGATTCATAACTACACACTCCTGTTTTATTTACTTTTTTGTCTGCCATTCTTTTATCATTCCAGCAGATAACAGCTTGTATAGGCAATGGTACATGGTCCGTAATAATATTCCAGACCATTTGCCTTACAGACCTGTGTTACCAGCATTCCATATGCTTCCATAGATGAGAAAGCCTGATCCGGAAACCTGCATGGGGCATCCGGATAGGTGCATTCTTTACACTTAGTACAACAACCGGCTCCGATAGGAAGCATTCCCGGCCATTTTTCTCTCAGAACTTTTTCAAATTCATAAAAAGTTTTTTTATGTTCTGCTTCTGTCTCCATCATGGTCTCTCCATCCATAGGATCTTCCAGCTGTCCCACAGTCTGGACAATGATGCCTTCTTTGTACCGGCTGATTTTTTGCTGGCATTCTTCCAGATCACCACAGCCTGGAGGGCAGCTCCAGCGTTTGTTGTACATGTGGCAGGTATTCTTTGCACACATTTCCCGCACTTCCGGCATCAGCTGGATACTGTCACTTTTCAGTAGTCCCACATGGGTAAAACCAGCCATTTTTCCAATTTCTTCCAGTTCTTTCACATTGATCATCGTCTTACCTCCTTAAGGCAGTTCCGGGAAACACAGCTCATCTACAAAACAGTCCTGAAATTCCGGAGAAGCTGCCAGCTCTACGAATTCTATATTTCTCACAACCTGATCCATTTCTTTTCGTTCTTTGTAGTTCAGAAGAGCGATCTTGGCACCCTCACCTGCTGCATTGCCTACCGGTGTAATATGTTCCAGAAGAGAAACAGGAAGCATACCGATCATGGCAGCACTCTTTGGATCCATATAGTTGCCAAAAGCTCCTGCTATGTATACTTTTTTGATATCTTTTTCTGTAACGCCAAGCTGCTTCATAAGAAGATGGATACCTGCTGCAATGGCAGCCTTTGCAAGCTGCACTTCCCCTACATCTTTCTGTGTAAGATAGACACCCTTGTCATTGCCCGCTTCTTCCGGCGGAACAAGAACAAAGACTCCCGGTGTTTCCTGTCCGCTTTCCAGATGTCCTCCTTCATCAATCAATTCTGCCTTATAAAGCTGTGCTACAAGGTCAATAAGACCGGAACCGCATAATCCCACAGGTGCTGCATTTCCCACTGTAGTATAAGTCCATTTGCCATCTTTGTATTCTACATGATCTACAGCGCCAGCTGCACCGCGCATTCCGCATTCGATCTTGGCACCTTCAAAAGCCGGTCCTGCCGCTGTGGAACAGCATGCAAGTCTGTCTTTGTTTCCAAGAACCATTTCACCATTGGTACCAATATCGATCATCAGACTGATCTCCTGCATCTGATCCTGTCTGAGAGAAAGAATACATCCACAGGTATCTGCGCCTACATATCCGGCAATATCCGGAAGCAGCATAAGCTGTGCTTTCGGATGGATATGAAGCCCCTTATCTATCGCTTTCACAGTAAGTCCCTGACTGATAGCCGGAGTATAGGGAGCATGTACAAGAGAACCTGGTGATATTCCAAGGAACAGATGATGCATACAGGTATTTCCTACAACAGAAACCTGGTAAATATCTGTTTTTTCTATTCCCACTTCTGCTGCAAGTTCTCCCAGAATCTCATCCAGAGCATTCTCTATACAGTCTCTTAAGGGATCCACACTGTTTTCCAGGGTGTAGTTGGCTCTCATGATTACATCTGCCCCATACTGTGCCTGTGGATTCATGCGGCTTTTCAGTGCCAGAACCTGACCGTTGGACGCATCCATCAGATAACCTACCACTGTAGTAGTTCCGATATCAAAGGCAACAAAGCATATTTTCTTTTCTTCTCTCTGGATATTCAGAATTTCATCTTCTGTATAAACTACATACCATTCTTCTGCTTCTTTCCTGTATTCGTAAAGTTCGGATGCTATCTGAAGGTCTGGCTTTACAGTTTTTTCTGTATGCAACTGAACCACAAGGCGTTCCCATTCAGAACGATTGTCTCCCATATCTGGTTTCTTTAAAAAAACTTTTTGCTGTTTCAGATCCGGTTCAAAAAGGATTGGACGCTTAAATCCCTCTGTAAGAATCTCGTATCCGGAATCTCCTTTCAGGGTGTCCACTTCCATGTCTCTGTCAACAACAGTCTTGCATGCCAATACTACTTTACCATCAATCTTTACTCTGCATTTGCCACATTTGCCCTGTCCGCCACAGGGAGCATCCGGCATAAGTCCTGCTTTTCTTTCTGCCTCCAGAAGATTCATTCCCGGAGATGCCTGAAATTCCAGATTTTCTCTGATAAATTTAATGTTGTACATATTTCCCCTCCAATTATGAGCACATCTCATATGAATTTAAACCTTATAAATTAGACCTTATGAATTTAGACCTTTTGACCCTGGTATCATTATAATCAAAAATCGCCCTGTCGTCCATGGCATGCACAGACAGGACAGAGCGACCTGCATTAATTTTATAAAATGGGATTCTTAACCTGGTAATAAATTTATGCTACGAGAGCTTTTGCAAGTACAGCTGCGCTTGCTGCATCTTCAGAGTATCCGTCAGCACCGATTTCATCTGCGAATTCCTGAGTAATAGGAGCTCCACCAACCATGATCTTAATATTGCTTCTGAAGTCTTCTGCATTGAGGGCTGCAACTGTATCTTTCAGAGATGGCATAGTTGTTGTAAGAAGAGCAGACAGTGCGATAACTTTAACGTCTGGGTTCTCTTTATAGCATTCGATAACTTTGGATACCGGAACATCAACGCCAAGGTCGATAACTTCAAATCCGGCACTTTCGATCATCATTGCAACAAGGTTTTTGCCGATATCATGAAGGTCACCAGCTACAGTAGCAATGATCAGTTTGCCCATGCTTCCTGTTGCACCGGATGCAAGATGTGGTTTCAGAACTTCAACACCTTTTTTCATTGCACGAGCTGCTACAAGCATCTCAGGAACAAAGATTTCACCGTTTTTGAATTTTTCACCAACAACTGCCATTGCATCGATCATGCTGTTAAGGATCTCTGTCGGATCACATCCTTCATCAAGAGCAGCCTGTACTGCTGCACCTACTAATTTAGCTTTACCTTTTTCTACTAATTCAGCTACTTCTGTAATTTTAGACATAATATTTACCTCCGCTTGATTAAAATAATTTGATTGATTTGTTTTGTCCTCATTGTTTTCCGCGAAACAAAATTGAGTTCTGTAAATTTAAGTGTTGCTTATTTCTTTACCGGTCCGATCATACCGTCTCTGTATGCACCGATATATTCCATGCAGTAGTCATCCAGACCCAGAAGAGCTTCTGTAGCATAGATAAGACCAAGCATGTCTCTGTTGGTAGGATCTACGATCGCACTGTCAAGGCCCGCATTCATTGCCAGTACTACGAATCCATAGTTGATGAGTTTACGAACAGGCAGGTTGAAGGAAATGTTGCTGACTGCCGCTGTGATGTGGATAGTTGGGTACTGCTTTCTTACGCTGGTAATAACTTCCACGTTCATTGCAATACCATCTTCTGATGTACAGAGCATTTCTACCAGTGGATCGATGTGGATACGATCTGGAGAGATGCCATATTCTTTGGCTTTTGCCATAATCTTGTCGAATACTTTCAGTCTGTCTGCTGCACTCTTCGGAATACCTGTGTCATCGCTTAACAGTGCGATAACCTGCCAGTCTTTGTTTTCCGGCTGTGCCATAACAGGGAAGATCTTGTCGATCTTGTCACCTTCACCAGATACTGAGTTAAATACACCTGGTCTCTTGCAGAATTTGTATGCTTCGATCAGAACATCTGCACTCGGGCTGTCTACAGAAATCGGAAGATCTGTAACTTCCTGGATACAGTCAATCATCCATTTCAGTGTTTCTACTTCTTCAGCTTCCGGTACGGATGCGCAGCAGTCAATGAAAGTTGCTCCTGCATTTGCCTGAGCAATTGCTCTCTGCTTGATCAGTTCTGCATCTCTGTTGGCAATAGCTTCTGCTACTGAAGGAATAGATCCATTGATCTTTTCACCAATAATAATCATCTTGCATGTCCTCCCATAAAACGTTTATGTTTTTTCGGATTCCCCAATAACTTCCGAACTTACTGTTACTGTGTGAACAGCAACTCTTTTCTTTACAAACATTATTGTATCAAAATCCATACAAATTTCCAGCCACATTTTCTATCATATACAGAGCCACTTTTCCTACAATTTGTAGGATAGACTTAATGTATTTTTATGTATAAAAAAAGCACAGAGAATTCTCTGTACTTTTGTATTATTTTGTGGTATTTTTCTTATCTTCCAAAACAAAATACCGTTTTTGTTAAAACTATATAAATTTCAGTCCCGTCTATTGTCTATCATGTACAAGAGAGCATTGCAGATACATGCAGCAATATTACTTCCACCTTTGCGTCCTTTCGCCACAATGTATGGAACACCTGCCTTCATGATCAGTTCCTTTGACTGTACTACATTAACAAAGCCTACCGGCACACCGATGATCAGTTCCGGATCCAGTCTGCCTTCCTGAATCAGTTCATAAAGGCGCACCAGAGCTGTAGGTGCATTTCCGATGGCAAAGATCAGCTTCTTATCCATGGACGCAGCCTTGTCCATGCTGGCTGTAGCTCTTGTGGTTCCGTTTTTCTTTGCAAGAGCCGCCACATCCTCATCTGACATGAAACAGTATACCTCGCCGCCATAACGAGCAAGTGCTCTTTTGTTGATGCCGGATTTCGCCATCTGGGTATCTGTAACAATACACGCCCCCTCTTTGATGGCATCCATTGCCTTCTGGATCACATTTTCAGAAAAGCAGAGATTTTCCGCATAATCAAAATCTGCACTTGTATGAATACAGCGTTTAACTACCAGTTCTGTACCCGGAATCAACTTTGTATCTCCCAGCTCCTCTGTAATGATCTCAAAGCTCCGTTTTTCTATATCCATTGGTTTTACATTTTCAAGTTCTACTTTCATCTGTCCATACCTTTCTTTCAGATTCCCTGTTCTATGATCTCATAGATCCGTTTCATATCCAGATGTTCTCTTAAGCCTGCTGCCAGAAGATCATACTGTGTCTCTTTAAATGCGGCAAAGTCTACACCTTCCATCTGAGATACATCAATCCCCTTCTTATCTCCAATGGCACGAACCAGACCAAGTGCTACTTCTTCTTTGTCAAAAATACCATGCACATAAGTTCCACAGATGTTATGGAAGAAGGTTCCTTCGGTCTTTTCATTGCCTGTCACATTGTCTTTTGTAAAGGTACTTGCACTGGCACCTTCTTTCCAGGTACTTTCTCCCATGTGGATCTCATAACCTGTAAATTCCACATTTTTCAGTGGTGCATACTCTTCATTCAGTTCCAGGAATCTTCCGGTTACCTGAGTTCTTGTTTTCTTTTCTGCAAAAACAGTATCCATAGGAAGGAGCCCCATACCACGCATGGAACCGCCGGCTTCCACACCATGAGGATCTTTCAGTGTTTCACCCAGCATCTGATAACCACCACAGATACCAAAAACAAAGGTTCCGCTGGCTGCTGCTTTCAGGATCAATGCCTCCATACCACTTTCCCGAAGCCATTTCAGGTCATCCATGGTATTCTTGGTTCCCGGAAGGAAGATCACATCCGGGTTTTTCAGTTCGGAAGGATTCTTTACATAACGAAGGGATACTCCGGGAATGCTTTCCAGTGGATTGAAGTCTGTAAAATTAGAGATTCTTGGTACCCGGATCACCGCCATATCGATCAGACCTACTTCCTGATGACGTTCAAACCGATCTGTAAGGCTATCCTCATCTTCCACCTGGATATTCAAATAAGGAGCCACTCCCACTACCGGAATTTTGCATTTTTCTTCCAGCATTTTTACGCCCGGATCCAGAATGGACTTATCGCCCCGGAATTTGTTGATAATAAGGCCTTTGATCATATTTCTCTCATCTTCTTCCAGAAGTTCCACTGTACCATAAAGCTGTGCAAAAACTCCGCCTCTGTCAATATCTCCGGCCAGAAGTACAGGGGCTTTTGCCATTTTTGCCATTCCCATATTGACGATATCTTCTGTTTTGAGATTAATCTCCGCCGGGCTTCCTGCGCCTTCAATTACAATGATATCATTATCTTCTGCCAGTTTGTTGAAGGCCTTCATCACATCGGGAACCATTTTTTTCTTGTATTTGAAATAATCTCTGGCACTCATGGTTCCGATCACTTCACCGTTTACGATCACCTGAGACCCAACATCGTTGGTAGGTTTCAAAAGGATTGGGTTCATAAGAACGGAAGGTTTTATACCTGCTGCTTCTGCCTGCATTACCTGTGCCCGCCCCATTTCCAGTCCTTCACTGGTAATAAAGGAATTCAGTGCCATATTCTGTGATTTGAAAGGTGCCACACGATATCCGTCCTGACGGAATATCCTGCACAGTCCGGCTGCAAGAAGACTTTTTCCTGCATTTGACATAGTTCCCTGTATCATGATCGTTTTAGCCATTTTTCTGCTCCCCCTCCAGATTCTTTTTTCCGGAATTCTCTGCAATTTGTAAAAGTGCAGCTTTCAGTGCTTTTATAAGGATCTCGTTTTCCTCATGTGTACGTACTGCCACTCTGTAAAAGCCTTCTTTCAGTCCCGGATAATTGCCACAATTCCGGATGATCACCTTCTGTTCCAGTGTAGCTTCATAAAGGCCTGCCGGTCCTTTGAAAAAAATATAATTGGCTTTTGATGGGAATACTTTAAGTCCGAGAGCTGTCATCTGTTCTTTTATCCAGGGATTTTCCCGGAAGATGATCTCTCTTCCTGCTTCTACATACTCTGTTTCTTTCAGAGCTGCAATTCCTGCTGCCTGTGCCATAACAGAAATATTCCAGGGCTGTGTTGCTTCTGTCATTTTTTCCAGAAGCTCTGTATTTTCTGTAATACCATATCCCAGTCGTACTCCCGGCATGGCATATCGCTTGGTAAACGCTTTCAGGATAAAAAGATTATGGTATCTGGAAAGCTGTGCCTTCATGGTGTACTTCCTGCCCTTTTCCACAAAATCAAGGAAACATTCGTCCAGCACCAGAAGAATCTCCTGTTCCCTGCATACTCTCAATACCCGGAACAGAAACCCCTGATCCATCAGCATACCTGTAGGATTGTTGGGATTGCACAGGAATACCATATCCAGATCTTTGTGGATCCAGTCAATAAAGGTCTCCTGCATGGCAAAATCATCATCTTCTTTCAGAAGCACATGTTCCACTTCACATCCTACACTGGATAGTGCCTGTTCATATTCCGCAAAGGTAGGAACCGGGATCAGTGCTTTCTTTGGTCTTACTGCCTGACAGAGAGAAAAAACCAGTTCTGCTGCTCCATTTCCACAGATGATATGTTCTGGAGAAACATCTTCATATTGTCCGATTGCTTCTTTTAAGGGTCTGTATCCTACCTGAGGATATTCTTTTATATGATCCAGACTGTCACAGACTGCTTTTCTGACATTTTCCGGCGTTCCCAACGGATTACAGTTCGCCGAAAAATCAAGACAGTCTCTGTGGGAGTATACATCTCCTCCATGTACATGTTTTTGCATGAATTTTTTTCCTCCTGCCTTTTCATTGGTGTTCGTATTTTAGACAAGGCAGATCACCACAAGGCGGGTCAGAAGACAGATTACCATTCCAAGCACCGCCGTACCATACAGCAGACGGTTTGCCCGGGAGATGTCTTCGATCTCAACTGTCCTAATGGGATCTCCAATTGTAGGTTTTTCGTATAATTTTCCAAAATAGTATGCATTACCTGCAAGTTGAACATCCAGAGCACCTGCCATTGCGGCCTCTGTCTGTGCAGAGTTTGGACTTGCATGGTTCCGTCTGTCTCTTCTGTAGATACGGACTGCATTTTTGCCATCCAGGCCACATAAAAACGCTGCCAGAGCCATCAGCCATCCGGAGATTCTTGCAGGAATATAGTTTGCCACATCATCTAACTTTGCAGCGCATCTGCCAAAATAAAGATATCTGTCATTCTTATATCCAAGCATGGAATCCATGGTGTTGATGCCTTTATAAAGGAACATCAGCGGAGCACCGCCAAGTGCCATATAGATCATAGGTGCGATCACGCCGTCAGAACTATTTTCCGCAACAGTCTCCACTGCTGCTTTTGTCACTCCCTCTTCTGTCAGTTCTTTAGTATCTCTTCCCACGATCATGGAAACTGCATAACGTGCCTCTTCGATGGTTCCGTTCTTCAGTCTGTCATATACCTTCATACTTTCGTCTTTCAGTGATCTGGTAGCCAGAAGCTGATAGCACCAGAAAGATTCCAGAATCACCCCTGCTGCAGGAACATACTGATAAAGCAGATGCAGAATCACGGCCGGAACTCCAAAAGAAAAAATGCAGACCAGCAGTACTTCCAGCACACCTCCTGCCAGTTCTCCTTTTTCTGTTTTGGGGAAGATTTTACGGATTCCCTTTTCCAGTACAGCGATCAGTTTTCCAATAAGACAGACAGGATGATAAAGCCATCTGGGATCTCCGAAGATCAGATCTGCAACAAATCCTGCTGCCAGAGAAATTGTATGATAGATCAATGTTATCACGCTTCCTGATGTTCCTTTTGTCCGGAACATCTTTGTTTTTTGTAATCAAGACATTTTTTCAGAAATGCTTTCGGCAGTTTTGGACAGCCATAATAATAAAGATGGGGATAACCCACCAGCATGGTGTCTGTTCCATGAATGCACTCCCAGGATCTTTTGCTTTCAGGTTTATGGGCTGTAAAATCTCCCCCGCAATTTTCTGAATCAAAATAATGAAATTCATGACCTGGAATACTGCCAAGATCTGCCTCCCCAAGAACCGGTTTCTTCTGTGCCAGTGTAATATAACCAAATCTATTCAGTCTTGGTGTACGGTAACTTCTGCCGGGGATCACCCCTGCCGTATGGCGTTCCACGCCGTCCATGTCTTCCATAGTATCATGAAGGTACATAAAACCGCCACATTCTGCAAGGCAGGGCATACCTCCCTCAACTGCTTCTTTTATGGAAGTTTTCATGGAAATATTTTCTTCCAGTTTCTGTCCGTTCAGCTCTGGATAACCTCCGTAAAGGAGCAGACCCTGTATGTTCTCAGGAAGTTCTTCGTCTCTGATCGGAGAAAAAGGAACCAGTTCCGCTCCCATTTTCTTAAGAAGCCGGAAATTATCTGCATAAAAGAAACAGAATGCCTCATCTTCTGCCACTGCGATCCGAACCGGTTCTTCCAGATGAAATCCAAATGCAGGATCTATGCCAGCAGGCTCTGCCTCATCTTTAAGATCCGGTGCAGTTGCTGCCAGCTTCAGAATTCCGTCAATATCCAGAGAGTTCTCCAATACTTCTGCCAGCTTCCGGAGTCGGCTCTTTAATTCTGGAATCTCGTCTGGAAGTACCAGGCCCAGATGACGGCTTTCGATAACACAGTCCTCAACTTTCGGAACGTAACCCAGTACCTGGATATGAAGTTCATTTTCTACCAGATCTTTCATCCTGGGATAGAGCATAGGGGACATCTGATTAAAGATCACCCCTTTGATTCCGCTATTCTCTTTATATTCCAGAAAACCTTTGATATAGGCAGCCAGAGAAACACTCATTCCTTTGCTATTGACAATCAGGATCACCGGTGTCTCTGTTGTGGAAGCCAGATCATAAGCACTGGCCCGGGTAGTAGTACCGCCTACACCGTCATAATATCCCATAACGCCTTCCATCACTGCAACGTCACAGTCCTGACTGTTTCTGATCAGAAGATATCTGGTAATGGCAGGTTCCGTAAAGAAAGTGTCCAGATTACGGGACTTTGTTCCAATCACCCTGCTGTGAAACATGGGATCTATATAATCCGGTCCGCACTTGAAAGAGGCGGTCTTCAGTCCTCTCTGCACAAGTGCCTCCAGGATTCCGCAGGTGATCAGCGTTTTACCGCTTCCGCTGGCTCCTGCTGCCAGAAGAATCCTTGGAATTTTCATTGTCTGTCCTCCAAAAGTTTCTCAATTATTTTTATGTGCCTGTATAGTAATAATATAAATAGGATTTTCTCCCATCATCATATGATAGCGTCCGATATTTTTGGATCTGGAAGCCACAAGCTGCACCACTTCTGTCTCCCATTCGTATCCTTCTCTTTCTTTTTCCATTGTACGGATACAGTCAAGTGCCTCCCCTACGGTTTCAAGGGTAATGCAGTTGATGACCATACGTACTTCAGGATTCTTCGACAGAAGAAGAGTGACGATCTCCTTTAGGTTACCGGAAGAACCTCCGATAAACGCATGAGTCGGTACGGGCAGCTCTTTAAGTGCCTCCGGTGCCAGTCCCTGTACTACTGTCATATGATCCAGGGCAAATTTCTTTTTGTTATCCCGAAGAAGTGCTACCGCTTCATCTTTCTTTTCGACAGCATAGACACTTCCTGCTCTGGCTCTCAGTGCCATCTCTACAGAAACAGAACCTGTACCTGCTCCGATATCATAACAGACGGAATCCTCCTGAAGTTTCAGTTTGCCAAGGGAAACGGTTCTTACTTCTGTTTTGGTCATAGGAGCCTTTCCTCTGATGAACTCTTCATCAGCCAGTCCATGTGTTGCCGGCTGTTCACAGGCAGAAGGATTTACTGCACAGAGGACGCTCAAAGGATCGCCCTGATACTCTGTCAGCTCACTGGCTTTTGCAGAAAATATCTTTTCGTTTTCATAAGAAAGAGATTCTCCCACATAAAGAAGTACCTCTCCCATTCCATAAGAAGTAAGCTTGCCTGCAAGTTCTGCCACACTGTCACCTTTGCCAAGAATGGCAAATACTTTCTTATTGGTGCGGATCTCTGATACCAGATTACAGTTTTTGCCATGAACACTGACGATCCTTGCATCATCCCAGGAAAGTCCGATCCTGGACATAAAATAAACCACAGAAGAAATGCCACAGATCACCTCTGTATCCTTTCCCAGAATGTCCAGAAGCTTTCTGGCTCCACTGTAGAAACCTACATCACCGGAAAGTGCTACCACGATTCTGGAATATTCAGGATGTTCCTCTATATACTTCCGGATCTCCTCACTCCTGTATTCATAGAATACATCATGATGGAGAAGTTTTACGGAATCTGCCATTCTTCTGGCACCGATCACTAGTTCTGCTTCTTCCAGTTTTTTCTTTGCCTGTACTGTAAGAAGATCTGGATTACCCATACCAATTCCCAGTAAAGTAATCTGTGGTCTGCTCTGGGAACCAAATATTTCCATAAGTTTATGTTTGCATTCTTTCAGAGAAATTCCCTTTTCTGATTCTTCTGGTCTGCCGATGATCACCGGTATTACTCCACAGGCTTCTGCTGCCTGGATTTTTTCTTCAAACCCTCCTGCTTTGCCGGAATCTTTGGTCACCAGATAACTACACTGATACTGCCGGAGCATGGCTTCGTTCATCTCTCTGGAAAAAGGTCCCTGCATGGCGATCAGATGTTTCCCCTCAAAACCATATTCACTGCAGGTTTCCACAACAGAAGGAAGAGACAGCACTCTGGCATAGAGGCGGTCTCTGTAAGATGGAATCTCTGTAAAAACTTTCAGCTCCTTACTTCCTGTAGTAAGAAGCACATTGCCTTCTGTTCCCTCCAGATATTCTGCTGCTTTTTCTGTGGAATCCACATATACAGCAGCTTTATGGGCGCTGCTGTCACGAAGGATCCTGATATAGGGAATCCCTGTCCGTGCAGCTGCTTTACTGATATTGTCAGTCACTTCTTTTGCATAAGGATGGGTACCATCCAGAATCACTTTCGGAGTCTCCTTCTGAAAAAGTTCCCTCATTTCTTCTTCTGCAAGACGTCCTGCCTTTACATGAAGAAATTCGTCTTCTTCCAGAGAATGAGTACCATATTCTGTAGCAACACAGGCAAGAACGGATATCTTGTGAAAAGCCAGAAAACGACTGATCTGATATCCTTCTGTGGTACCTGCAAAAACGATTGCTTTATACATTCCTGTATCCTCTTGGCGTTACCATTTTGCCATTAATCTCTTTGGTCTGAGAGTTTCCGATAAACACTGTGGTAAACATGTCTACTTTAGTATCACGAAGTTCTTTGAGAGTCATCACATGATATTCTTCTCCTTCACGACCAATATTTTCTACAGTTCCACAGACAGTGTCCGGGGATTTGTACTGCATCATAAGTTCACATGCTTTCTGAAGATAATCATGACGTTTCTTACTGGATGGATTGTAAAGACAGATAACAAAATCAGCCTGCGATGCACCCAGGAGACGTGCTTCGATCTTTTCCCACGGAGTAAGAAGATCGCTTAAACTGATCAGACAGAAATCATGGATTAACGGTGCGCCAAGAACTGCGGCACCTCCAAGGGCAGCAGTCACACCTGGAATAATCTCCAGTTCTACTTCCGGATATTTTGTGCCTACTTCATACATCAGGCCTGCCATGCCATACACACCTGCATCTCCACTGCAGATCATGGAAACTTTTTTGCCTTTTATAGCTTCTTCAAAAGCCAGTACGCAACGGTCTACTTCTTTTTTCATCGGAGTGGTAAGATATTCTTTGTCCGGGAAAGTGCCCTTAACAAGGTCAACATATACGGTATACCCGATGATGGTGTCGCTGTCTTTCAGCGCATTCATTGCAATTCCGGTCATCTGGTCATAGCCTCCCGGTCCGATTCCTACTACATATATCTTATTCAAAATGTACCTCCCAATTTCGGACTGCCAGTGCTGTGGTCACACCATTTTGTCCGTATTTTTTTCTGATAAGTCTGCCCATGGAAGAGCCAAGAACCGCACTCCGTTCGCAGACGTTGTCTACTCCTGTAATGGTTTTTACAAAGGAAGAGGGAGTAAACTCTCCCTGAATATTCTTAAGTTCCTCTTCTTCATAAGTAACAAAAGGAATGTTCCATCTCTCTCCAAGGCCGATCAGCCCCGGTTCATTTTTCTTGAGGGAAATGCTTGTCAGCTTTTCAATAGATGCTCTGTAGATCCCTGCCTCTGAAATACAGTTACCGGCCGCCTCATAAACTCCTTCCGGATCTTTGTCTTTCCTGCAGCCCATTCCCAGAGTCACTGTCCGGGGAACCACCTGTACTGTAGATAAGAAAGGATTCCTGTCTGTATGTATGGTCACAGATACCCCCAGGGATATCAAAGTGCCTTCCGGTGTCCTGCCCTGATCATCACAGATCATCAGACCCTGAGGGAGTTCTCCCTTCCAGGGAAATTCGCTGTAGAATCCTACAGGTTCTCCTGCAAGAATGGCTGCTGACACTTCTTTAGCTGCTTTCATATTATAGATCTGACAGTTGTTTTTTTTGGCAAAAACATCTACTGCAAACCTGCTGTGAAGATCTGTAGCTGTTGTAACCACAGGCTGTGCCCCGAGAATTGCCGCTGCAGTCTCTGTCAGCTGGTTGGCACCTCCAAGATGGCCGGAAAGAAGTGAAATCACAAACTTTCCGCATTCATCGATCACAAGAACTGCCGGGTCAGACTTCTTGCTGGCAACATAGGAAGCAATACTTCTCACTGCAATTCCACATGCCCCCACAAAAATAATCCCATCATCTACAGGAAAACGGCTGCCCGCCCATTCTCCTGTACTTACTGTAACAGAATCTTCCAGATATTTACTTTTCTTAAACAGGGATACTTCCATCCCCTGCTCTGTAAGTCCTTCTTTCAGCCTTGAAGCAGTCAGAAAACCAGTCATGCTGAAACAGATCAGAGACACTTTCATGGCTATTTGGTTGCCTCTCTGAACTCTGTGGTAAATCCAGGATCATAAAGTTTGGAACGGTCATAGCTGCCTGCTTTT
>URXG01000061.1 GCA_900551715.1 uncultured Blautia sp. | reverse complement strand
ATTTTGCCATATTCATGGCAAAACACCTCGCGGAATATTACCTGTGAACAGTTACATAATAATTCAGAATGACAGAAAAGTTTTCTGCTTGATTTTAGAATGGAGTATGTTATGATATCTGTTATAATGTTTGCGGAATGCAAGTATTTTCTTTGAAAACCGTAGTGCAATGTGACATATGATTGGGATTCTGGGAGGTGCAGTTAATATGGAAGCAAAAGAAATATTAAACAGATTCAAAAACGGAGAGATTACTCTGGAAGAAGCAGAACATTATTTTCGCAAAGAACCCTTTGAAGAAATGGGAGACTACGCGAAGCTGGACTCTCACAGAGAAATCCGGTCCGGATTTCCGGAAGTGATTTTTTCCAGTGGAAAAGCAGATGAACATTTTGTCCGTATTTTTAAAAGACTTTACGAGGACAATGGAGAAGTTATGGGTACAAGAGCATCCAGACACCAGTATGAACTGGTAAAAGATCTTCTTCCGGGAGTGGAATATGATGAACTGTCTCATATTATAAAGATAGAAAAAAAGAACAAAGAACATATTGGCAGAATTGCAGTCTGCACAGCCGGAACAGCAGATATCCCTGTGGCAGAGGAAGCAGCTCAGACAGCTGAATATTTCGGAGCACATGTGGAACGTGTCTTTGATGTGGGTGTCAGCGGAATACACAGACTTTTTTCCCGGCTGGAAGTGCTCCAGGATGCAACCTGCGTTGTGGCAGTGGCAGGAATGGAAGGTGCACTTGCCAGTGTACTGGGTGGTCTGGTAAATAACCCTGTGATCGCAGTACCTACTTCAGTAGGATACGGTGCCAGTATGCATGGACTGTCGGCACTTCTTACCATGATCAATTCCTGTGCAAATGGAATCTCTGTAGTAAATATTGACAATGGTTATGGCGCAGGGTATATGGCAACGCAGATCAATCGACTTGCAGTAAGAAACTGGGAACAATAACAGGAGGAGCAAATGAAAAAGACATTATATCTGGAATGTTATTCAGGAATCAGCGGGGATATGACAGTGGCGGCACTTCTTGATCTGGGTGCAGACAGAAAAAAACTGGATCAGGCATTAAAAAGTCTGCCCCTTACCGGATTCTGTACAGAAATTTCAAGAGTTACCAAATCAGGACTGGAAGTTTGTGACTTTAATGTGATTCTGGAAGTGGATAATCATGATCATGATATGGAATATCTTCATGGATATACAGAGGGGAAAGAACATCATCAAAGCCATGAACATCACCATTCTCATGAACACAGAGGTCTGAAAGAAATCCAGGAGATCCTTCAGGCAGGGAAACTGACAGACAGAGCCAGGAATACAGCTCTGAAGATTTTTGATGTTCTGGCAGAGGCAGAATCCAAAGCTCATGGACTTCCGAAAGATCAGGTTCATTTTCATGAAGTAGGAGCTGTGGATTCTATTGTGGACATTACTGCTGTGGCGGTGTGTCTGGATGACCTGGATATTCAGGAAGTAATTGTTCCTGTACTTTATGAAGGAACAGGATTTATCCGCTGTCAGCACGGTCTGATCCCAGTGCCGGTACCTGCTGTCAGCAATATTGTTTCTGCACATGGTCTGAAATTGAAGATCACAGATATTCAGGGAGAGCTGGTCACACCTACAGGTGCAGCTATTGTTGCAGCAGTCCGTACAGGAGATAAGCTGCCAGAAGAGTTTACCATTGAAAAAACTGGCCTTGGTGCAGGCAAAAGACAGTATGCCTGCCCGGGAATTCTTCGTGCAATACTTCTCCACACAGAAGAAAAGGAAAACACAGACTATGCAGAAAGTGACGAAATCTGTTGCCTGGAAACAGATATTGATGACTGTACAGGTGAAACTATGGGAAGAGTCATGAATCTTCTTTATCAGAAGGGTGCAAGAGAAGTTCATTACACACCGGTTTTTATGAAAAAGAACCGTCCTGCTTATGAACTGACTGTAATCTGCAAAGAAGACAGAAGACAGGAACTGGAACAAGTGATCTTTGAAGAGACCACCACCATAGGAATCCGAAGAATCAATATGGAGCGTACTGTACTTAAAAGAGAAATCCGGGAGATAGATACATCGCTGGGAAAGGCTGTACTGAAAGTATGTGTACTGCCAGATGGAAAGAAGAGAGGTTATCCGGAATACGATAATACGGCAGCACTTGCAGAAAAAAATAACATAAGTTTCAGAGAAGCATATGACAGAATTATGGGCTGTTGGAAAGCAGAAAGGTGAGGCACAGAATGAAAACAGGATTAGTTTTGGAAGGTGGAGCCATGCGGGGCATCTACACAGCCGGCGTGCTGGATGTACTGGATAAAAATAAAATCCATTTTGACGGAGTGATCGGTGTTTCCGCAGGAGCTCTTCATGGATGTTCTTTTGTATCAGGACAGAGAGGCAGAAGTCTTCGCTATTTCAAAAAATATCGGAATGACAAACATTTTATGAGTATCTGGAATCTGGTGCATACAGGGGAAGTAGTTGGTACTCAGCTTTGCTATCATGATATCCCTGAAAGACTGGACCCATATGATTATGAGGCATTTCTGAAGTCAGATACGGACTTTTATGTAGTGTGTACCAACCTGGAAACAGGAAAAGCAGAATATGTAAAAGTGACAGATATGATGAATCAGATTGATGTAATGCGGGCATCTGCGTCTATGCCTTTTGTATCAAAGATCGTGGAGTATCAGGGAATGAAACTTCTGGACGGAGGCTGTGCGGACAGTGTTCCGGTGCAGAAATTCCGGCAGATGGGATACACAAAGACTGTGGTAGTTCTTACAAGAGAAGATGGCTATTGCAAAAAGCCTCAGAATGCAGCAGTAGCAGAGTTAAAATACCGTAAATATCCCAAATTTGCAGAGACATTGAAAAACAGGCATATCGAATATAATCAGACTTTGGAAGAAATCAGAAAACTGGAAAAGGCAGGAGAAATCTTTGTGATCCGTCCCAGCGTAAAACTTACCATCAGTCGTATGGAAAATGACATCAATGAGATCCAGAAAGTCTATGATATCGGAAAAAAAGACGCAGAGACACAGCTGGAAGCATTGAAGAACTGGCTGTCTGTATAGAAACACAGTAACAAAGAAGCAGGAGATAGAAAAATGAATTCCAGTAAAACAAAGTCTTTGGAAATGAATGTGAATGAGCCAAACTCTGATATTATAAATTCAAACGAGATGAAGATCATAGCCAGGATTCATAATGATTTTCCTACAAAATTCGGGATCCCACATCAGAGTAACCGGCTGGAAGCTCTGAAAGCAACTATTGTATTTGAAAAAGAGTACAGGGTATGGGAAGCTTTTCGAGGCCTGGAAGAATATTCCCATATATGGTTGATCTGGCAGTTTTCAGAGGCAGTCAGGGACAAATGGTCTCCTACTGTACGACCACCCAGACTGGGAGGAAATGTACGAATGGGAGTTTTTGCTACCAGATCTCCTTTTCGCCCCAATAATATTGGACTGTCTTCCGTTAAACTGGAAAAAGTAGTGAAGGATCCTGATCTGGGACCAGTGCTTTGCATTTCCGGTGCAGATCTGATGGATGGAACCCCTGTTTATGATGTCAAGCCCTATCTTCCATATGTGGACAGTCATCCGGAGGCAACAGGAGGATTTACAGATCAGATTGAAGATTACCGGCTGGAGGTGGATTTTCCAGAGGAACTTCTGGCGCAGATTCCGGAGGGACAGAGAGAAGCCCTTATGGAAGTCCTTGCCAATGATCCACGGCCCCGGTATCAGAAGAATCCGGAGAGAATCTATGGGATTGCCTATGGAAAGAAAGACATTCATTTCAGAGTAGATGGAAAAAAAATTCAGGTTACCTCAGTAGATACTTTTTTACGTTAACTCGAAAAAAGTTTTGACAAACAAACTATAATGTGTTAGTATTAACTTACTAGTTAGAGTAACCTAACGCATATGAAAAGCGGACGGAAATCCGCTTTTATTTAAAAGTGCAAGTTAGTTGAAAACAACAAAAAGAGGTGATCATATGAGTATAGTAATTGTTGGTGGAAATGAACGTATGGTATGTCAGTATGAAGATATCTGCAAGGGATTTGGATGTAAGGCGAAGGTATTTGCCAAAGAAAAAGGTGCTATGAAGAAAAAGATTGGTGCACCGGATCTGCTGATCCTTTTTACCAGCACTGTTTCTCATAAGATGGTAAACTGTGCAGTAGAAGAAGCAAAAAGAAAATCTATTCCTGTTTGCAGATGTCACACCAGCAGTGCTTCCGCACTGGAAGGAATTCTCCGTCAGTACTGTGCATAATTAATCCAAAAAACAGTCAGGATATTTTTTTTAAAGAAACACTTGCAAATCTTTCTGTTTTTCAATACAATAGGTAACAAAGTTTTATTACAGTAGCAGATAAAAGCCTGCGAATGATAAAAACAGAAGGGTGAGAAGTATTATTATGAAAAAAGTGGTAAAATTCGGTGGAAGCTCTCTGGCTAATGCAGAACAGTTCCAGAAAGTCGGAGACATCATTAGAAGCGAAGAAAGCAGACGTTATGTAGTTCCCTCTGCACCTGGTAAGAGATATGCAGGAGATACCAAGGTAACAGATCTTCTTTATGCCTGCTACAACAAGGCAGAAGCAGAGCAGGATTTTTCCAGCATTCTGACAGAGATCAAAGAACGTTACTATGAGATCATCCGGGGACTGAAACTGGATCTTTCTCTTGAAGAAGAATTTAAAAAAATCGAAGCAGATTTTGCAGCTCATGCAGGTACAGAGTATGCAGCTTCCAGAGGTGAGTTCCTGAATGGTAAAGTAATGGCAGCATATCTGGGATATGAGTTTGTAGATGCAGCTGAAGTGATCCGTTTTGATAAAAATGGTAATTTTGATGCAGAAAAAACAGACAAACTTCTGTCAAAACGTCTCCAGAAGTGCGAGAGAGCAGTCATTCCGGGATTTTACGGTGGCAAAGAAGACGGTACAGTCAAGACTTTTTCCAGAGGTGGTTCTGATGTAACAGGTTCTCTGGTAGCCAAGGCTATTCATGCAGATGTATATGAGAACTGGACAGATGTATCCGGATTCCTTGTAACAGATCCAAGGATCGTAGATGATCCGGCAGTAATCGAGACAATCACATACAGAGAACTGAGAGAACTTTCTTACATGGGCGCTACAGTACTTCATGAAGATGCTATTTTCCCTGTACGTAAAGAAGGCATTCCGATTAATATCCGTAATACCAATCGTCCGGAAGATAAGGGAACTTTCATTGTAGAAAGTACCTGCCGTAAGCCAAAATACACAATTACAGGTATTGCAGGAAAGAAAGGTTTCTGCTCTATCAATATAGAGAAGTCCATGATGAACAGTGAGATTGGATTTGGAAGAAAGATCCTTCAGGTATTTGAAGATCAGGGAATCAGTTTCGAGCATGTTCCTTCCGGAATCGACACAATGACTGTATATGTTCATCAGGATGAGTTTGAAGAAAAAGAACAGCAGGTAATTGCTGGAATCCACAGAGCAGTTCAGCCGGATTTTGTGGAAATGGAATCAGATCTTGCCCTGATCGCTGTAGTAGGTCGTGGTATGAAATCTCAGAGGGGAACCGCAGGTCGTGTATTTGCAGCACTGGCACATGCACATGTCAATGTAAAGATGATCGACCAGGGCTCCAGTGAACTGAATATCATTATTGGTGTTGAAAACAGAGATTTTGAGACAGCAGTAAAGGCAATTTATGATATTTTTGTGCTGACACAGATCTGAGGAGGTTGAAGGATATGATTGAAAGACAGATCAGACTGAATGCAACAGAAGATGTAAAAGAATTTGTAAACGAAGCAACAAAATGTGATTTTGATATTGATGTTTCCTATAACAGAATTGTCATTGATGCAAAATCTCTTTTAGGTATCCTGAGTATGGATCTTACCCGGGTACTGACTGTCAGATGTTATGGAGAAAGCCAGAGATTTAATGAAGTAATGACAAAATTTGCAACAGCATAATCAGATAATAAAGTAAGAGACGCATATCCTTACACCGGGTATGCGTTTTTTGCGTACGAGGAATAAAAATGGAAAAACCTGTAGTTCGCATTTCTGTCAGAAACCTGGTAGAATTTATACTCAGAAGCGGTGATCTCACCAGCAGAAGCGGAACCGGCGCAGATAAGGAAGCAATGCTGAAGGGAAGCCGCATCCACAGAAAAATACAAAAACAGATGGGAAGTCATTATCAGGCAGAAGTATCCCTGAAAAAAGATACAGAATATGAAGATGTAATCTTTCGGGTAGAAGGAAGAGCCGATGGTATTTTTACAGAAGATGGACAGATCTGTATTGATGAGATCAAAGGTGTTTACAGAAATATCCATCAGATGGAAGAACCGGTGTCGGTACACAGGGCGCAGGCACTTTGTTACGGGTGGATCTTCTGTGAAGAAAAAGATTTTGCTGAGATTGGAATACAGATGACCTATGTGAATTTGGACACAGAGGAAGTCCGGCGTTTCCGGGAGATCATTACTAGAAAAAAACTGCAAGAATGGTATCAGGATCTTATAGACAGTTACCACAGATGGATTGCTTTTCAGATACAATGGCGTAAGAAACGAAATGTATCCATGGCACATCTGGAATTTCCTTTTCCCTACAGAAAAGGTCAGAAGGAAATGGTAGCTGGAGTGTATCATGCCCTTTCAAAGAAACAGCAGATTTTTGTACAGGCACCTACAGGGGTAGGGAAAACCATGTCGGCTGTGTTTCCGGCAGTACGGGCAGTTGGGGAAGGAAAAGGAGAAACGGTTTTTTATCTTACAGCCAAGACCATTACAAGGACAGTGGCACAGGATGCCTTTGAGATTCTTCAGCAGAAGGGATTATTGTTTAAAGTCATTACCCTTACGGCAAAAGAGAAACTGTGTTTTATGGACACGCCGGAGTGCGATCCAGAGAAGTGTCCTTATGCCAGAGGCCATTTTGACAGAGTGAACGATGCAGTTTTTGAACTGTGGACAGAAGAAAATCGGTTTGACAGAGAGAGAATTCTCGCCCAGGCAGAGAAATGGCAGGTCTGTCCCTTTGAGATGGGGCTTGACCTGGCACTGTGGGCAGATGGGGTAATCTGTGATTATAATTATGTTTTTGATCCCAATGTTCATCTGAAACGCTTTTTTGGAGAAAATGTTTCAGGAGAGTATATTTTCCTGATTGATGAAGCACATAATCTTGTGGAACGGGGACGAGAAATGTACAGTGCAGCCCTGATAAAAGAAGATGTGACAGAGACAGCAAAATATGTAAAGAAATTCAGCCCCAGACTGACAAGAATCCTGAACAAAATCCGAAAGCAGATGGAAGCTCTGGAAGAAAACTGTGAGACTTTTCAGGTATTGGACAACGCAGGTGTGCTGCCGTTAAGTCTTTTGAGTGCACAGGGAGAGATGGATAAACTTCTGGAAGAGCCTCCATCTGAAGATTTCGCGGAAGGGCTTCTGGAATTTTATTTTCAGGTGCGAGATTTCCTGAATATTACGGAATTGGTAGACGAGAACTATGTGGTCTATGCGTCTCATGGAGAGGATGAGAAATTCCGGATAAAACTGTTCTGTGTAAATCCAGCAGCCAACCTTCAAAAATGTCTGGATAAAGGGATCGGTACAGTATTTTTTTCTGCTACACTTCTGCCAATGAGTTATTATCGTAAGATGCTCAGCACCAGAACAGAAAACTTTGGAATTTATGTGGATTCGCCTTTTGACCAGAAAAAAAGATGCATTCTTACATGCAGGGATGTAAGCAGCCGTTATACAAGAAGGAATTATGAAGAATACCGGAAGATTGCAGAATATATAGCACGAATGGCATGGCAGAAAAAAGGCAATTATATGGTATTCTTTCCCTCATACAGACTTATGGAGGATGTGCATGCTGTTTATCAGAATGAATTTGCTGCCAGATGGGTACAGTGTATCTGCCAGACATCTTCCATGAATGAAAGAGAACGAGAAGAATTTCTTATGGAATTTACAGAAGAGAAAAAAGAAACACTTCTGGGATTTTGCGTTATGGGGGGGATTTTTTCAGAAGGAATCGATCTTATGGGAGACCGGCTGATCGGCGTGGCGGTTGTGGGAACCGGGCTTCCTATGGTCAGTGGAGAAAGAGAGATATTGAAACAGTATTTTGACCAGAAAGGGGAAAATGGATTCGACTATGCCTACCGCTATCCGGGAATCAACAAAGTACTTCAGTCAGCAGGGCGCGTGATTCGGACCAAAGAGGACCGGGGAACTATTCTTCTTATGGATGATCGTTTCCTAGACCGGGATTACCGGAATCTGTTTCCAAGAGAATGGTCGGATCTTCAGATATGCAGTCTGGAAACAGTGGAAATCCAGCTGAAAGAATTCTGGATTTCTGTAGAAGGTATGGATTATAATAAGAAAGAAAATAAACGAGAGAACCATTAAGAATATAAGAGACTACATCAGAGAAAAGGAGAAATTTCTGTGAAAGTAAAAGGCACTAACAGGAAGTTTATAAAATCAGGCAATATTTACCGATATTGTGGAGTTCTTGCAGTAAGTCTTGGAATTATGACAGCAACCACAGGAGTACAGGCTGCCACAGACAGCCTTCTTTCGGTAACTGATGAAGCACAGATCAGACCTGTTGAGGACGGATCTGGAAAATATCTTATGAAAAGTGACGGATTTTACTGTCTGAAAGAAGATGGAGCCAGGGATGCAGCACCGGCAGTACATTATTTTGATCATATGGAAATTGATGGGACAGTTCTGAATGGATTTTATTATCATGATGAAACCGGAAAGTTTCAGGCAGGTGCTTCCCAGATAGTGAGAATAAAAAATCTTACCTGCGCGAAAACTACAGAGGAAAATGGAACTGCAACAGATACAGAAGTAACTTTTGATGGCTGCTATATGGTAAATAATCTGGGAAAACTCACAGCAGCACCCCAGGTACGGTATATTGAAGATCTGACCATAGAGGGAACAACTTATAACGGATATTATTATTTCGATGAAAATGGAAAAATGGTTACAGAAAACGGTTCTCATGAACTGGAAATGACTTCAAATGGACAGCATTTTTCCGGAATGTATTATTTTGGTGGACCTAATGGTGTTCTGGAACAGACACCAGGCACCACACCGGAGGGCTTTCCTGTAGATGAAACCGGAAAGGTACAGGGGCTGGATGACCTGGGAATGGATACCCTGAAACCGCAGCTGGAATCCATGCTGTCAGGATATGAAGGACAGTGGAGTGTCTATGTGAAGAACCTTGATACAGAGGAAGAGATTCTTCTGAATAATACACCTCTTTATTCTGCTAGTCTGATCAAAGCTTTTGTTATGGCAGATACTTATGCAAATATGGATCAGGTGCTAACCAACGAAGCTGCCTATATGAAAACAGATGTAAGTAATGCAGCAGTGAAAGAGAAGGTGGATAATCTTCTCTGGAATATGATCACAGTCAGTGACAATGAATCTTGCAATGAGCTTGGAAGACTTCAGTCAGAAAAACATGATTTTCTGGATGGGGCAGAAAAAGTCAATGAATATATCCAGAAGGAAGGATATACAGATACCACTTACCAGAGTACCCTTCATCCCTCTGCCTCGCAGAAACTCAGTCTGGGAGGGCATAATACCACTACAGTAAAAGACTGCGGGCTTCTTCTGGAAAGAATTTATAAGGGAGAGTGTGTCAGCAAAGAGGCATCCGAAAGTATGCTGAATCTTCTGAAAAACCAGCAGAATACGGTCAAAATCCCGGCTGGTATCAGTGATGATGTGAGCATTGCAAACAAAACCGGGGAGACAGATGAGGATCAGCATGATATAGCAATTGTTTACGGACCGAAGACCACCTATATTCTCTGTATCATGTCCCAGGACTGGAAAAGCGAAGCAGAAGCAATTACCAGTATCCAGAATATTTCAAGAACTGTTTACAGCTATCTTAACTTATGACTTTCGTTGCTTTTTGCAGGAGAATCATGTATAATAGCGAACTGTAACAGTAACTATAAAAATCAGGAGGAGAGAATTACATGCGAGTCGATACGGATGACTTTGCCCGACCTTGCAGGTGTGGGAAAGAGCACCACATAGAAGTAAGGGAAATTTTGATAGAAGAGGGAGCGATAGAGAAACTGGAAGAAGCCATGTCAGATGGTTTTCTGAAGCAATATATTTCACCCCTTCTTATCTGTGATACCAATACATGTAAAGTAACAGAAGAAATTATGGAAGATATATATGACCGATGTCAGGTCCTGGTTCTGGATGCAGAAGATCTTCATGCAGATCAACATGCAGTGGAGATTGTAGAGAACTATATGGATGAAGACATAGATCTGATCCTTGCAGTAGGTTCAGGCACCATTCATGACATCAGCAGATATATAGCTTTTCGGTACAAGATTCCCTTTGTATCTGTTCCTACAGCAGCAAGCACAGACAGATTTGTGTCAGCGAAGGCTGCCATGACATGGAACGGACTGAAAAAAGCTCTTAAGGCACATCCGCCGGTTGCAGTGTTTGCAGACACCAGAATATTTGCCCATGCACCCAGGCGTCTTACAGCAGCAGGGGTGTCAGACCTTTTTGGCAAATATGTCTGTCTTACAGACTGGAAGATCGCACATCTACTCACCGATGAATATATTTGTGATGAAATCATAGAATTGGAAGAAAAAGTACTCAAAACAGTGAAATCCTGTCTTCGTGATATTGAAGAAGGGGATGAGGGAGACTGTGAGAAGCTGATGTACGGACTGATCCTTTCAGGACTGGCTGTACAGATGGCAGATAATTCCCGGCCCGCAGATGGAGCAGAGCATCATCTGGCATGTCTCTGGGAAATGGAAGTGATCAATGGACATCTGGATGCCGTTCACGGAGAGATGGTATCTGTGGGGACACTTCTGGTACTGAGAGAATATAACCGGATTGCAAGAGCTATCCGGGAAGGACGCTGTCAGGTGCGAAGCTGTCCGAAAGATGACAGAGAAGCACTGGAAGCTACTTTTGGAGAAAAAAATCTTCTCAGAGAGGTTCAGAAAGAAAATGATCCGGAGCCACTGAGTGGAATCAGCCCACAGAGACTAGAATCCTGTCTTTCAGAAATCGCAGATCTTATAGAGGAACTTCCAAGAGAAGAAGAACTTCTTCAGGCACTGAAAAAAGCAGGATGTAAATACCGTGTATATGATATTGGACTTTCTGAGGATATTGTTCCTTTGAGTCTGAAACTGGCACCTTATATGAGAAACCAGCTGAGTCTTTTGAGAATAAGTAAAATGCTGGATATTAAAGGAGAGCAAGCATGAGAATAGGAATGGGATATGATGTACATAAGCTGACAGAAGGCAGAGATCTGATCCTTGGGGGAGTGAACATTCCCTGGGAAAAAGGTCTTCTTGGGCATTCAGATGCGGATGTACTGATTCACGCAGTCATGGATGCCCTTCTGGGTGCTGCTGCACTGGGAGATATCGGGAAGCATTTTCCGGATACAGATCCGGCTTATAAGGGAATTTCCAGTGTAAAACTGTTGGTCCATGTAGCGGAGCTTCTGAAAGAAAATGGTTATACTATTGGCAATATTGATGCGACCATCATTGCTCAGAAACCAAAGATGGCACCTCATATTCCACAGATGCGCAAAAATATGGCAGAAGCTATGGGAATACCGGAATCCAGCCTTAATATCAAGGCAACCACAGAAGAGGGACTTGGATTTACAGGAAGACAGGAGGGCATTTCTGCTCAGGCAATCTGCCTTCTTATATAAAACATGATCGGAGGAAAGAGAAATGAAACTTTTTAATACAATGACCCGCAGAAAAGAAGAGTTTGTACCTCTGGAAGAGGGCAAGGTACGGATGTATGTATGCGGACCTACTGTATATAATCTGATCCACATCGGAAATGCAAGACCGATGATCATTTTTGATACAGTACGCCGATACCTGGAATATAAAGGATATGAAGTCAATTATGTGTCCAACTTTACAGATGTAGATGATAAGATCATCAAGAAGGCAATTGAAGAAGGGGTAAGTGCAGACGAAGTTTCCCAGAGATATATTGCAGAATGCAAAAAAGATATGGCAGGTATGAATGTAAAGCCTGCAACCACACATCCGCTGGCAACACAGGAAATTGACGGAATGATCGATATGATCCAGACCCTTATTGACAAAGGATATGCTTATGCAGCGGCAGATGGTACTGTTTATTTCAGAGTAAAGAAATTTAATGAATACGGTAAACTTTCACATAAAAATCTGGATGATCTTCAATCCGGTTTCCGTTCTCTTCAGGTATCCGGCGAGGATCAGAAAGAAGATCCACTGGATTTTGTACTCTGGAAACCAAAGAAAGAAGGAGAGCCTTTCTGGAAATCTCCATGGTGCGACGGAAGACCGGGATGGCATATTGAGTGCTCTGTAATGTCAAAGAAATATCTTGGCGAAGAAATCGATATCCATGCAGGTGGAGAAGACCTTATCTTCCCTCATCATGAGAATGAGATCGCACAGAGCGAATGCTGCAATGGCAAGACTTTTGCAAGATACTGGATGCATAATGCATTCCTGAATATTGATAACCGTAAGATGTCCAAATCCCTTGGCAACTTCCGTACTGTTCGTGAAATCAGTGAGCAGTATGATCTTCAGGTGCTGAGATTCTTTATGTTGAATGCACATTACAGAAGTCCACTGAATTTCAGTGCAGATCTTATGGAGTCTTCCAAGAATGCACTGGAAAGAATTACAGATGCAGCAGCAAGACTTCGTGACCGTAAGGCAGCAGCTGTCGTACAGGAAGCAACAGATGCAGAGAAAGCACTTCTGAAAGAAGAACAGACTTTTGTAACCAAATTCGAAGAAGCAATGGAAGACGACTTCAATACAGCAGATGCACTGGCAGCTATTTTTGATCTGGTTAAATTTGCAAATATCCATGTACAGGAAGATAATTCCGCAGAATTTGCTTCTGCCACACTGGAACTTATGGAAAAACTCTGTGGTGTGCTGGGTCTGAACCTGGATAAAAAAGAAGAAATTCTGGATGAAGAGATCGAAAATCTTATTGCAGAACGTCAGGCAGCAAGAAAGAACAAAGATTTCGCAAGAGCAGATGAGATCAGAGGACTGCTTCTGGAAAAGGGAATCGAACTGAAAGATACTAGAGAAGGTGTAAAATGGAAACGTATCTGATGCAGATGAAAGAGTTGTTCCATCTGGAAGATCAAGATATCAGAAGTTATTCGCCACTTACTCTGGCGTATATCGGAGATGGGGTTTATGAACTGATCATCCGTACTATTCTGGTAAAGAAAGGAAACTGCCCGGTAAACAGACTTCATAAAAAAGCCAGCAGTCTGGTAAAGGCAGCAGCACAGTCAGCCATCATCGAAAAAATCGAAGAAGAGCTGACTCAGGAGGAACATGACATATACAGGAGAGGGCGTAACGCCCATTCTCCTACAATGGCAAAACATGCAACAATGGCAGATTACAGAAGAGCTACAGGATTTGAGGCTCTTATGGGATATCTGTATCTGAAAGAAGATTATGAGAGAATGATCACTTTAGTCCGCAAAGGAATTGGAGAAGAATTATTATGAGTGAACAGATAGAAGGACGTAACGCAGTACTGGAAGCTTTTCGTTCAGGCAAATGTGTAGATAAACTTTTCATTCTGGATGGTTGCCAGGACGGACCGGTCCGTACCATTGCCAGAGAAGCACGTAAGACAGATACCATTATCAACTATGTTTCAAAAGAAAGACTGGATCAGTTAAGCGAAACAAGAGCACATCAGGGTGTGATCGCCCAGGTGGCAGCTTATGAATATGCAACAGTAGAAGATATTCTTGCCAAAGCAGAAGAAAAGGGGGAACCGCCTTTTATCTTTCTTCTTGACAATGTGGAAGATCCTCACAACCTGGGAGCAATTATCCGTACAGCCAATCTGGCAGGTGCTCATGGCGTGATCATTCCCAAGAGACGTGCAGTTGGTCTGACTTCCACAGTAGCTAAGACTTCAGCAGGTGCCATCAACTATACTCCGGTAGCCAAAGTTACGAATCTGGTTCGCACGATTGAAGAACTGAAAGAAAAGGGAATCTGGTTTGTATGTGCAGATATGGGCGGAGATACCATGTATCAGCTGAATTTGACAGGCCCTATCGGACTTGTTATCGGAAATGAAGGAGAGGGTGTCAGCCGTCTTGTAAGAGAAGCCTGTGATTTTACAGCTTCTATTCCAATGAAAGGTGATATTGATTCCCTGAATGCGTCTGTGGCAGCCGGCGTTCTGGCATATGAGATCGTCAGACAGCGTTTTCAGCAAAAATAAACTGCAGGTTCAGAAAAGGAAAAACTTATGAGCCATTATGAACAGTACAGTGATGAAGAACTGATCGTCATGCTCCGAAAGGGAGAGAGCGAAGTTTCAGATTACCTGATGGAAAAGTATAAGGAATTTGTACGAAAAAAAGCCAGAACCATGTATCTGATGGGCGGAGAAACCGATGATCTGATCCAGGAAGGCATGATTGGACTGTTTAAAGCAGTACAGAATTATCAGCCAGACCGAAACGCTTCTTTTCAGACTTTTGCAGGGCTTTGTATTGACCGACAGTTGTACAGTGCCATTCAGAATTCCAACCGTCAGAAACATATGCCATTGAATTCCTATATTTCCCTCAGTCAGGAAGATGACAGTGAGGGAATGGAAACCGTTGGCTGGTCAGAGGATCCGGAGAGTATTATTATTGATCAGGAAAGCACCAGGGCACTGGAGCAGGAGATTAAAGATGCATTAAGTCCTATGGAAAATAAAGTGCTGGATTATTATCTGAGGGGATATAACTATGTAAAGATCGCCCGGATTATGGGTAAATCGCCCAAGTCCATCGATAATGCCCTTCAGCGGATGCGTGGAAAAATAAGGAATTTTACCCTTTCTTTTTCATCGCAAAAGTAGTACAATTATTCCAGATTTACATTCAAAATGACAGAATATAATAGAATATAAAACGAAAGGAGTTGCATATTATGGCAAAAATAAACAAATACTGGGGTCTCGTAGCAGTAGGAGCAGCCGCAGCAGTAGCAGCTGGAGCAGCGGCAGCAGCCATTCTCAGAAAGAAACCGGAAGAGGATTTTGACGAAGACTTTGATGATTTTGAAGAGACAGAAGCAACAGAGCCGGAAGCAAAAAAAGAAACCAAAGAAGAGTCAGAAGATTTTGCTTCCTGGGAAGAAGCAGAAGAAGCTGTTGAGAAAGCAGTAGAAGAAGAAGCAGAAACTGCAGAAGCAGAGAAAGCCGTAGAAAAAGAAATCCAGGAAGAAAAACCTGAAGAAGCTGCAGAGGAAACAACGGAAGATCCGGAAGCAGCAGATGCAGAACAGTAAAAGAAACTTCGTAACTGTTCAGTACACTCACTACCTGCTGAATAGTTACGAAACTTCTAAATAAAAAGCGGTACACCCCCTGAGAAGGAGTGTACCGTATTTTTAGTTTGCGCGCCATGGGCGCGCTCTAACGGGTGAAAGTCCCGAACAC
>URXG01000060.1 GCA_900551715.1 uncultured Blautia sp. | reverse complement strand
AATCTTCGGTGATTTAGGCTTAGATGAAACCGTTCTAATTAGTGACAACCAAACATAAAGATGTGACGGAGAGATTACAGCAGATCAATCCTTCCCTGGCAGGAGAAGCCAGGAAAGTACTTGATGTAAATAAAGAGGAACGTCACATCCGCGGTGGACTTGCCACAAGAGAAAAATACCGACACCTGCCCGGCTGAGGATTATTCAACGCATTTTTTCAGAACAGCAAGAAGACGGTCATTGTCCTCTGGCATCATAATACAGAAACGGACAAATTCACCTTCCAGACACTGGAAAGATGCACAGTCCCGGATCATAAGATTCTGTCGGATACAGGATTCAAAAACATCATGAGACGTAAGCCCTGGTTTCAGAATCTTTAATAGCAGGAAATTTCCGCAGGCAGGAAATACCTTATATTCAGGAATTTCCTTCAGTTCTCTGTACATGCGGTCACGTTCAAAGAGAATCAGATTCCTGGTTTTCTGGATATAGTCTTTGTCTTTAAACATAAGTTCACCGGCATAAGCACCAAGACTGTTCAGAGACCATGGAGTCTGTTTTTCTTTCATTCGGGCAAGGAATTCCTGATTGCCGGTAATGCCATAGCCCAGACGCATACCAGGGGCTGCATAAAATTTGGATACGCCCCGGAGTACCATAAGGTTGGTAAATTCTCTGGTAAAAGGTACTGCGGTGATCTTATCAATTTCCGGAGCAAATTCTACATAAGTTTCATCAATCATGACAAAAATATCTTTTTCTTTGCAGAATGTGAGAAGTTTTCGCATGTCGTCATGAAAAATAGCAGAAGATGTAGGATTGTTTGGGTTACATAATATCAGAAAATCATAGCCTTTGTTCAGTGTATTGCAGAGGTCATCTACATCAAGACAAAAGTCATTTTCTTCTTTAAGGTGATAATATTCCTGAGTACTTCCAGAGAAAGTAAGCTCTCTGGAATATTCTGAATAAGTGGGTCCGAGAATCAATGTTTTTTTAGGATTACGTTCCTGGATCAGTAGTGCGATCAGCTCACTGGAACCATTGCCTGGCAGGATAAAATCTACTGGAATATCGCAGTACTGAGAGATGGTTTTACGGAGAGAAACGTAATCCCGGTCAGGATAAGTGGAAAAAATATCTATATGGGAAGCCAGATTTTTGCGAACGGATTCTGGCAGTCCCAGAGGATTGACATTGGATGCAAACTTTATAATATTTTCTTTCTGCAGGTGATAGTAGCTGCATATCTTTTCTATATCACTTCCATGAAATACAGTTTTTGTAGGCATAAATGTGTACACTTCCTTTTATAAAAAATAACGTCAGGTTAAAGATGAATTTATACAGATCCATACCTTTTAACCCTGATATCACATATTGTAAAGGATTATCCGGACAGTGGCAACGTCCAATTGCCTGAATAATAATAAGGTCAGAAAATACCAGATTCCCTGTATTCCTTTGGATTGACATTAAACACAGGAAAGTATATGCTGTTTATAATAATAATTTTGGAGGAAACTGAGGAATGAGATTACAGAAAGTGCAGGATGCACTGGAACAGAAAAAAATCAAATATGAGTATACTGAAGAGGACGGATGCGGAAGTCTGGACTTTATGTTCAGAGGCTTAAGTTTTCATGTATGGGAATATCATGATGAGGTCTGGGGCGCAGAGACAAATATTTATGCAGCAGGCAGAAGCCAGGATGTTGAAGGAGACTATGAAGGCGAGATTTCAAAAGAAATTCTTTCCTGGCCTGATATGGTAGGGTGAAATATGAATTTAAAGAATATTTACGAAGATGGTCAGATGTACTATAAAAGTGTCTGGAATCTTTATGAGGAAGCGTTTCCAAAAGAGGAACAGAAATCAGTAGAAATCATGGAACTTCTGAAAGACCAGGGCAAAATGGAGATTTATGCTATCGAAGATCAGGGAGAGTTTATAGGGCTTGCCATGAATATGATCTGGGGTGACATGGGACTTTTGGATTATTTTGCCATTGCAGAGAATAAAAGAAACAGTGGTTATGGCAGCAGGTGTATCCGGCTTCTTCTGGAAAGATTCAAAGACCGGAAATATATTTTTGAAATTGAAAAGCAGGATGAACAGGCAGAGAATTCGGCAGACCGAAAACGGAGAAAAGCATTTTATCTGAGAAACGGTCTGAAAGAAACCGGTGTTTTTGCCAATGTTTATCAGGTGGATTTTGAATTACTGACCCCAGAAGGAAATCTTACATTTGAAGAGTATACAGATTTTCTGGAACATGTGCTTGGCAAAGAAAATCTGGCAAAACTGAATCCTGTACTGCTCGAAGAGAAAAGCTGATCATCCGGATATGATAAAAGGGGCATGAGGCCCCTTTTGTTATATCAGTATCCGTTCTTTATAAGAAAATCAAAGGTTCGTTTACAGTTGTTATGATCTCTGTAAGCAAAATAATGTTTTCGCATATCTCCATAGAATTTCTTTTCCTGGAAGCCGTTCTGACTGTAATCCCGGATCAGCCGGATTAGTTCAGACTGTGTCATACAGCGGTCTCCATAGAGTTCTTTATCCATATCAATATAACTTCCGTTTGTTTCGTTGTACTGTTCCAGATCAAACTGATAAAAAAGAATCGGTTTTTCCATATAGTAGATATCCCAGGAAACACTGGAATAATCTGTGATCAGCATGGAGCAGTCCATAAGAAGCTGATTGAGAGGTGTATTTCCAAAAGGGATCAGCCGGATGTGGCTGTTATCCGAATGGAAGCTGGCAAGGTGTTCCCGAAGCTTGGGATGAATATAAAAAATTAGTTTCAGATTCTGCTTTTCCAGAAGATTCAGAAGCTCCGGATCTTTCAGAAGTGCAGAATAGCGATGGTAATAATCGCTCTGGCAGAATATTTCTTCATTCTGTTCTTCCAGCCAGGAACGCCAGGTGGGCATTACAAGGATACTTTTTTCAGAAGTGGAGGCAGAACGATCTTTCAGTACATCCCAGCGACAAAGCCCTGTAACAGGAACCTGTTCAGGTTCATAGCCAAATTCTTTTACAATGATATTTTTTTCAAATTCCGAAGATGCAGTAAAGTAAGTCATGGAGCTAGAGCCATTTTTTCCGAAAAGATTCTCCACACGTTTCAGAGCAAGTACCCCATGTTGGAGAAAGTAAATATCATGTCTGTTGATCTCCCGGGAAATCAGATTGGGCATGGGCTGCCATGCATAGGCATGAAGGCGGCTGTCAGAAGCAACATAAATATCTGCAAGAAGCAAGTACAGAATATGCCGAAAACTCATAAAAGGGATCACATTCCGGCTGTATTCCTGAGCCTGATTCCATTGTGCGGATTTTTTGTCTAATATAAAAAATATATTTTTTTTGCGGTTTTCCGGTAATTGTTCCATGCAATACTGAAAAAAATAAAATCCGTTATCCTGGGCAGAAACACAGTATTTTTCATATACCAGCCACAGATGCTTTTTTTGGAAAAAAGGTTTCAGGATCCGGGACAGTCCAAAAGCTGCAAATTCTTTAAATCTGGTAAATCCATGATCATATGGAGAAACAGGACGACAGCGAAGAATGAAGCGGTGTCCTACACTTCCCATAGGAAAAAGAATCTTCTGATCTTTGATGATCCGGTAATTTCCCAGAAGAAGTCTGGCTCTCAGTCTTCCGCCCAATATGGTAGAGAGGGGAGCTTTCCCTGGAATGCTGACAACCACATCCCAGTCACCCTCTGCCAGTGTCAAAGAAGAGACATCCAGAGAGGCGGTAACCTGTCCGGATGTGACAGTGCACTGAAAAGGATAGGAGAGATTATAGGCCGGGTTACGGCAGACAAGATTTACAGAAATATCTGAAACAGGCTCTTTCAGGGTGAATCCCAGAGAGACTGTATTTTTTTTGATTTTCAGTTGTGTAATATGAATTTCCTGATTCATGGGAAACTCCTTTCGGTGTTATGGTCTGATTAGGATATCTGCGAATTGTTTCTTTCGATATATGCCCACTAATATTATAAACACAGGAACCTTTAATGTCAAAACGTTGCCAGGAAATCTGTTGTATGATAAAATGGGGCAGACAAAAAGGAGTTTATATGGAAACAGAAAATAAATTCACTAAGGAAAATACACTGGCAGTAAAAGGAATTGCTATTTTCTTTTTGCTGACCTATCATTGTCTTTCCAGTTCGGAACGATTACATGGAGCTATGGTAAGTTTCTTTCCACTGTCCCAGGACGATGCCATGCTGATTGCCCGCTGTATGGAAACCTGTGTGGGGCTGTTTGCATTTCTGTCTGTTTACGGAATGACTCTTTCCGTAAAAAAGAAGTATGCGGATTTTGAGTTTACAGCCGGAGAAGCCACATTTTTTACAGTAAAAAGATACCTGCATCTGGTATTTACATTTCTCCTGCCTTATATTTTCTGTGTTGGTGTAACTGTGGTTTTGGGAAGCAGAGGATATGGCGATGGGATTTTCAGAGATATTCTGGATGGTGTTATGGATATTTTATGTGTCAGTCATTTGTTTGGAACAACAAAACTGATCACTACCTGGTGGTATCTGAGTCTGGAAGTGTTATTGATCATTTTTCTTCCGCTGGCACTGAAACTTCACAGGAAGTTTAATTATCTGATGATCTTTGTTTTTCTGATGGTTGGAAGCAGATTTTTGCCGGCACATGAATATATGACCAAATATCTTCTGGTAATTCCACTGGGGATATGTTTTGCAGATGGTCAGGTATTTGAACGGTTGAAATCATACAGATTTATAAAAAATCCTGTAATGAATAAATTATTTAAGTTCGTGTTACTTACTGTGCTGACATCCGCACTGTATTATCTTTTTGACAGTCAGTGGGGCAGAGAGCATTTTGAATTTGCCCTGAACGGAGTTTTGCCTGTACTGGTAATTTGCTGGGTTTATGAGTTCTTTATAGGGCTCCCGGTGATCAGACAGGTGCTTCAGTTTATCGGAAAACATTCGGCTGTTATTTTTTATATACATACTTTTGTACGGTCCAGATGGCTGCCGGGAAGGACTTATTCTTTCCCATATGCATGGCAGATTCTGCTGTTTGTACTGGGAGTCAGTCTTGGGCTTGCAATATGTCTGGATCTGGTAAAAAGAATTCTGCATTATGACTGGCTCACAGGAAGGGTTACAGACAGCGTTGTGGGATATCTGGAGAGAGTGCTTGGATAACAAAATAAAGGAAAGGATATTATGGAAAAAAAATACAAATTTACAAAAAATAACACGTTGGCGGTAAAAGGAATTGCTATTTTCATGCTTCTTGGATATCACTGCTTTTCCAGTGTGGAAAGACTGTATGGAGCAAATGTAAACTTCGCACCGTTTGCACAGGAAAAGGTTATGGAAGTCTGTGGATGGATGCAGCAGTGTGTGGGAATCTTCGCATTTCTTTCTGTTTACGGGCTGACATTATCAATGAAAAAACAATACAAAGATCTGGAATTCTCCGGAAAAGAAGCAACGTTATTTGTGGTGAAACGTTATCTTCATCTGGTATTTATGTTTCTGATTCCTTATTTTCTCTGTTTCGGAGTTACTTATGGGTTAGGGTATCACAGATATAATAACAGTCTTTGGGAAAATGTAATCAGTGCTTTTGCAGATATCTTGTGTGTGGGCCGGTTATTTGGAACCAGACTTCTGATTCCTACCTGGTGGTACCTGAGTCTGGAAGTAATGTTGATCGTATTCCTGCCGGTAGTGATCGTTTTTTACAAAAAATTTGGCTGGCTGTCAGTAGGAGCAATTCTGATTCTGGGAACCAGATGGCTGGATATGCAGAACTCGATGTCCATGTATCTTTTTACAGCACCTCTGGCAGTGTGTTTCGCAGACCAGGATATCTTTGCCAGACTGAAAGCATGGAATCCTCTTCGTGTAAAGTTCCTGAGTAAGATTTTCAAGATTTTCTGTTCTTCTGTGATGATCGTAATTATGTGTATGGTGATCAAAACAGACTGGGGCAATAAACAGTTTGGCTTTCTCCTTGGAGGAATCATTCCGGCGGTGATTATCTACTGGGCGTATGAATTTGTGATTGAGATTCCGGTGATCAGACAGATTCTGGAGTTTATTGGTAAATATTCCGGACTGATTTATTATATCCATACATTTATCAGAGGGGTATGGCTGACAGACGTTACTTATTCTTTCCCATATGCATGGCAGATTCTGCTGTTTGTACTGGGTGTGAGCATTGCCATAGCTATAGCCATTGAACTGGTGCGAAAGGTTTTGCATTTAAGGCAGCTTTCCGGTATGATCATCGGTTGTGTGACCGGCTGGGCAGAAAGAACGCTGTAATGATAACATAACAAAAAGTGTGAGGACAGCAGATATTTCTGTATCCCCACACTTTCTTTTGGTTTTAGATCAAATTATTTTTTATACTTCGATTTCAGCCTGTTCTTCCGGTTCTTTAAAGTATTCTTTGATGCAGTCGCAGACACGTTTGCTGTGGTTCTGATCAATTTCTTTAAAGTGCTCATGTCTCATTTCTTCATATTTTGGTTCTACTTTGAAACCGTTCTTTATATTTTTTTCAAAGAGATCGAGAAGTTCATTTTCATCTTCTGTACGGTCACCGAACAGTTCTTTTCTCATGTCGATGTAGCTTCCCTCAGCCTGTTCATAGGTATCCAGGTCAAACTGATAGAAGAGGACAGGTTTGTCCTGATAAAAAACATCCCATGCAACACTGGAATAATCAGTGATCAGCATACGGCAGCGCATCAGCATTTCATTTACCGGTACATCTCCAAAGGAAAGGAGATGGATACGGTTATTGGAGGACTGGAAAGTTCCCATATGGTTCTGGAATTTTGGATGCAGATAGAAGTTTACCTGCAGGTCATTATCTTCCAGAATCTGAGCCAGTCTCGGTGAATTCAGAAGAGAGGTGTATTTCAGGAAATATTCACTCTTTTCGAAGTCGTTATCGGAAATGATCTCCATGGAATAACGCCAGGTAGGCATGATCAGGATTTCACGTTTGTCCTGAGATTTGTCCTCCAGTACATCCCAGCGGGGAAGCCCTGTGTTGATAACCTGTTCCGGACTGTAGTTCAGGTAGTCAATGACGATCTGACGTTCTTTTTCGGTGGAAACTACAAACAGGTCGCAACTGAGCTTACGTCCTTTGGCAAAGGATGGTACGCATTTGAAGGAAATTACACCATGCTGTAAGAATACAGTAGGGAATTTCTTAAGATAGCGGTTAAATACACTGTGTCTGCTCTTGAAGGCGTAAGAGTGATATCTGGAGTCTGAGCTGACAAAAAGTTCAGCTGCCTGGGTGTAGATCATATGGCGGATGCTCATAAAATCCACGACTCTTTTGGAGTATGGTGCCAGTTTGGCACGATCCGGAGATTCTTTGTCGATAATATAGTAGATCTGTTTGCCAAGATTCTTCTCTTCGTCCTGTTCCATACAGTGTTTGAAGAAACAATATCCACTTTCCTGGGCCTGTGCGGAGTATTTTTCACATACAAGACAGATATGTTTATGTTTCCAGTATGGTTTGGTGAGTTTGAAAAGTGCAATAGCTGCCAGCTCCTTAAATACAATATCCATGTCATCGTACTTACCTTTTTCGCGATATACGAGGGCAAGTGCTTTTTCGCCGGTATAGAATGGATAAAGGAAGAAACCGTCTTTGCCCGGGAAAGAACCATTGTAAAGGAATTTGTGGAACATACGGGTATATTTGCCCATTTTGATGGAGCAGCGGGTTTCCTGACCGGTAACTTTGTGGCGAAGCCTTACGTGAATATCCCAGTAGATACTTTTCCAGTCGATGGCGTTCATATCCAGAGAAACGGTGATTTTCAGCTCCTGGCCTTTTTCTTTTATTTCCAGTGTCTCAAAATCGTAAGTCTGTGCATCGGCAAGAAGTACATGGCGAAACTGGGTGTAGGTTTTCTGATATTCATATTCACCAGGTTCCAGCATAAAAATAACTTTCAGGATACCGTTCTTCATGGAAAGATGTTTCAGGTGACAGTCCTGAGTACGGTTGATATAGAAATATCTCTGTGCTTCCATGATTGTAACTTTGCTACGGCTGCCTTGCTGCAGGAAAAGTACATATTCAAAAGATTCCGGAGAATTCTCTTTCTGATACCAGGTGCCTTCGGAAATAATCTGACGTTCAGGACGTTCGGCTGTTTTGAGAACCCGGGAAACATTCTGTTCCGGGGAACATTCTACAAGATAAATACGGAAAGCAGCTCTGTCAAAAACTTCCGGTTGATAAACGGGAAGAACATCTGCAAGAAGTTCTGTGGAACTGCGCCAGGTGGAAGTAAGGGGAATCTCAATATCGGAGTTGACCCGTCGTGCAAATATCCTGATATGCTCAGGTGCAACTGCCGGAAGTTCTTCAGGGTTAAATATAAGTTTCAGTGAGGTTCCTTCCACAGAAACAGAATTAAGCATCAGTGGCTCGCCTACGAGAGCTGTAGTAAGAACAGGTTTGTATTCATTAGGTAAATTGTCGTTCATATTTCCTCCATAATAAGTGTTGCCATATAGACTGAAATGATCGTCCTCCTGTTGAAAAATAACAGGAGAATCCTGGGAATTGCAGTTATCCAGAACAACATCCCGGGTGTCAGTCTTTTTGTATCGTATGGTATGTAGATTACAATTGAGACAAAGATCCACAAAAACAGGTTCTTTCAGATAAAAATAAGGAATCACTACCTGAAAATCCCAGACCTGCGCAAGGATCTTATCTGCATAAACAAAAATTCCGTCAGGGTTCCTGTGAAAGTCGCAGGGAATATTCCGGATGGTGCGGCTGCAGGTAAGTCTTATAAGAACCTGGGAAGGATCCGGAAAATGGGTACAGGTCTTTACCGTACCTTCTATAAGTACACCTTTCTGTACAGGAACAATATGGGTAACGCTGGCTTTGTAGGCTGACATAGGATGACTGGAGATGGTTTTGTATTGAATATACGCATCCTCATGTTCGTCATCATAGATAAGAGAGCCTTTGCCGGAAGATTTTTTCATACGGAGTACATTGTCTTTCTGCTCCATACTCATGTTTTTCTGCTCTATTATAACAGACGGATGGAGTTCATCAAGAAGATTTTGAAGTTCTGAAAGGAATTTTTCAAGTTCTTCAGGAGAAAGTATATCAGCAGGGAGTTTTTTCATGCGGAAAAACCCCTGCACATCGTACATAAGTGTAAACTGAACAAATCTGGGAACATGCCCACGACGTTTCCTGGCTTCTTCTATTGACCAGTGAACGTAATGTTCCAGAGGATCCAGATACCATTCTTTTCTGGACCAGCATGCATCCCGGGCAGAATCTGTAGAAGTACGGACACGATAATAATACGAAGCATCCGGTACAATACCGTAGTGAGGATTGTCCAGAAGAATGTCCATGATCATTTTTGCGTCTTCTGAATAATGAAGGGATGTATCAAAGCTTCTGTTATCAAAAACTTCTTTTTTAAAGAATGCAGAATTCACTGCCATCTGTACATAATTGTATTTTTTATTAACATTAATAACTTTGTTCTCGCCGGATTTGAATTTATAATTCAGACGGTGAGGACCTTCCTTTTTTTCAAAGAAGTACATTGGAACAGAAATAAAATCTGCCTTGTTATCAATCTCTGTAAAAAAATCATATACTGCAGACAATGTATTAGAAGAAAGTCTGTCATCAGAATCCAGAAAGTTGATATATCGTCCTTCCGCATACCGGAGTCCTTCGTTTCGGGCAGAGGATACCCCTCCGTTAGGTTTGTGTATGACTTTAATATTGGAAGGATATTGCTTCTGATAAGTATCGCAGATGTTTCCTGACTGGTCAGAAGATCCGTCATCTACCAGAATAAGCTGTACAGAATCAGTAAATCCGATGTCCTGGGACAGAACGCTGTTGACAGCATCCTCAAGATACGCTTCTGTATTATAAACCGCTGTAATGATGGAAAATTTGAATGGATAATCCTGGTTGTTCATAGCTGTTCTCCTTTGTTGGTATCATGATATCTGTAAGAGATTTGGTGCTGTGCATTCCTTTCCTAATAGTATCATAATATAAATCTCTTTTAAACCAAAAATTTATGAAAACAGGTATTGACAAACAGAAAATAGTATGGTAATTTATATCAGAACGCTGCCGAAGACAGTAGGTGCCGTAAGGCATAAGGGTCAAAACGCCTACCGAGGACTTAGTATTCTTAGAAAGATTACAGAAGACCTTACTGTCATGCAGTAAGGCTTTTTTTCGTTGCGGCGGTATAAATCTATAAGGAGGTGTACCATTTATGGCAAAAGTAGAACTGAAACAACCAATCGTAGAAGAAATCTCAAACAGCATTAAAGACGCACAGGCAGTAGTACTTGTTAACTACAGTGGTCTTACAGTTGAACAGGATACAATTCTGCGTAAGGAATTAAGAGAAGCTGGTGTTCAGTACAAAGTATATAAGAACACAATGATGAAACGTGCATTCGCAGGTACTGATTATGAAGAACTTAGCCAGCATCTGGAAGGAACTAACGCTCTTGCAGTTTCCGCAACAGATGCTACAGCACCAGCAAGAATTCTTGCAAAATATGCAAAACAGTTCCCAGCTCTTGAACTGATCGCAGGTGTAGTTGAAGGTAACTACAATGATCAGGCTGGAATCCAGGCTCTGTCCCAGGTTCCGTCCAGAGAAGAACTTCTTGGAAAACTTCTTGGAAGTATCCAGTCTCCTATTACCAACTTTGCTCGTGTGCTTAATCAGATCGCAGAAGCAAACGGTAATACAGAAGCAGCAGCTGAATAATTTGGCATAACCAAATTAAGATACGCAAACGCAGCGTAGCAGAGTTCGCAGTTCTCGTAACGACTGCGGCTAAAAATATTATATATAATGGAGGAAAATTAAAATGGCAAAATTAACAACAGAAGAATTTATTGCAGCAATCAAAGAATTATCTGTATTAGAATTAAATGAACTTGTAAAAGCTTGTGAAGAAGAATTCGGTGTATCCGCAGCAGCAGGTGTTGTAGTTGCAGCAGCTGGAGCAGGCGCTGAAGCAGCAGAAGAAAAAGACGAGTTCGATGTAGAACTTACAGAAGTTGGACCGAACAAAGTTAAAGTTATCAAAGTTGTTCGTGAAGTAACAGGACTTGGCCTGAAAGAAGCTAAAGCTGTTGTTGACGGTGCTCCGAAGGTTGTTAAAGAAGGCGCATCCAAAGCAGAAGCTGAAGACATCAAAACAAAACTGGAAGCAGAAGGCGCTAAGATCACTCTTAAATAATTCCTCTGACCAGGATGAACTACGCAGGAACGCCCAAGTGGTGTTCCTGTTTTTTTGTGGACACCGGATAAGTATAAGTAATATAGAAGTAAATAATCAGTATGCCTGATACAGTATTTTGCAATAGTTTATGATGCGTTATTTTTTTGAATAAAATCAAAAATAAATTCAAAAAGCGGTTGACACCTTGACATTCGTATGCTATAGTGAAGAATGCTATATTATGGCAAGATATGCCTGTTTATCTCAAACCGTAAACAGGGTCATGTTGTAAAATAAATAAAAAAAACAGGGGTGAAACGTCAATGGAAAAAAACAGAATTCGTTCTGTAAAAACTGGAAAAAGCATGCGTATGAGCTACCAGAGACAAAAAGAAGTCCTGGAAATGCCGAATCTGATTGAAGTCCAGAAAGATTCCTATAAATGGTTTCTTGAATCGGGTCTTAAAGAAGTATTTGATGATATTTCTCCAATCGCAGACTACGGCGGAAAGCTCAGTCTGGAATTCATCGACTTTACTTACGATGCGAAAGATGCTAAGTATACCATCGAGCAATGTAAAGAACGTGACGTAACTTACGCCGCACCTTTAAAGGTTCGAGTGCGACTGATCAACAAAGAAACAGAAGAAATCAACGAGCATGAGATCTTCATGGGAGATCTGCCGTTAATGACAGAGACAGGTACTTTCGTAATCAATGGAGCCGAGCGTGTTATCGTTAGCCAGTTGGTACGTTCCCCTGGTATTTATTATGCAATCGCACATGATAAAGTTGGTAAGAGGTTATTTTCCAGTACCGTTATTCCCAACAGAGGTGCATGGCTGGAATATGAAACAGATTCCAACGATGTATTTTATGTGCGCGTGGACAGAACCAGGAAGGTTCCGATCACTGTGCTGATTCGTGCCCTTGGTATCGGCACCAATGCAGAAATCGTTGAATTATTCGGCGAGGAACCAAAGATCCTTGCAAGCTTTACAAAAGATACTTCCACCAACTATCAGGAAGGTCTGCTTGAATTATATAAAAAAATCCGTCCGGGTGAACCGCTTGCAGTAGAGAGCGCTGAGAGCCTGATCATGGCAATGTTCTTTGATCCAAGAAGATATGACCTTGCCAAAGTCGGACGTTATAAATTTAATAAAAAACTTCATTTTAACAAACGTATCGCAGGTCACAAACTGGCTGAGGCAGTTGTTGATCCTTCTACAGGAGAGATCCTTGCAGAAGAAGGTACTAACATCAGTATTGAACTGGCTGATCAGATCCAGAATGCGGCTGTACCATATGTATGGATTCAGGGCGAAGAACGTAAGATTAAAGTTCTTTCCAACATGATGGTAGATCTTACATCTTATGTAGATCTTGACTGCGATCCTAAAGAACTGGGTGTTACAGAATTAGTATATTACCCTGTTCTCGAAAAGATTCTGGAAGAGAATGACGACCTTGAAGATATCAAGGTTGCCATTAAGAGAGATATTCATGATCTGATTCCGAAGCATATCACAAAAGAAGATATTCTTGCTTCTATCAACTACAATATGCATCTGGAATATGGAATCGGGTTTGACGATGATATCGACCATCTGGGTAACCGTCGTATTCGTTCTGTTGGAGAACTGCTTCAGAACCAGTATCGTATCGGTCTGTCCAGACTGGAAAGAGTTGTACGCGAGCGTATGACAACACAGGATGCAGAGTCTATTTCTCCGCAGTCCCTGATCAATATCAAACCTGTAACAGCGGCAGTTAAGGAATTCTTCGGATCTTCCCAGCTGTCTCAGTTCATGGATCAGAACAACCCTCTTGGTGAGCTGACACATAAGAGACGTCTCTCCGCACTGGGACCTGGTGGTCTGTCACGAGACAGAGCCGGATTCGAGGTACGAGATGTTCACTATTCTCACTATGGACGTATGTGCCCGATTGAGACCCCTGAAGGTCCGAACATCGGTCTGATCAACTCCCTTGCATCTTATGCAAGAATCAATGAATACGGATTTATCGAGGCTCCTTACCGCAGAATCGATAAGACAGATCCGTCTAACCCGATCGTTACTGATGAAGTTGTTTATATGACAGCTGATGAAGAAGATAATTACCATGTAGCACAGGCCAATGAGCCTCTGGACGAAGAGGGACATTTCCTTCATAAGAATGTATCCGGTCGTTTCCGCGAAGAGACTCAGGAATATGAGAAACGTATGTTTGATTACATGGACGTATCTCCTAAGATGGTATTCTCTGTAGCTACAGCACTGATTCCGTTCCTGCAGAACGACGATGCTAACCGAGCTCTGATGGGATCCAACATGCAGCGTCAGGCAGTTCCGCTTCTTACCACAGAAGCTCCTGTAGTAGGAACCGGTATGGAAACCAAGACAGCCGTTGACTCTGGTGTTTGTGTACTTGCAAAGAAATCCGGTACTATTGAGCGTTCCACATCTACAGACATTACTATCAGAAATGATGACGGAACAAAAGATGAGTATCATCTGACTAAGTTCCTTCGTAGTAACCAGAGTAACTGTTACAACCAGAAACCTATCGTGTTCCAGGGCGAGCATGTAGAAGCTGGTCAGGTTATCGCAGATGGTCCTTCCACAGCCAACGGTGAGCTGGCTCTTGGCAAAAACCCGCTGATCGGTTTCATGACCTGGGAAGGTTATAACTACGAGGATGCTGTACTTTTAAGTGAAAGACTTGTAATGAACGATGTTTATACATCTGTTCATATTGAAGAATACGAAGCAGAAGCCCGTGACACCAAACTTGGACCGGAAGAGATTACAAGAGATGTACCTGGTGTAGGTGATGATGCACTGAAAGATCTGGATGAACGTGGTATTATCCGTATCGGTGCAGAGGTTCGTGCCGGTGATATCCTTGTTGGTAAAGTTACTCCTAAGGGAGAGACAGAGCTGACAGCAGAAGAGCGTCTTCTTCGTGCGATCTTCGGAGAGAAAGCAAGAGAAGTTCGTGATACTTCCCTTAAAGTTCCTCATGGAGAATACGGAATTATCGTAGATGCCAAAGTATTTACAAGAGAGAACGGTGATGAGCTGTCTCCTGGAGTAAATCAGGCAGTACGTATTTATATTGCACAGAAACGTAAGATTTCTGTTGGTGACAAGATGGCTGGTCGTCATGGTAACAAGGGTGTTGTTTCCCGTGTACTTCCTGTTGAGGATATGCCATTCCTGCCTAATGGACGTCCGCTGGATATCGTACTGAACCCACTGGGTGTACCTTCCCGTATGAACATTGGTCAGGTCCTTGAGATCCACTTAAGTCTTGCTGCCAAAGCACTTGGATTCAATGTTTCCACACCAGTATTTGACGGTGCCAGCGAGGTTGATATCCAGGATACTCTGGAACTGGCAAATGACTATGTAAATATCGAAGATTTTGAAGAATTTCGTGCAAAATATCAGGATATACTTGCTCCTGATGTTATGGAATATCTGGATGAGCACAAAGACCACAGAGAACTGTGGAAAGGTGTTCCGATTTCCAGAGACGGTAAAGTTCAGCTTCGTGATGGACGTACCGGTGAATATTTCGATGGACGTGTTACAATCGGACACATGCACTATCTGAAACTGCATCATCTGGTTGACGACAAGATCCATGCACGTTCTACTGGTCCATACTCACTGGTAACACAGCAGCCTCTGGGTGGTAAAGCTCAGTTCGGTGGACAGCGTTTCGGAGAGATGGAGGTTTGGGCTCTGGAGGCATATGGTGCTTCCTACACACTGCAGGAGATCCTGACAGTGAAGTCCGATGATGTTGTAGGTCGTGTGAAGACTTACGAAGCAATTATCAAAGGTGACAATATCCCTGAGCCAGGTATCCCTGAATCCTTCAAAGTTCTTCTTAAAGAACTTCAGTCTCTGGGTCTGGATGTCAAAGTCCTCAGAGATGACAATACAGAAGTCAAACTTCTGGAAACAGTAGATTACGGTGACACAGATCTTCGTTCCGTAATCGAAGGTGACAGCAGACATCACAGAGAAGAAGAGTCCTTCGGAAAACATGGCTATACAAAGCAGGAATTTGAAGGAGAAGAACTTGTAGATGTCGAAGAAGAAGAGGAAGAAGAAGACGATTTTATCGACTTTGACGAATCCTACGATGATGACGACAACGAGTAAGAAAGGGGAAAGAATACATGGCAGAGCCAACCACAACAAATGAAACATATCAGCCAATGACTTTCGATGCCATCAAGATCGGACTGGCGTCCCCTGAGAAGATCAGAGAGTGGTCCAGAGGTGAGGTAACGAAACCGGAAACCATCAACTACCGTACTCTGAAACCGGAGAAGGACGGACTTTTCTGTGAAAGAATTTTCGGGCCAAGCAAGGACTGGGAGTGCCATTGTGGTAAATACAAAAAAATCCGTTACAAAGGCGTTGTCTGCGACCGATGTGGCGTAGAAGTAACCAAGTCATCTGTTCGAAGAGAACGTATGGGTCATATTGAGCTTGCTGCTCCGGTATCCCATATCTGGTATTTCAAGGGCATCCCATCCCGTATGGGATTGATCCTTGACCTGTCTCCAAGAACACTTGAGAAGGTTTTATACTTTGCAAACTATATTGTACTGGATCCGGCTGAATCCGGACTTCAGTACAAACAGGTTCTTACAGAAAAAGAATACCAGGATGCACGTGAAGCATACGGATATAATTTCCGGGTAGGTATGGGTGCAGAATCCATCATGGAACTTCTGAAAGCGATCGATCTGGAAAAAGATGCAGCAGAGCTGAAAGCAGAACTGGTTGACGCAACAGGCCAAAAACGTGCCAGAATCATCAAACGTCTGGAAGTTGTAGAATCTTTCAGAGAGTCCGGCAACCGTCCGGAATGGATGATCATGACAGCAATCCCGGTAATCCCACCGGATCTGCGTCCTATGGTACAGCTGGATGGTGGACGTTTTGCCACATCTGACCTGAATGATCTGTACAGACGTATCATCAACCGTAACAACCGTCTGAAACGTCTCCTTGAGCTTGGAGCACCGGATATCATTGTTCGTAATGAGAAACGTATGCTTCAGGAAGCAGTAGATGCACTTATCGATAATGGTCGTCGTGGACGTCCCGTAACAGGTCCTGGAAACAGAGCCTTGAAATCCCTTTCTGATATGCTGAAAGGTAAATCCGGACGTTTCCGTCAGAACCTTCTTGGTAAACGAGTTGACTATTCCGG
>URXG01000059.1 GCA_900551715.1 uncultured Blautia sp. | reverse complement strand
GGCAGCAGAGCGCATTGATGTAGACGAGACCGGCAAGATCACAGGACTTTTCTAAGAATTAAGTCTCAAATATAAAAGTTTTTGTTGCCTTGAAAGTCTGGGATAGAATGAAAAAATACCAGAATACCTTTCTCCATAGATGAGTCAGGTGTTCTGGTATTTTTAATTTCAGAAAGAAGATTTGAGGAATTTCTTCACGTAGTGCAGGGCGGCTCCAACTGCGGGGGTGTATTGTCCATGGGTTCCCAGAATGAGCTGGTCAGGGGCAAAGGTGAAAGGATTGTTGGTGTTGATCTGTGTCAGTAATGTATCCAGATCTTCCTGTATAAAATATGGAGCCAGATATCCACTGATGATCACCGGGCTGTCGATAATCATATTCAGATTTTTGATGGCAAAGGCCAGGTGATTCAGGTAGTCCTTCCAGATATTCTGAAGTTCCGGTGAAGAGCCGCTTCTTAAGGCAGGGAAAAATTCTTTCACAGACATTCCGGCAGCAGCTTCCAGGGAGTTGGCAGAACAGTAGGTTTCCAGACAGCCCCGGTTGCCGCAGTAGCATAAGGGACCTTCCGGGTTGATACACATATGCTCTACAGTTCCGCTATGCATGGTAGATCCCTGATGAACCTGGCGGCTGGTGATAATAGCACCGCCAAGGTTGCGGTTCAGAAGAAAGACTACTGCACTGTCCAGATCAGAATGACTCCATAATTCCAGTGCTGCAGCGGATTTGGAATCATGTTCCAGATGACAGGGATAGGGAATTCTGGAAGCGAAATCGGAGAGCTTCATTTTTGCATTGTTCATAATTGCACCATAAGTTACATGAGAACCATCCGGGGAAATCACGCCTTGGGTAGCAACAGATACACCCAGGATACGGTCAGGATCATAATGATTCTGCTGGATAAATTTTTCTACAGAAGAAGCAACCTGTGAATAATAATCCGGTGTATTGACATAGGGGACAGAAACCGTATTCATTGCCGTTGTTTCGCCATAGAGATCTACAGCTACTATATGAAACATATTTTTCAGGATTCCAATGCCGATGGCAATACGGAAATCAGTTACGATCTGGATCACCTGAGCTTTGCGTCCGCCAGTAGATTCAAAATATCCATCCCGCCGGATCATTCCTTCCTGTTCCAGAAGAGCAAGATTCTGGCTGACAGTGGAAAGTCCCATCTGAAGATCCAGTACGATCTGTTGTTTGGCAGTCTGTTTTTCATGATAGATATACTGATAGACTTTTTCTTTATTTATTTTCTTTAAAGTAATAGTAGTTACGCCTTTTTCTTTCATCTGACACCTCATATTCGAAAAGTTCTGATTATTCCATAGATTTAAGATTTAACTGTAATTAAGTATAACACAGGAAATATAAGATTCAAAGAATTTGATATGTGAAATATAACTAAAAAAAACACTTTAAAATTGTGATTTTTATTCAATAGACAAATGATACGTAAAGTTATATACTCTACTTATGGTTAAGATATAAGCGTAAGTAATATACATAACTACAACACGAAAGTAAAACAGGAGGTCACAGTATGAAATTAACAGTAAAAGGAATTAAGGAAAAAGAAGGATGGGAGAAGAATGGGATTGTACTTCCGGGATATGATGTGGAAGCAGTTTCTGCCAGAGCCAAAGAGGCTCCGGTATGGGTGCATTTCGGAATTGGAAATATTTTTCGGGTTTTTATCGGAGGAATTGCAGACGGACTTCTGGAAAAGGGTATGCTGGATCGGGGAATCACCTGTGTGGAGACTTTTGATTATGATGTAGTAGATAAAATCTACGAACCATATGATAATCTGGGGTTAAGTGTAATTCTTCATGGAGATGGAACCCGGGAGTACAAAGTACTGGGTTCTCTGGCAGAGGCAGTGAAGGCGCAGTCTTCTGATTCTGCACAGTGGAACAGGCTGAAAGAGATTTTTGCCAGTGAATCTCTTCAGATGGTTTCTTTTACCATTACAGAAAAAGGTTATGCACTGCACAAAGCAGATGGTACATTTTTCCCATTTGTAGAAGCAGATGTCAACAACGGTCCGGATAAAGCCACTGGTGCAATGGCAGTTCTGGTTGCCATGCTTCATGAAAGATACAAAGCAGGAAAGTATCCTCTGGCACTGGTGTCTATGGATAACTGTTCACAGAATGGTGCCAGACTTCGTGAATCAGTGCTGACTATGGCAAAGGAATGGCAGAAGAAAGGATTTGTAGAAGATGATTTTATCAACTATGTAAGTGATGAAAAAGTAATCGCTTTCCCATGGACAATGATCGACAAGATTACACCTCGTCCAAGCGAACAGATTGCAGATGATCTGGAAAAACTTGGAGTAGAAGATATGCAGCCGGTGATCACTAGCAAAAAAACTTATATTGCACCTTTCGTAAATGCAGAAAAACCGCAGTATCTGGTAATTGAAGACAGTTTTCCCAATGGACGTCCGGCACTGGAAAAAGGTTTCGGGGTTTATATGGCAGACAGAAATACAGTCAATCTTTCTGAACGAATGAAAGTAACAGTATGTCTGAATCCGGTACATTCTGCAACAGGTCCACTGGGTGTGGTACTTGGTTATGATCTTTTTGCTCATATGCTGAATACAAACGAAGATATGATGAAGATGGCACGTATGATTGCTTACAAAGAAGGTTTGCCGGTGGTTCCGAATCCGGGAATCCTTTCTCCGCAGGCTTTTGTGGATGAACTTTTTAATGACCGTTTTCCAAATGAATATCTGGGAGATACTAACCTTCGTCTGGCCGTAGATGTGTCACAGATGGTTGGTATCCGATTTGGAGAAACAATCAAAGCATATGTGGAAAAATTCGGAGATGCTTCCAGCCTGACTGCAATTCCGCTGGGAATCGCCGGATGGCTCAGATATATGCTGGCAGTGGATGACAATGGAAATAAATACGAACTTGCACCAGATCCTATGAATGAAGAAATTCAGGAACAGTTCAAAGATATCGTAGTAGGAAAACCAGAGACACTGAAAGAACAGCTGAAACCAATTCTTTCCAATGAACGCCTTTTCTATACAGATCTTTATAAAGATGGTGTTGGAGAAAAAATCGAGAATATGTTCCGGGAAATGCTTGCAGGACCAGGAGCAGTAAAAGCAACTATCCATAAATATGTCAATTGAGTGAGGTAAAAAAATGACAGAAATAGTATTTGCAGCAGAACCGTCAAGACTTTTGATTGCTGCAGCTGCAGTCATTTTATTGTTATTGTTGCTTATTATCAAATTTAAACTCCATCCGGTGTTGTCTCTTCTGATTGCGGCGATGTTCATTGGCCTGGGAGCTGGGATGCCAGTCCCCACATTGGTAAATACTGTAGAAAAAGGTGCAGGGGAGACTTTACAGGGAATTGTCCTTCTTATTGGACTTGGATCTCTGTTTGGAGGAATCCTGGAAGTATCGGGAGGTGCACAGTGTGTAGCACAGACCCTGATCGGAAAATTTGGTGAGAAAAAAGCAGGTGTGGCACTTGGAATCACAGGACTGGTGGTAGGAACCACAGTATTTTTTGAGGCAGGTGTGGTAATTCTGATTCCCCTGGCTTTCGGACTTGCCAGAAAAACAAAAAAATCCACACTTTATTATGTAATTCCTCTTCTGGCAGGTCTGGCAACAGGATTTGCATTTATTCCTCCTTCAGCAGGATCCGTTTTGGTAGCCAATATGCTTGGGGTAGATCTTGGTGTGATGATCGCAGTTGGAGTGCCTGTGGGAATTTTGTCGCTGATTTTTGCAGGAATCCTCTGGGGAAAATTTATCGGAAAGAAAATTTATACGGAACTTCCCTCCAACAGTCAGGAGGCAAAAACAGCAGAGGAAGGGAAAATTCCTTCTTTTGGAACCGTTCTTGCAATTATCCTGGTACCTCTTGTGCTGATACTGGTTAGTACAGTGTCTGCATATATACCTGTGTTGAAACCGGTACGCCCTGTTCTTGAATTTCTGGGAACACCTTTTGTAGCACTGATCATAGCAGTACTCTGTGCCATGTATTTTCTGGGAACAAGGCTGGATTATAATGGAGAAGAACTGAAAAAGATCATGGATAAATCTCTTCGGCCTATAGGACAGATCCTTCTGGTGATCACTGGCGGAGGTATTATCCGCTGGGTACTTCAGGACTGTGGAATGGGTAATATTATAGGACCGGCACTGGAAAAAAGTGGTCTTCCGCTGATCATCGTTGCATTTCTGATCGCAGCACTGATAAGGGCTTCTGTGGGTGCGGCAGTAGTGGCAATGACAATGGCAGCCGGAATCATGGCAGCTATGCCTGCTGTAGCAAATCTGTCACCAGTCTATCTGGCAGCTATGGTCTGTGCCATTAATGGAGGGGCAACTGCATTTAGCCATGTAAATGATTCCGGGTTCTGGCTGGTAAGTTCGCTTCTCGAAATGGACGAAAAAAACACACTGAAGTCCTGGACAGTTATGGAGACTATTATAGGCTTCACAGGACTGATCTGCGCGATTGTAATCAGTCTTTTTGCATAAAAAAATTATTTGTTTGAGGGATATGAACAGCAGGCTTACTTGACTAATCGGTCATAATGTGTATGATTAAAAATAACAAAAGCGTTTGGCTGTGTGACAGAAACATAAAATCAGCAGTTACGAAAGGATGGGTAATTATGGATTTAAAAAATTATACAACTGGTGTCCAGCATGTAGGGGTGCCGACCAATGATATTGTGGCGACAATTGCATTTTATCACAAACTGGGTTTTGAAACTGCTTTTGAAACAGTAAATAAAGAAGCAAATGAAAAGGTTGCATTTCTGAAACATGGAACTCTTGTGATCGAAACCTACGAAAACAAAGCAGCAAAGATGGAAGCAGGTGCCATTGATCATGTGGCTCTGAATGTAAAAGATATTGAAGAAATTTTTGCATATGTGAACCAGGAAAACCTGAATACCACAAATGATACCATACATTTTCTTCCATTCTGGGAGAATGGTGTAAAGTTTTTTACCATTGAAGGACCAAACAAAGAAAAAATAGAGTTCAGTCAGTATTTATAAAAAATCACAGCTGCCCGGTGTACCTGTTAAAAAATACAGGAACCGGGCATTTTTTTGGAATCAGAGCATTTTGAGAAATACGTTCATTGCATTGCTGAGATAGCGTCCTTTTTTCCAGTAAAAGGATACATTTCGCTGGCATGTTTTGCCGGGGAGCTGATAAAAAGTGAGAGAAGGATTTATCGGAACCCGGGACAGTAGCATATCACCGATAAAGGTAACTCCCATACCGGAACTGGCGATGTTATATGCGGTCATCTGCTGATCCATCTGGAAGATGACAGATGGGGAAAAATGGTTTTCCTGACAGATGCTTAGGGCTCGTTTACCTGTATCATTATCTGGTTTCAACATGATAAAAGGTTCTTCTGCAAAATCCTGAAGTGGAACAGGAGGATAGCCGACAGATACAAAACTGCCGTCACGTATTTTGCGGATGGGAACCTGATAGGGAGTAAGATGTTTATTGACAGAAAAAATCCCGGGAACTGCAAGAAGCAGCTGTTCTTTCTGATATACCACACTGTCAAAGAAGCGTTTATCCAAAATACCATTATCTATGATGAAATCCAGTTTTCCGACTTGAAGAAGCTGGGTAAGATTGGCGGTGCTTTCTTCTATGAGAGAAATTTTGATAGAAGGATAAGTACGGGAAAATTTTGCAATCAGCGGAGGCAGTATCCAGGACGAGAAAAAGTTACTTCCTCCAATAGAAAGGGAACCGGTTTTCAGTTGGCCCCAGTCCTGGACAAAATCTGAAAAGTTTTTCTGAATATCCATGATACGTTCCACTGCCTGGATATATTTTTCTCCGCATTCCGTCAACTGAAGTGGTTTGGTGCTTCGGTCAAAGATGGGATATCCGATACGTTTTTCTATACGTTTTACATTGGCACTGAGTGAAGGCTGCGAAATAAACAGATTGGCAGCTGCCTTTGAAAAACTCTTTTCTTTATATACTTCATAAACATATTCCATTCCCTGAAACACAGAATTCCCTCCTGACATAAGTATAATTTAAAAACTATATAATTTATAATTATATATGTATTTGATTATATAGTAGCAGATGCATATAATAAAGACAACAAAAATTCAGTGAAAAATCCATGGGAAATTATTGAATAGTTACTGTTCGCAGGTAATATTGAATATGCAGAAAAAATTTATATTTGGAGGTTTTTTGAGATGAGTGAGAATAAGAGAGATTATCGTGTAGAGAAAGATTCTATTGGTGCAAAAGATATTCCACAGAATGTGTATTACGGTGTACAGTCCTTACGTGCAGCGGAAAATTTTCATATTACAGGTCTGAACATGCATCCGGAAATTATCAACAGCCTTGCATATATCAAGAAAGCATCTGCGATTACCAACTGTGAAATTGGAATGCTGGATAAGAAAAAAGCAGAAGTGATCGTGCAGGCATGTGATGAGATCATCGAAGGAAAATTTCACGATGAATTTATCGTAGATCCTATTCAGGGTGGTGCAGGAACTTCTTTGAACATGAATGCCAATGAAGTGATTGCAAATAGAGCTATTGAACTTCTGGGAGGACAGAAGGGGGATTACTCCATTGTCCATCCAAATGATGACGTAAACTACGGACAGTCTACCAATGACGTAATTCCTACAGCCGGAAAAATGACATCCTTAAGACTTCTGACCAATCTGAAAAAAGAACTTTATCGTCTTCACAAAGCACTTTGCGACAAAGCCCAGGAGTTTGACCATGTAATAAAAATGGGACGTACTCAGATGCAGGATGCAGTTCCCATCAGACTGGGACAGGAATTTAAGGCATACTCTGTAGCGATCATGCGTGATATCAACCGTATGGACAAAGCTATGGATGAAATGCGTTCTCTGAATATGGGCGGAACTGCTATTGGAACTGGTATCAATGCTGACAAAGCATATCTGAAGAGAATTGTTCCGAACTTATCAGAAATTTCCGGAATGGAATTTGTTCAGGCATTTGACTTGATTGATGCCACTCAGAACCTGGATCCTTTTGTTGCTGTATCCGGTGCAGTGAAGGCATGTGCAGTGACTCTTGGAAAAATGTCCAATGACCTGAGACTGATGTCCTCCGGTCCGAGAGCCGGATTTGGTGAGATCAATCTTCCGGCCAAACAGAATGGTTCTTCCATTATGCCAGGAAAAGTAAATCCGGTTATTCCGGAAGTTGTAAACCAGGTTGCTTTTAATATTATTGGAAATGATATGACCATTACCATGGCTGCAGAAGCAGGACAGCTGGAGCTGAATGCTTTTGAGCCGATTATTTTTTACTGCATGTTCCAGTCTATTGATACACTGGCTTATGCTGTACAGACCTTGGTAGACAACTGCATTACAGGTATCACAGCAAACGAAGAAAGATGTCGTGATCTGGTTGAAAACAGTGTTGGTATTATTACAGCTATCAGCCCTCATGTAGGATATCAGAAAGCAGCAGACATTGCGAAGAAAGCACTGAAAACAGGGGAGTCTGTTCGTAATCTGATACTGCAGGAAAAACTGATGGATGAAGAAGAACTGTCCAGAGTTCTGGATCCAATTAATATGACTGAACCGGGAATTTCCGGAAAAGAATACATAAAATAATAGTGGTCTTTGGAGTGTAATTGACAGTTCAGAAAAAGAAAGAGTATAATCAAAAAAAGAATTCAGCAAAAGGTTGTAATAAAAGCAGGAGGCTTTGGAAATGACTACGATAAAAGAACGGTTGGAAGCACTTCGCAGACTGATGAAAAAAAAGAATATTGATGCATATCTGGTGCCTACAGATGATTTTCATGGATCAGAATATGTAGGAGATTATTTTAAGTGCAGAAAATATATTACAGGATTTACAGGTTCGGCAGGAACAGCAGTGGTCACAATGGACATGGCAGGACTGTGGACAGATGGAAGGTATTTTATACAGGCAGCAGATCAGCTTCAGGGAAGTACCATAGAGCTGTTTAAGTCCGGGGAACCTGGGGTACCTACTGTTCACGAATTTCTGGCAGATAAATTACAGGAGGGCATGTGCCTTGGCTTCGACGGACGAACAGTCAGTGCCAGAGAAGCAGAAAAATTAAAAGAACTTCTCCAGAAAAAAAATATCACATTTTCTGTAGAGGAAGATCTGATCGGCGAAATCTGGGATGACCGTCCTGCACTTTCCTGTGAGCAGGTTATGGAGCTGGATATAAAGTGGACCGGAGAATCCAGGGCATCCAGGATTCAGAAAATCCGCCAGCAGATGAAAGAAAAAGAAGCAGATATTTTTGTGCTGACTTCTCTGGATGATATTGCATGGCTTTTGAACATACGTGGAAATGATATTCATTGTTGCCCGGTAGTGCTTTCTTATCTGGTGATGACAGATACAGAGATCCGTCTTTTTGCAAATGAAATGGCATTCCCACAGAAGGTACGTGAATATTTGGAAGCAGATGGAGTAAAGCTTTATCCTTATGATGAAGTGTATACCTGTGTACAGACGTTTTTTAAAGGAAAGAAAGTTCTTCTTTCCAAATCCAGTGTCAACAGCCGTCTGGTAAGTAATATTCCGGAGGATGTGGTGATTCTGGATGAAAGGAATCTGACCCTTCTCCCAAAAGCCACCAAGAATCCAGTAGAGATGAAAAATGAAAGGCTTGCACATATCCGGGACGGCGTGGCAGTAACAAAGTTTATTTACTGGCTGAAAACAAACGTAGGAAAAGAAAAAATCACAGAAATGAGTGCAGCAGAAAAGCTTTACAGTCTGCGAAAAGAGCAGGAACATTTTCTGGGAGACAGCTTTGATCCTATCATTGCCTATGGAACCCATGCTGCCATTGTTCATTACAGTGCAACAGAAGAAACAGATATTTCGCTGGAACCAAAGGGCATGGTACTGGCAGATACCGGCGGACATTATCTGGAAGGCACTACAGATATTACCAGGACAATTGTCTTAGGTCCTGTTACAGAGAAAGAAAAGAAGTATTTTACAGCAGTTTTGAAAGGCAATCTGAATCTTGCAGCAGCCCATTTCCGATACGGTTGCACAGGACTTAATCTGGATTACCTTGCAAGAGGACCACTGTGGGAACTAGGAGAAGACTATAATCATGGAACCGGACATGGCGTGGGATATCTTCTGAATGTTCATGAAGGTCCCAACAGCTTCCGGTGGAAAAATCTTCCGGGAAATCCGGCGCCAGTACTGGAAGAGGGAATGATCACTTCAGATGAACCTGGATACTATCTGGAAAATGAATTTGGAATCCGTCATGAAAATCTGATCCTCTGTAAAAAAGCAGAAAAAACGTCTTATGGACAGTTTATGTGTTTTGAAGAACTGACTATGGTTCCTTTTGATCTGGATGGCGTAGATCCCTCTCAGATGACAGAAAGGGAACGTGGACTTCTCAATGACTACCATGAAAGGGTGTATCAGAATATAGCACCATATTTAAATAAGGAAGAAAAAGAATGGCTGAAGGCAGCTACCCGGAAGATATGAAAAAAGGCGAAAAAACAAAATACCGGCTTGCCAGATCCATGAAGGAATGTCTGGAGTCTACTTCTGTGGATAATATTACAGTGAAACAGAATACAGAAAAGCAGCAATTGATGCAGTAAGAAAACTCTCCGTTGATGTTGGAATCCCAACCAAACTGGAGGCTATCAAAGAAGATCTTCAGTTCCTGGCTGAATCTGCTCATGCAGATGCTTGCGCACCAGGAAACCCGAAAGATGCAAGCGTTGAAGATCTGAAAGCTCTGTTCCGCAAGATCATGTGATAAAAACGACTCACTCCAAAAAATAAAGAGCAAATGTCTGAGAGATTTTTCAGAGCAAACAGTCCCATTCTCTGGGTATCGGAGTATGGGGCTGTTTACTTTTGAACAGAATGGATGTATGATATTGAAAAATGAAAGTTGCTGATCTGTTGTGGCAAGTCAGGAGGTAATTGTTATGAAAATTGGTTTTATCGGCTGTGGAAACATGGCAACAGCCATGCTGAAAGGTATCCTGAAATGTGGTGAAGTGAAGAAAGTGGATATGATCGCTTCTGCCAAATCAGAAAAAACCAGAGAGAAGATTCAGAAAGAGCTGGGGATTCAGCGTGCAGAAAACAACTGTCAGGTATTGGAGTTTGCAGATGTGGTTTTTCTGGCTGTAAAACCACAGTTTCTGGAAGGTGTGCTGGATGAGATCAAAAACAGCGTAAAAGATGGACAGATTTTTATTTCCATTGCACCAGGCAAAACTCTGGAATGGCTGGCAGAGCATCTGGGAAAAAATACAAAGATCATCCGTACCATGCCTAATACACCGGCTATGGTAGGAGAAGGAATGACTGGTCTCTGTACCAACAGTCTGGTAACAGAAGAAGAGACAGAAATGGCAGTAAAACTCTGCAACAGCTTTGGAAAGACAGAAGTGATTCCGGAAAATCTTATGGATGTGGTAACAGGCGTTTCCGGAAGTTCACCGGCATATGTATTTATGTTCATGGAAGCTATGGCAGATGCAGCAGTGGCTGACGGAATGCCAAGGGCACAGGCATATAAGTTTGCAGCGCAGGCTGTTCTCGGCAGTGCCAAACTGATGCTGGAAACAGGCAAACATCCGGGCGAACTGAAGGACATGGTCTGCTCCCCGGCAGGAACCACTATTCAGGCAGTTCGTATTTTGGAAGAAAAGGGACTTCGTAGTGCAGTGATCGAAGCACAGACTGCCTGCGTGAAAAAATCCAGAGGCATATAAAGAAATCAGGGTACATAAAGTACAGAACAATTAAGATAAAAGAGCCATCGTCCTTGTAAAAAGGGGCGGTGGCTCTTTGGCACAAATGGTTAAGAAAGTTGGTAATGGTTGTTAGTTTATTCCCGAAAAGTATCAATCTGCTCCTGAATAGAAGTAATAAATTGCTGGGCAGCAGGGGTAAGACTGGAAAAAGATTTGATTCCGATTCCCAGTTCCCTTGAAAAATCAGGCTCCAGGGGCAGTGCCTGGATCTGGGCCCTGGCATTGCCTATAACAAGGTTGGGAAGAATGCTGATTCCCAGGTTGTTGGCAACCATGGAGATCACTACGTGGTCGTCCATGGAAGAAAAACGGATATCCGGTTCAATGCCAGTTTCTTTCAGAACCTGATGGATATCATAATCCACGCCTTCAGCAGAAATAACAAAAGGCTGATCTGCCATATCTTTAATAGGAAAAGCTGTTTTGCCCCCCATATCCATATCTTTGGGAAGGATGGCCATGAGAGGGTCTTCATAAAGAGGAATCCATTCCAGAGAATCTACATTCCACTTACTGAGCAGACCGAAATCAGCCCGGCTGTTTTCTACCCAGTTTATGATATCATCGGTACCGCCTTCCAGAAGTTCAATCTCAATTCCGGGAAAGCTCTGCTGATAGGAATGGATTACTGCAGGAAGCCAGCTACGTCCGATACTGGCAAAAGAAGCAATGGTCAGGTGACCAGTGGTAAGTCCGTTCAGAGAACTGATGGTCTGTTCCAGCTGTTCATTGACAGAAAGAAGCTGCCGGACCAGAGGCAGGATCTCTTTGGCATTATGTGTAGGCACAACTCCCTGCTTGGTGCGGACAAAAAGCGGAAAACCAAACTCTGCTTCCATAGCTTTCAGAATATGACTGACCCCAGGCTGTGTATAGCCCATTCGTTCACCACTTTTGGTAAAATTTCCTGTATCTGCAACGTCTGCAAAAAGTGCATATTTACTGATATCCATATAGAATCCCCTTTCTCCGGATGGGAAAAACAGAAATTAAATTCTGCCTGAAACAAGATAATACGGCGTAAAATAACAAAAAGAGGACACACATAGTGATCCTCCCTTGGCTGTAGATAATTATAACGGATTTCTGGGGGATTTGCAATATTGTAATCATGCTGAAATTAAATTGACAAATGAAGTAAAAACAGTTACAATTCTAAATATTTGAATTGTAACTGTTTTTACTTTCCTGGGAAAGTGAAGCAGTGGATATAAGAGAAAGGGGAGAAAAATGGACAAGTCATTACATTATCTGGCTATGGCAAACCAACAGCTGATTCAAAAGCAACTGCTGGAAAGGGTAAAATCAGCGGGGCTTACGCTGGGACAGCCGAAAGTTCTGGATTTTCTGAAGGATCATGATGGAGCCAGCCAGAAAGATATTGCAGCAGGATGTTTTATCGAGGCAGGGTCGCTGACGTCTATTCTGAATGGAATGGAGAAAAAAGGTCTTATTGAACGACGGATGCTTAATGGAAATCGAAGGACATTTCATATTTTTATGACAGACGCCGGGAAAAAAAGTCAGGGATTGGTAGATGCAGCTTTTCAGGAAATTGAGGAGACAGCTCTGGAAGGTATTTCCCGGGAAGAACTGGAAAAGTTCATGAAAGTTTCAGAGAAAATTTTTGATAACCTGATGGAATCCTGGTGTGACAGCAAAGTATTACAGAGAAAGAAGGATGTAACCAATGAATAAACTGAAAAGATATGTGATTTTTCTGATAGGGCTTTTCGTAAACTCCCTTGGAGTTAGTCTGATTACAAAAGCAAGTCTGGGAACTTCACCAATTTCGTCGATCCCATATGTGTTGAGTCTTAGTTTTCCATTTACGCTGGGTAACTTTACTATATTTTTCAGCGTATTTCTAATCTTGTTGCAGTTTCTGATACTGCGTAAGAATTTTAAACTGGAACATATACTGCAGATTCCGGTATCTGTTGTGTTTGGATATTTTATTGATCTGACAATGATTCTTTTCTCATGGGTAAATCCACAAAGTTATATTATGAAGATTGTATATCTTCTGATAGGATGTCTGATCCTTGGCTTCGGTGTATACCTGGAGGTTCTGGCAGATGTAGTCATGCTTCCGGGAGAGTCTTTTGTCCGGGCTATTGTACTTACATGGAAAACGAATTTTGGAACAACGAAGATCTGTTTTGACGTTTCCATGGCAGTGATTGCTGCTGTATTGTCTTTTGTATTTAAAGGACAGCTGAATGGCGTGAGAGAGGGTACTGTGATTGCAGCTCTTCTGGTGGGATTTATTGCCAGGGTTCTGGGAAAGAGGCTTGCTTTTGTAAAGAATATACTGTTTTCCGAGGAAAGTGGAGATACCAGTCAGGAGGAAAACACAGCAATTGGAACCACTGTTGCCAATGGTTATCGCTTCTACTGGTACAAAAAAGTAATTGAAACTAATGGACAGGAATTATAAAGGCTTGACACATATTTTATTATGACATATAATAGCCATGTAAATGAACAGGGGAGCTTGTACAAGCAGGCTGAGAGGAAGTAATCAACTTCGACCCTTATACCTGATTTGGATAATGCCAACGTAGGAACGAACGTATATGAGAATTTTACGGGAGATGCTTTGGTATCTCCCTTTTTCTTTATCTGAACAGGAAAATACAACTACATATTGAAACAGTGAGAGTGAACAGAGTTCATGAAGGGGTGCACCACCGCGGGTGTATTCTTTTGTGGACTCTTTTTTACTATAAAAACCCTGTCCGGCAGCTGTGCAGGTGGGCGAGTTTACTCTCATCAACCAAAAGGAGGATTTTATCATGATCACAGTAAATGGAAAGAAAAAAGATCTGGAAAAACCAATGACAGTTACAGAGTATCTGAACGAAAATTCTTATGTACCTGCAACAGTGGCAATCGAACTAAATGAAGAAATTCTGGAACGAGAACTTTATGGAAAAACAATTCTGAAAGAGGGAGATATTATGGAAATTGTACAGTTTATGGGCGGTGGAAGCGGCCTTAAAGAGGAAAACAAAGAAGACAAACTGGTAATCGGAGGACATGAATTCACATCCAGATTTATCCTGGGTTCCGGTAAATTTTCTCTGGACCTGGTAAAAGCCTGCGTAGAAAAAGCAGGTGCACAGATTATCACACTGGCACTGAGGAGAGCCAACGAAGGAGGGCTTGCCAATATCCTTGACTACATCCCGAAAGATGTTATTTTACTTCCTAATACTTCAGGAGCAAGAACAGCAGAAGAAGCACTCCGTATTGCAAAATTATCCAGAGAACTGGGCTGTGGAGATTTTGTAAAAGTAGAAGTTATCCACGATTCCAAATATCTTCTGCCAGACAATTATGAAACAGTACGTGCTACAGAAATGCTTGCAAAAGAAGGATTTATTGTTATGCCATACATGTATCCGGATCTGAATGTGGCAAGAGATCTGGTGAATGCAGGTGCTGCCTGTGTAATGCCTCTGGGTTCACCAATTGGTTCCAATAAGGGTATTTGTACAAGAGAATTTATCCAGATTCTCATTGATGAGATTGATCTTCCGATCATTGTAGATGCAGGCATCGGCAGACCTTCCCAGGCCTGCGAAGCAATGGAAATGGGAGCATCTGCAGTTATGGCAAACACAGCAATCGCAACTGCCGGAAACGTAGAAGTAATGGCAGAAGCATTCAAAAAAGCCATCGAAGCAGGACGTAGTGCATATCTTTCCGGTCTTGGAAGAACACTGGAAAAAGGTGCCAGTGCATCTTCACCATTGACAGGATTTTTACGGGACTAAAGAAAGGCGGGCAGAAACATAATGGAAACAGCAGAGAAGATCAGAGAAGAACATGGAGATCATTTTAATGACAGTATCGTAAACGAAGTGATACTGGAGGATATGAAAAAGAACCGTATTGATCATATGAAATATCTTCCCGGAATGGAAGAACTGAAGGATTCTGAAGTAATGGATCAGGTGATCCAGGCTATGAATGACTATGATTATGACAGCTTTACAGAGACAGATGTAAGGCGTGCACTGAAACATGACAACCGTACAATAGAGGACTTTCAGGCACTTCTTTCACCGGCTGCCCTGCCTCTTCTGGAAGAAATTGCACAGGCAGCAAGAAGCGAAACCAGAAAACATTTTGGTAACAGCGTGTATATGTTTACACCAATTTATATTGCCAATTACTGTGAAAATTATTGTATTTACTGTGGATTTAACTGCCATAACAAGATCCGCAGAGCACAGTTGAATGAAGAAGAGATTGACAAAGAAATGGCAGCTATTGCTTCTACAGGACTTCAGGAAATTTTGATTCTTACAGGAGAAAGCAGGGCAAAATCTGATGTAAAATATATTGGGGAAGCATGTAAGATTGCCAGAAAATATTTTAAAGTTATCGGATTGGAAGTATATCCTATGAATTCCGATGAGTACCATTATCTTCACCAGTGCGGAGCAGATTATGTGACAGTTTTCCAGGAAACTTATAATTCAGATAAGTATGAAACTCTCCATCTGGCAGGACATAAAAGAATCTTCCCATACAGATTGAATGCTCAGGAACGTGCACTGAAAGGTGGCATGAGAGGGGTAGGTTTTGCAGCTCTTCTGGGGCTTGATGATTTCCGTAAAGATGCTTTTGCAACAGGATATCATGCATGGCTTCTGCAGCGTAAATACCCTCATGCAGAGATTGCTTTTTCCTGTCCGCGACTTCGCCCGATCATTAATAATGACAGAATCAATCCAATGGATGTACATGAGCCGCAGCTTCTGCAGGTTGTATGTGCTTACAGATTATTCATGCCTTTTGCAAGCATTACAGTGTCCACCAGAGAGTGCGAAAGAGTAAGAGATAATCTTGTAAATATTGCAGCTACCAAGATCTCAGCAGGAGTCAGTACAGGCATTGGAAGTCATGTAGAGGAGATCGAAGATAAAGGAGATGACCAGTTTGAAATCTCTGATGGAAGGTCTGTAGATGAAGTCTACGATGCCCTCCTGAAGAATGGGCTTCAGCCGGTTATGAATGACTATGTGTACCTTTGATAAATATAAAAATGTAATCGCTGTATCCAACAGAAACCTTTGTGACAGACCTTTTATGGCACAGTTGGAACGAGTATGCCAATGCCATCCGAAAGCACTGATCCTCCGGGAAAAAGATCTTACGGAGAAGGAATATGAGGCACTTGCAGAGAAAGTACTGGAGCTTTGCAGTCAGTATCAGGTGCCATGTATTCTTCATACTTATGTGGATGTGGCAAAGAAATTATCACATCCTATGATACATCTGCCACTTTTGGTTCTTGAAAAATACAGTAATAAATTACAGGATTTTCAGGTAGTAGGATGTTCTGTACATTCTGTAGAAGATGCATTGAAAGCACAGAAACTAGGGGCTACTTATCTTACAGCAGGGCATATTTACAGCACTGACTGTAAGAAGGGACTGCCACCCCGGGGACTTGATTTTCTGGAAGAGGTCTGCCGGAAAGTAACCATTCCGGTGTATGCCATAGGTGGTATCCATATGGGAACAGGACAGCTGGAAGAAGTGATGGACAGAGGTGCAAAAGGCGGCTGTATCATGTCCGAAATGATGAGAATATAGCTTCCCCCATAGAGATTTTGCTAGGAAATGGAATTACAAAACAAAAGAGTGCAGATAAAAAACGTGAACAGATGATGATGTTTAGCATGGATGACATGGTGCCACAAAATCATATGCTTCGTTTGATAGATAAAGCAATCAACTGGAACTTTATTTATGATCTGGCAGAAGAAAAATACTGTCTGGATAATGGTTGTCTCAGTATGGATCCGGTCATGCTGATAAAGATACCTTTTATCCAGTATCTTTATGGAATAAAAAGTATGCGTCAGACCATAAAAGAGATTGAAGTAAACGTTGCTTACCGCTGGTTTCTTGGACTGGATATGCTGGATCCTGTTTCTCATTTTTCTACATTTGGAAAAAATTATACCCGCCGTTTCAAAGATACAGACCTTTTTGAGCAGATCTTTTCAAAGA
>URXG01000058.1 GCA_900551715.1 uncultured Blautia sp. | reverse complement strand
AATTAAAAAAAGGTGGAAAAATCCAGTTAGTTGGTTTTGGTACATTTGAAGTAAGCGAAAGAGCTGCAAGAGAAGGAAGAAATCCTCGTACAGGTGAAACCATGGAAATCGCAGCTTCCAAGGCTCCTAAATTCAAAGCCGGAAAAGCTCTGAAAGATATGGTAAACGAATAATTTAAAGATTGTATCAGGGGGGACTTTTTGTTCCCCCTTTTTTAATGACATAAGGAGAAAATTATGCGTCTGGATAAATTTTTAAAAGTGTCACGTCTCATCAAAAGACGTACAGTAGCAAACGAAGCCTGTGATGCAGGTCGGGTACTGGTAAATGACCGTTCTGCCAAGGCTTCTGCACAGGTAAAGGCAGGAGATACTATAGAGATCCAGTTTGGTGGCAAAGCAGTGAAAGTAGAAGTACTGGATGTAAAGGATACAGTTCGCAAAGAAGATGCGGAAAATCTTTACAGATATCTCTGATCCTGTAAACAGTAACCAGAGAAGTCTATTTACAGAGTTCTTCACATAAGTTATCAGTAACAGTATGTGCAGGGTGGATGTCTTTGGAAGAAAGAAAAACAGTTCGCAGCCATATCCTGACTGTGGAGAACCGCAAAAACGGGAAGCTCACAGGAGTTCAGGAAGTAGATTCTTTTAATGAAAATGAGATGCTTTTTCTTACAGTAGAAGGAAAACTTCTGATAAAGGGAGAACAGCTTCACATAAAGGGGCTGGATCTGGAAAAAGAAGAGGCGCTGATAGAAGGTAAGATCAACAGCCTTTCCTACATAACCAGAAACAAACCTGTTTCCAAAGAATCTTTGTTAAAAAGAATGTTCCGCTGATTGGTATGAGTATTTATATGAGATCTGAGGCGGAACTTTTTTGGGGAGCTTTTCTTTGGGGAACTCTGTGGATGCTTGCTCTGTGGCTGGTAAATGCCATCAGAAAATATAGAATACACGCAGGAGTTGTAAGGGCAGTGCTGGATCTTGGGTTCTGGATACTGACAGGAATTTTGGGATTCTGTGAGATTTATCGGTATAATCAGGGGATTTTACGTGGATTTTTGTTTTTGGGATGTATTTGTGGTGGTTTTTCGATGAATTTTCTGTTAAAAAGGTTGCTATTTCGTATTAAAAGATGTAATATTTTAATGTTTAAAATTGTAGAAAGTGGCTTTTTTGTAAAGAAAAAAAATTTTTTGATTTTTAAAAGGAGCAAACGTATTGAAAAAGTCAAAAAGAAAAAGAAAGAAAAACAGAATTGCAAATAATTATCTTGGAATGGCTGCAATTTCCTGCGTTGTTTTGATTCTTCTGGGGGGACTCACTGTACAGAGCAAGAACCTGGAAGCAAGGATCGGTGTTTATGATGACCGGGCGGCGGCACTGGAAGAATCCATAGAAAATGAGAAAGACAGAACCAGGGAGATCGACGAAAAGAAAGAGTATATGGAGACAGATGACTATGTAGCAGAAGTTGCAAGAGATAAGCTTGGTCTGGTCAAAGATAATGAGATTGTATTTGAAGAAGAAAAATAACATATTTTGTGGCGAAAACTTTTTTGAAAGCACCGCCATTGTTTGACAGATATTTCGGAGCTCTTCTTTTATAATATCTTCTTAATGAAGGTAGATAAGGGGAGGGGAAAATATGCAGGAATGGGTAATTGCCATGCTCGTGATCAGTGTACTGCTGATATTGCGGGACATGGCAAAAACTATTTTGTCGGGAAGAATGTCAAAAAAAGAGGAAGAACTTCCTTTAAGGGAAAGCCATCCCCAGAAGGAAAAAGTAGAACGTTATGCAGCATCGTTCCGTAAACTGGCAGACACTTTTTATGGGATGCCTTACCGCAAAGATTATCTGAGCAGCGGACAGACAGAGAAAATCCTGAATGATACCAGCCGGCAGATGTGTACAGGCTGTTATCACAGAGAAATCTGCTGGGGTGAACATGGAGAGTCTCTTCTGAAGGGTGGGAAAGCCATGATCCGGGCACTGGAAGAAGGGGATATGGAGAAAGCAGAGGATATCCGTCTTCAGTGGGCACAGCTTTGTGGAAAGTCCGTACAGTACCTGGAGACGGTCAAAGACCGGTTCCAGAAAGAAAAACAGGTACTGATCTGGGACAACCGTATGATTGAGAGTCGTCTTGCAGTGGCACAGCAGCTTAATGAGACTGCTAGGATCATGGAAAAAGTAGCAGAGGATCTTTATGATATCATACCGGCAGATCCGGAATTTCAGGAGGAAATACGGAAGGCACTCAAGAAACGTCATATTGTAGTGAAACATGTATGGGCAATGGACAGGACAGAGGGACGGCGTCAGATCTTTCTGACCATGCGGGCAAGAAGCGGTCAGTGTGTATCGGTAACGGAAGTATCTCAGATCTTGTCGGAAGTCTGCGAATGTGCTATGACTTCTGCACAGGGAAGCAGGTGTATCATAAACGGAGAATTTCATACAGTACATTTTGTAGAAGATGTAAGCTATCAGATGCTGTTTGGCGTATCCAGACTTACCAGAGAGAAGGAAACCGTATCCGGAGACAATTACATTTGCAGACAGGAAGAAGACAAGTTTGTTATGTGTCTTTCTGATGGAATGGGATCAGGAATGGATGCATGCAGAGAAAGTGAGGTTGTAGTGGAACTTCTGGAACAGTTTCTGGAATCTGGCTTTTCTCAGGAGACGGCAGCCCGAATGGTGAATTCCGCCCTGGTACTGAAAGGACAGGAAGGGATGTTTTCTACAGTGGATATCTGTGGTGTGGATCTGTATACAGGAATCTGTAATTTCCTGAAAGCTGGTGCGGCAGCGACTTTTATACGGAGAGATCACTGGGTAGAGGCGATTTCTTCGGAAAGCCTGGCAGCAGGACTTATGCAGCAGGTGGAGTTTGATACTGCTTCCCGGAAACTTTACCATGGAGATTACATTATCATGATGACAGACGGTGTGCTGGATGCCCTTCCTGTGAACCGGGAGGAAGAGACTATGAAAGAGATCATCATGGATATTCCAGAGGAACCACCAAGAGAAGTAAGCAGAGGGATTTTGGAAAGGGTTCTGGGCTACAGTGATTACAGAGCCAGGGATGATATGACAGTACTTGTGGCAAGTGTTGTGAGAAAATAAGATTTTACGTTGAAGGAAGAAAAAGAATCTGTACCGAACATGGAGAAAATGGAGAAGGGAATATGCAGGAAAAAACAATCGAAAAAGTCAGAAATTTCATCAGCAGTAATCAGATGTTACAGAATGGTATTCTGGTGATCGCAGGTGTGTCAGGGGGGGCTGATTCCATGACTATGCTGGATATTCTCTGGAAGCTGAGAGAAGAAACAGGATTTTCCCTCCAGGCAGTACATGTGAATCATGGAATCCGGGGTGAAGAGGCCGATCGGGATGAAAAGATAGTAGAAGCTTTCTGCAAAGAGCAGGGAATCCCTTTCAAGGTATACAGATATGATGTTCCCGCATTGTCCCGGAAATGGAAAATGGGACATGAAGAAACCGGACGGAAGGTACGTCAGGAAGCTTTTGCCTCAGAAAAGACAAAGAACAGTCAGAAGGGATACAGACGGATGGTTACAGCTGTGGCACATAATCAGAATGATCTGGCAGAAACTATGATTCATCATCTGGCAAGGGGAACCGGTCTTCGGGGCCTGGCTGCCATAAAACCGGTAACAGATCAGGTGATCCGTCCACTTTTGTGTTTAGATCGAAAAGAAATTGACAATTATGTAAAAGAAAGGCAGATTTCTTTTGCTGTGGACAGCAGCAATCTGGAAGATGGCTATACCAGAAATAGGATCCGAAGGCATATTCTGCCCCTTCTGGAACAGGAAGTCAATGAGAAAGCCATAGAGCATATGGCTGAGACAGCCGGAATATTATCTCAGGTAGATGCTTTTATGGAAAAACAGACAGAGAGCCTGTTAAGACAATATGCCCGGATACAGGCAGACAGGATTTTTATAGAGGATAAATTCTTTCAGAAGGAAGAAATTCTTCAGACCTACGGAATACGTCAGAGTCTGAGCTGGATCTGTGGCAGCAGCAAGGATATTACTTCTGTGCATGTTCATATGGTTCAGAAACTTTACCGGAGTGGAACCGGCAAAAGATCAGACCTGCCCTATGATACAGAAGCTCTTCGGGAGTATGGGGGAATCTGTCTTCGAAAGAAAACTGCCAATGCAGAGAGCCTTTCGGAAAGTCACCAGAAGCAGGCGGAAACAAAACTTCAGATACCAGGGAAAACGGATTTTTGTGGAGAAAAAATCTCAACAAGGATTTTTTCTTATACAGGTCAGAAGATTTTGGAAAAAAAGTATACGAAATGGTTTGATTGTGATAAAATAAAAAGCAGACTGTCCGTTCGTACCAGAAGAAGCGATGATTGTCTGGTGGTAAATCAGAATGGGGATCACAAAAAGCTTACCCGCTGTATGATCGACGACAAGATTCCCAGAGAGATCCGGGATCAGATTCCTGTGATCGCAGAAGGCAGTGAGGTTCTGTGGCTGGTTGGAGGACGGATCAGCGAAAAATACAAAATTACTTCCTGTACAAGGAATGTATTAGAAATAAAATACCAAGGAGGAAGTCATAATGAGTGAGAAAATCAAGGTTTTACTTAGCGAGGAAGAAGTGGATGCCAGAATCAAAAAGATCGCAGAACAGATCAGCAAAGATTATGCAGGAAAAGAGATCCATCTTATCTGTGTACTGAAAGGCGGTGTATTCTTTACCTGTGAGCTTGCAAAGAGAATTACTGTTCCGGTATCCCTGGACTTTATGTCTGTATCTAGCTACGGAGATGACACCAAGTCAAGCGGCGTTGTAAAGATCGTTAAGGATTTGGATCAGCCACTGATCGGCAAAGATGTTCTGATCGTTGAGGATATCATTGATTCTGGAAGAACATTAAGTTATCTTATTGAGATTCTGAAGGGACGTAATCCAAACAGCATCCGTCTCTGTACGCTTCTGGACAAACCAGAGCGAAGAGTCAAGAAAGTAGACGTAGATTACTGCTGCTTCAATATTCCGGATGAGTTTGTAGTGGGTTATGGACTGGATTACGCTCAGAAATATAGAAACCTTCCCTTCATCGGGGTGGTTGAATTAGACGAAGATTGAAAGGAGATTCTGTAAGTGAACAGACAGCCAAGCAGAACCGGACTGTATCTAGTATTGATCGTAATGCTGGTGGCTGGGTATTTTTATCTGAACAATCAGGTGGCTACCCAGAGTGACTATACGATGGAGGCGCTGGAACAATCCGCAAAAGACGGGAAAATATCATCCGCAAAAATTTATCAGAACAAAGAAGTACCGACGGGTTCTGTTCTGGCAGAGATTCAGGGTGAGGGTCAGAAAAGAGTATATGTAACGGATGTAAAGGATGCACAAGAGGTGCTGGAAGAATATGATATTGAAGCTCAGGTCCAGAACGTTCCCCAGGATAATGCGTTTCTTACATCTCTGTTGCCTACTCTTCTTATGGGAGCACTGATCATATTTTTATTCATGATGATGAACCGGCAGATGTCCGGAGGGGGCAGCAATGCCAAAATGATGAATTTCGGCAAAAGTCGTGCACGTATGATGCTGCCTGATGACAAAAAAGTTACTTTCCAGAATGTAGCAGGACTTCAGGAAGAAAAAGAAGACCTGGTAGAAGTGGTGGATTTTCTGAAATCCCCACAGAAATATACCAGTGTAGGAGCACGTATCCCCAAGGGTGTACTGCTTGTAGGACCTCCTGGAACAGGTAAGACTCTTCTTGCCAAAGCAGTGGCAGGAGAGGCAGGAGTGCCTTTCTTCTCTATTTCCGGTTCTGACTTTGTGGAAATGTTTGTTGGTGTAGGTGCATCACGAGTAAGAGACCTTTTTGAAGAAGGCAAGAAACATGCTCCATGTATCATCTTTATTGATGAGATCGATGCAGTTGCCAGACAGCGAGGCACAGGCATGGGTGGTGGCCATGACGAAAGAGAACAGACTCTGAACCAGCTCCTTGTAGAAATGGACGGTTTCGGGGTTAATGAGGGCATTATTGTTATGGCAGCTACCAACAGAGTGGATATTCTGGATCCGGCGATCCTTCGTCCGGGACGTTTTGACCGTAAGGTGGCAGTAGGCAGACCTGACATTAAGGGAAGAGAAGAGATTCTTCGTGTACATGCCAAGGACAAACCTCTGGGAGAAGATGTGGATCTGGCACAGATCGCACAGACAACAGCAGGATTTACAGGAGCAGATCTGGAAAACCTTCTTAACGAAGCTGCGATCATGGCAGCCAAAGCAACCAGGAATTATATTACCCAGCCAGATATCAAAGCTGCATTTATCAAAGTTGGAATCGGTGCAGAAAAACGCAGCAAGGTAATCTCCGACAAAGAAAAGAAGATTACAGCCTACCATGAAGCAGGACATGCCATTCTTTTCCATGTGCTGCCGGATATGGATCCTGTTTACACAATCTCCATTATTCCTACAGGAGTAGGTGCAGCTGGGTATACCATGCCTCTTCCTGAAAATGACGAGATCTTTAATACAAAAGGCAAAATGCTTCAGGATATTACCACACTTCTGGGTGGACGTGTGGCAGAAGAGATCATCTTTGGTGACATTACCACAGGTGCATCCAACGATATCAAACGTGCTACTTCCACAGCCAGAGCTATGGTTATGCAGTACGGCATGTCTGACAGACTTGGACTGATCGCCTACGGAGATGACAGCGATGAGGTATTTATCGGAAGAGATCTGGCACATACCAGAGGTTACAGTGAAGAAGTTGCCAAGGAGATCGACCAGGAGATCCACAGGATCATAGATGAATGCCATGAGAAGGCAAAGGAGATTATTCTGGAACATCAGGATGTCCTTCATCAGTGCGCAGCCCTTCTTTTAAAGAAGGAAAAAGTACACAGAGAAGAGTTTGAGACACTTTTTACAGCAGAAAACAAAGAGTGTTGAAAATACGATATACAATATAGACAAAAACTTATATCAAATTTTGTGAACTTTGTGCACACTTATTTGTAGACACATGCTATTATATATATCGTAAAAACCCCCCAATACATTATATAGTTTTTGCTACACCCCATAAGAAGAAATACCTTCTCCAAAAAAAGACAGCCTATCCCGCTGTCTTTTTTTCATTATAAAATTAATAAAACACTTGTTCTCAAATCTCAATTATATTATACTGAAGAAGAACAATAAGTTCATAACATATTATTATTTCTGACCAAACCCATCAGTGTGGATTCTCTGATGAATGTGCTCCACAGAGTTGTTAAATAAAAAAGATACGTTACAGCAGTTCCGAAGGAGCTGATTGTATCATATGTTTAGAATAAGAGGAAAAAATATGAATCATGAAAATGAGAACATTAACAGAAAGATGCAGTACATCCTGAATATGCGGCCTGTACTGAATAAAAATGCCCTGTTTAGCGATGGAACCAGATATTACAGAAACCCGGAAGAACCAAAAGCCGGGGAAAAAGTAATGCTCAGTTTCCGCACCCAGAAAAACAATGTGGATGCAGTTTATCTTGTGTCCGGTGACCAGAAACAGAAAATGAAAGTATACAAGACCATCAAGGGCTTTGATTATTATGGGACAAAGATCATCATGCCGAATGAGATATACCGGTACTATTTTGAAGTCCATTATGGATGGATCACCTGCTATTATAACGAAAAAGGAGTGACAGCAGAGCATCAGGAACGGGATGCTTTTGAGATCTATCCTGGATACAGTACTCCGGACTGGGCCAAAGGCGCAGTGATGTATCAGATTTTTGTGGATCGTTTTTATAATGGAGATACCCAGAATGATGTGCAGACAGGAGAATATACCTATATAGGCGAGCATACAGAACGTATCCTGAACTGGGCAAAACCTCCGGCGACTATGGGTGTCCGGGAATTTTATGGCGGCGATCTTCAGGGAATCATGGAAAAACTGGATTACCTTCAGGATCTGGGTGTGGAAGTTCTTTATCTGAATCCGATTTTTGTATCTCCAAGTAATCACAAATATGACTGTCAGGACTATGATTATGTGGATCCCCATTATGGAGTGATCGTACAGGATGGAGAAGGGCTTCTTATGCCCGGGGATAAAGATAATTCCCACGCAACCAAATACATTAAGCGTGTAACAGACAAAAAGAACCTGGAGGCCAGCAATAAATTTTTTGCCAGACTGGTAGAGGAACTTCACAGAAGAGGTATGAAAATCATTCTGGACGGAGTATTTAATCACTGTGGTTCTTTTAATAAATGGATGGACAGAGAACGAATCTATGAAGGGCAAGAGGGATATGCACCGGGAGCCTATGTTTCCGCAGACAGCCCTTACCGTAATTTCTTTGATTTCAAAGATCCGGATCAGTGGCCTTATAACCCCAGTTATGACGGATGGTGGGCGCACGATACCCTTCCCAAGCTGAACTACGAAGGTTCCAGAGAACTTTATGATTACGTGCTGAAGATAGCTACAAAATGGGTTTCCCCTCCCTATAATGTGGATGGATGGAGACTGGATGTGGCAGCAGATCTGGGACACAGCAATGAATTTAATCACAAATTCTGGAAGGATTTCCGAAAAGCAGTAAAGGCTGCCAATCCTCAGGCACTGATCCTTGCAGAACATTATGGTAATCCGGAAGGCTGGCTTCAGGGAGACGAATGGGATTCTGTTATGAATTACGATGCCTTTATGGGACCGGTAACCTGGTTCCTGACAGGAATGGAAAAGCACAGTGATGAATACAGAGAAGATCTCTATGGCAACAGTGATGCGTTTATCGGAGCTATGAAGACCCATATGCGGGCTTTGCATATGTCAGCGCTGACTACTGCCATGAACGAGCTTTCCAATCATGATCATTCCAGATTCCTTACAAGAACCAACCGGAGAGTAGGTAGGGTTTCCTATGCAGGTTATGAAGCTGCTTCCGAAGGTATCAATCCGGCAGTGATGCGTGAGGCAATCGGCATCCAGATGACCTGGCCGGGAGCACCGACGGTATATTATGGCGATGAGGCAGGGGTCTGTGGATTTACGGATCCTGATAACAGACGGACTTATCCATGGGGCAATGAAGACAGAGAACTTCTTAGTTTTTATAAAAAAATGATCGCTATTCATAAGAAATACAAGATTCTCAGCAGGGGCTCACTGAAATTCCTGTGGAACGACTATCAGGGATTATGTTATGGAAGATTTTCCCATACAGAGCAGATGATCGTGATCCTGAACAACAGAGATGAAGCCAGGGAAGTAATGATCGAGCTGTGGCCGGCAGGAATATCCAGACTGGAAGATACCCCTCTTCTGATGTTGCTCCAGTCTGAACAGAATGGATATTCAGAAGAACAGAAACTGGTTATTGCAAGAGCTGGAGCAATCAGACTGCTGCTGCCTCAAAGAAGTGTCACCCTTCTTTATCACAAAGACCAGTAACACAACGAAAAAATCATTTCTCTGAAAGCCAGAATCTTCTTGACAGAAAATGTGGCGTATGTTACGATACTTTCACATGGTAGAGTGACTACGTGATAAAAGATAAAATTTAGAGGAGATAGAGCAATGAAGAAAAAAACAGTTGCGGTACTTATGGCTGCAGTAATGACTATAGGGATGATGTCTGCAGTGAGTGTACAGGCAGGCGTGGAAGATAAGACACTTATTGTAGGATTTGATGCAGAATATCCGCCATATGGCTATATGGATGAGGATGGCGAATACACAGGATTTGATCTTGAACTGGCACAGGCTGTATGTGACATGGAAGGCTGGACCCTGGAAAAGAAACCTATCAACTGGGATTCCAAGGATATGGAACTGAATTCAGGATCTATTGACTGTATCTGGAATGGTTTCACCATGAACGGAAGAGAAGATGATTATACTTTCTCAGATCCATATGTAGACAACAGCCAGGTGATCGTCGTTGCAGAGGATTCCGGAATCGAAAAGCTGACAGATCTGGCAGGTAAAACCGTTGGTGTGCAGGCTGCATCAGCAGCACTGGATCTTCTTCAGAGTGAAGAAGACGGTGGTCAGAAAGAACTGGCAGATACTTTTGGAGCATTGAATGAATTTGCAGATTACAACACTGCATTTACAGAACTGCAGGCAGGAGCACTGGATGCACTGGCTATTGATATCGGTGTTGCCAAATATCAGCTGAATTCCAGAGGTAAAGGCTTCAAAATCCTGGATGAGACATTGAATACAGAACAGTACGCTATCGGATTCAAGAAAGGCAATGACGAGCTCTGTGATATTGTTAATGCAGATCTTCAGAAACTGGCTGATGACGGTACAGTAGCAGATCTTGCAGAAAAATATGAGATCGCTGACATGGTAACTCTGAAAGCATCTGATGAGACAGATACTACAGAGGACAATGATGCAGAAGGAGCAGACGCAGAAGCTGCAGATAGCGAGGAGGCAGCAGAATAAACACTGCTGAATTAAATAAGAAAGAACATATGGGATGCCCCCCAAACCTTCGTGGAGGGGCATCCCTGTTGTGAGTTTATGGAGGAGAATTCATGAGTTTTCAGGTAATGTTAAAACAGCTGACCACAGGCTTCGGGTCAACGATTCTGATCTTTTTTCTGACCCTTCTGTTTTCCCTGCCCATTGGCATGGTGGTTTATTTCGGACGCCAGAGCAAATTTAAGCCTTTAAGCTGGATCGTAAAAGCGTATATATCCATTATGCGTGGTACCCCGCTGATGCTGCAGCTGTTGCTCTGGTACTTCGGTCCTTTTTATCTCTGGGGAATGAATATCGGAGGTTATAAGTTTACGGCTATTATCCTGGGATGTTCCCTGAACTATGCTGCATATTTTGCAGAAATCTACCGTTCCGGTATCGAATCTATTCCAGTGGGACAGTATGAGGCAGCACAGCTTCTGGGGTATAATAAACAGCAGACTTTTTTCAAGATCGTACTTCCTCAGGTAGTAAAGATCATACTGCCATCTGTTACCAATGAAGTTATCACTCTGGTAAAAGATACTTCTCTTGTATATTCTGTATCTTATGTCGAAATGTTCGCACTGGCAAAACAGATTGCAGCAGCTAATACTACCGTTATGCCTTTCTTTATCGCGGGCGTATTCTATTATATCTTCAACTTTGTAGTTGCATGGGTAATGGAATGGCTGGAGCGTAAGTTGGATTACTATCGTTAGGAGGAAGTGAAAATGAGTACAAATCTTCTGGAAATGAAACACATAAAAAAAGAATTTGACGGACTTCAGGTACTGAAGGATGTTTCACTTCATGTACAGGAAGGCGAAATTGTTTCTATTATCGGACCTTCCGGTTCCGGCAAATCTACGTTGCTGAGATGTGCCACACTGTTGACCATGATCGATGGTGGAGAGGTCACATATATGGGAAGAAAGACAGCCTGGGAAGAAGAGGGCAGAATCGTAATGCCAAAGAAATCGGAGCTGAAAGAAATCCAGTCCTGTTTTGGTCTGGTATTCCAGAACTTTAATCTCTTTCCCCATTATTCGGTCATGAAAAATATTACAGATGCGCCCATCCATGTGCAGAAACGTAACAAGGAGGAAGTCTACAAAGAAGCAAGAGAACTCCTTAAGAAAATGGGGCTGGAAGATAAAGAGGACGCTTATCCATATCAGCTTTCCGGAGGACAGTGTCAGCGAGTTGCCATTGCCAGGGCACTTGCCCTGAATCCAAAGATTCTTTTCTTTGACGAGCCCACTTCCGCACTTGACCCGGAACTTACAGGAGAAGTTCTTCGGGTAATCCGGTCTCTGGCAGACCTTCATATTACTATGGTGATTGTTACACATGAGATGAATTTTGCAAGAGATATTTCTGATAGAGTGATATTTATGGATAAGGGTGTAATTGCAGTAGAAGGAACTCCACAGGAGGTATTTTCCTCTGATAATGCACGTATGAGGGAATTCCTTGGCAAATTTCATCAGCAAGCAGAATAAAATGATTGCTTTTATAGTAGCGATGTTATATAATTTCTGCGTAATGATACGAAATCTGATTAACCGCAGCGATTTTATCCTGCGGTTAATCCAGTGAGATGATAGGAGTAAATACATGAGTACAGACAGATACGTAAGTCCCCTTTCAGAGCGTTATGCCAGCAAGGAAATGCAGTACATTTTTTCTCCGGACATGAAGTTTCGCACCTGGAGAAGATTGTGGATCGCTCTGGCAGAAACAGAAAAAGAACTTGGCCTGAATATCACCCAGGAGCAGATTGATGAGCTGAAAGCCCACAAAGATGATATCAACTACGATGTTGCCAAAGAGAGAGAGCGTCAGGTGCGCCATGATGTTATGTCCCATGTGTATGCTTATGGCGTACAGTGCCCCAAGGCAAAGGGAATCATTCATCTTGGAGCTACATCCTGCTATGTAGGTGATAATACAGATATTATCGTAATGGCAGAAGCTCTGAAGCTGGTTCAGAAGAAACTGGTTAATGTTCTTGCAGAACTGTCAAAATTCGCAGATAAATATAAAGACCAGCCTACATTGGCCTTCACACATTTTCAGCCTGCACAGCCAACTACTGTTGGTAAGCGTGCTACACTCTGGACACAGGAATTCCTGATGGATCTGGAGGATCTGGAATATGTTCTTGGTACACTGAAGCTTCTGGGCTCCAAGGGAACTACAGGAACACAGGCAAGTTTTCTGGAACTTTTTGAGGGAGATCAGGAGACTATTGACAAGATTGATCCAATGATCGCCGAAAAAATGGGATTCAAGAACTGCTATCCAGTGTCCGGACAGACTTATTCCCGTAAAGTAGATACCAGAGTCCTGAATGTTCTTGCAGGAATCGCAGCAAGTGCACATAAGATGTCTAACGATATCCGCCTTCTGCAACACCTGAAAGAAGTGGAAGAACCTTTCGAGAAGTCTCAGATCGGTTCCTCTGCAATGGCTTACAAACGTAATCCTATGAGAAGTGAGCGTATTGCTTCTCTGTCCAGATATGTAATGATCGATGCACTGAATCCTGCTATCACTTCCGCCACACAGTGGTTTGAGAGAACGCTGGATGACTCTGCAAACAAGCGTCTCAGTATTCCGGAAGGATTCCTTGCTATTGACGGTATTCTTGATCTTTGCCTGAATGTAGTAGACGGACTGGTTGTTTATCCTAAGGTTATTGAGAAGCATATGATGGCTGAACTTCCATTTATGGCTACCGAAAACATTATGATGGATGCTGTTAAAGCCGGCGGTGACCGTCAGGAACTTCATGAGCGCATTCGTGAACTTTCCATGGAAGCAGGACGTACTGTAAAGGTAGAAGGAAAGGATAACAACCTTCTGGACCTGATCGCAGCAGATCCGGCATTCAATCTTACCATCGATGAGCTTCGCAAATCCATGGAGCCATCCAGATATGTAGGAAGAGCAAAAGAGCAGACAGAGACATTTCTTGCTAAGACCGTTCAGCCGGTTCTTGACGCACATAAGGATATGCTTGGTATCAAAGCAGAGATTAATGTCTGATACGTTACTGTGTATGGAATGAACAGTAACTCTGATATCTTAAATAAGAAGATCAAAAAAACACAAGGAGGATAAAGTGTTATGATCAAAGCAGTAGTTGGAGCAAACTGGGGAGATGAGGGAAAAGGCAAGATCACTGATATGCTTGCCCAGAAAGCTGATATTATCGTAAGATTTCAGGGAGGTGCCAATGCGGGGCATACCATCGTTAATGACTATGGTAAATTTGCACTGCATACACTTCCGTCTGGTGTATTTTATAACCATACTACAAGTGTTATCGGTAATGGTGTAGCTCTGAATATTCCGGTATTCTTCAAAGAATACAATGAAGTGATTGAAAGAGGTGTTCCGGCACCGAAGATCATGATCTCTGACAGAGCACAGATCGTTATGCCATATCACATTCTCTTCGATCAGTACGAAGAAGAACGTTTGGGAGGCAAATCTTTCGGATCTACCAAATCCGGTATTGCACCTTTCTATTCTGACAAATATGCAAAGATCGGTTTCCAGGTAAACGAACTGTTCCATGACGATTCTCTCAGAGAAAAAGTAGAACGCGTAGTTGAGACCAAGAATATTCTTCTGGAGCATCTCTATCACAAACCACTTCTCAGTGCAGATGAGGTTTATGCAGAACTGATGAAATACAAAGAAATGGTAGCTCCGTATGTAGGAGATGTTTCTCTGTTCCTGTGGAATGCACTGAAAGAAGGCAAAGAGATCCTTCTGGAAGGTCAGCTTGGTTCTCTGAAAGATCCTGATCATGGAATTTATCCAATGGTTACATCTTCTTCCACACTGGCTGCTTACGGTGCTATCGGAGCAGGTGTACCTCCATATGAGATCAAAAAGATCGTTACTGTGTGCAAGGCATACTCCAGTGCAGTGGGTGCAGGTGCTTTTGTTTCTGAGATCTTCGGTGAAGAGGCTGATGAGCTGAGAAGAAGAGGCGGTGACGGTGGAGAATATGGTGCAACAACAGGCCGTCCGAGACGTATGGGATGGTTTGACTGTGTAGCATCTAAATATGGCTGCCGTATGCAGGGTACTACAGATGTAGCCTTCACTGTACTTGATGTACTTGGCTATCTGGATGAGATTCCGGTATGCACAGGATATGAGATTGATGGTAAAGTTACTACAGAGTTCCCGACTACAGGTCTTCTGGAAAAGGCAAAACCAGTTCTGAAAGTACTTCCGGGATGGAAAACCGACATTCGTGGAATCAAAAATTACGAAGATCTTCCGGAAAACTGCCGTAAATATGTAGAGTTCATAGAGGAACAGATCGGATTCCCGATTACTATGGTTTCCAACGGACCAGGAAGAAACGATATCATTTACAGAAATAAATAATAAAATAGAAATGCGCCGGGGAACTTTCTCCGGCGTGCTTTTTATAAAAAACAGAATAAGAAATGAGGCTTTTATGAAAAACTGGAAACGTTATGGTGCACTTCTGGGTGTGGTACTTTTATTACTGGTATTTGCAATGCCCATGTATTTTGCACTGAAAGGGGACTTTTCTCAGAAGACGTTTATGGCATCTCTGTTTACAGTGCTGTTTGTGTCTGTAATGGCATATGTGATCTGGATGCTGTATCGTTACCTGAATAAAAAAAGTAACAAGGAAGCAGAAGGTATGATAAAAAATGTGATTTTTGATGTGGGATGTGTGCTGGTGGATTTTGACTGGAAAGGCTATATTGATGGGTTTCACTTTCCGGAAGAAAAGAAAGAACGTATTATCAATGCTACCTTCAAAGGTCCTGTATGGGATGAAAGAGACAGAGGCTGTCTGGAAGAAGAGGAGTATGTACGCCAGTGTGTGGCACTTGCACCGGAATATGAAGCGGATATCCGGGAAGTTATGAGAAGAACTCCTGAGACTATCCACAGACTTCCTTATTCTGAAACCTGGGCGAAATACCTCAAAAGCCGGGGATATCACCTGTACATTCTTTCAAACTACAGCGCATATATGAGGGACAGAAACAAAAAAGAAATGACTTTCCTGAAATACATGGATGGAACAGTATTTTCCTGTGATGTCAAAATGCTGAAACCGGAACATCAGATTTATGAGAAAGTTCTTGAGCAGTTCAGCCTGAAAGCTGAAGAGTCAGTTTTTATTGATGACCGTCCGGAAAACTGCCAGGGAGCAAGAGAAGTGGGAATCCGTGCCATTGAGTTCAAAAACTTTAAACAGGTCACAGAAGAGCTTGAAAAGCTTGGGGTTAAGTAGTTGCCTCGGCTAAAATATCGTTTGTGTTTTTGAAGGAAAGATGATATAATGAAGCCACTTGACAAAAAGTGTAGTGATACACGGACAAATATTTTGAAAAGAGGATGAAACAGATGAGTGATAAAACAATCTTAGAGCAGTGGCGCGAAATTGCTTACAATCAGCAGGCAGACCGCAATCAGCTCCAGAGATTCTGGGCAAATTATTTCAACATTGAGAAAGGTATCTATGAGCAGCTTCTTGCTAATCCGGACGAAATAGTCAGTGGTACAGTTAAGGAACTTGCTGAAAAATATGGACAGGATGTTATGACTATGGTTGGTTTCCTGGATGGAATCAACGACAGCCTTAAGATCCCGAACCCGATCGAGACAATGGATGAGAACACTAAGGTGACTCTTGCATTCGATAAAGAACTTCTTTACAAAAACATGGTAGATGCAAAGGCTGACTGGCTGTATGAACTGCCACAGTGGGATGCTATCTTCACAGAAGAGAAACGTAAAGAACTTTACATGGAACAGAAAAAATCCGGAACCATCATAAAACCGCACAAGATCGGACGTAACGATCCCTGTCCTTGCGGAAGCGGAAAGAAATACAAACATTGCTGCGGAAGATAATCAATATTCCCGACAATCTGGATTATATTATCGTGTTGGGTGCCCATGTGGACGGAACGCGGTTATCATTAGCCCTTCTGGAACGTACCAGGAGGGCTTTTCAGTATCTGAAAGAGAACCCGGATACCAAAGCTGTCCTTTCCGGTGGACAGGGAGAAGGAGAAAGGATCAGCGAGGCAGAAGCCATGTATCGGTACCTTACAGACCATGGAATAGAGGGCAAACGACTTTTTCTGGAAGAAAGATCCACTAACACAAAAGAAAATCTGGATTTCAGTCTGGCTCTTATCGGTAATCTGGAACATTCAGTAGGTGTGGTGACCAATAATTTTCATGTTTTCAGGGGTGTTGCCATTGGCAGAAAATGTGGATGTCGTAGTATTTATCCAATACCATCCAGATATTGTTCATGGAGACTTCTGATTTATATTCCAAGAGAGATTCTGGCAATCCTGAAAGATAGAATTGTCGGAAATTTATAAAAAAAATAAAATTTAAAAAAAGTATTGACACATTGCAACGAACATAGTATACTAACGGAGTCGGTTGCGAGAGAGCAGTGCTTTTTTGGGATTGACAAATGGGATCTTAGCTCAGCTGGGAGAGCATCTGCCTTACAAGCAGAGGGTCACAGG
>URXG01000057.1 GCA_900551715.1 uncultured Blautia sp. | reverse complement strand
ATAAACTGGTTTCCTATGCATCCATTATCATTATTGCAATTCTTCTGCTGATTTCTGTTTTCCTGATCAGTAATACCGTTTCTGTAGGTATTTCTGTACGTAAGGAAGAAATCGGAATCATGAAATACATAGGAGCCACAGATGCTTTTGTACGTGCACCTTTCCTTCTGGAAGGTATCGTACTGGGAATCATCGGAGCTGCGATTCCTTTGGCTGTACTGTATTTCCTCTATAACAATACAGTAGAATATATCCTGAACCGTTTTAATGTCCTGACAGGAGTGGTTGCTTTTATTCCTGTAGCACAGATTTATCAGACACTGCTTCCCATTGGACTTGCGCTTGGAATCGGAATTGGTCTCATTGGAAGTTTCTGGACCACAAGAAAACATCTGAGAGTATAAATTAAATACAGAAAAGAATATATAGTATGCGGCATAAAGCTTTTTTGTAAAAAAAGAAGCATTGTGCCGCATATTCTGTTATAGTAAGAGACAAGGCAGAATGGATACAGGAGAATAAAAGATAACATGAAAAATAAAGAATATAAAAAGGGAATTGCTACGGGAGTGCTGGTTACAGTAATTGTGGCAGGTGGAGCCAAAATAGCAGGTAATTTTCTGGACACAGGTGTTCTTTCTGATGACAGTCGTGTACAGAAGCTGGAATATCTGGAAAAAATGATCGACCAGGATTATCTTGGGGAAAAAGACGAAGACCAGCTGGCAGAAGGTATGTATGCAGGTCTGATTTATGGACTCGGGGATGTTTATTCCAGATATTATACAGCGGAAGAATATGAACAGGAAACATCTTCTACAGACGGATCTTATGTGGGAATCGGTATTTCCATGGAAGCCAACAAAGAAGGGGGTGTAAAGATCGCAGAATGTTATGAAGGCGGTCCGGGAGAGATTGCAGGGCTGGAAGAGGGAGATGTGATCAGTGCCATAGATGGGGAAGATATTACAGAGATGGATACTTCAGAAGTAGCCGGTCTGATCAGAAACAGTGGAAAGGATCAGGTAACCCTGACCATTCACAGAGAGGATGAAGAAAAACCCATAGAGATCACTGTAGAGATACGAGATGTAGAGCTTCATTCAGTGTTCGGTGAAATGCTGGACGATGAGACTGGATATATTCATATTTCAGAGTTTACAGGTGTGACTCCGGATCAGTATCTGGAAACCTTTCAGAGTCTGGAAGACCAGGGGATGCAGAAACTGGTGATTGATCTCCGGGATAATCCGGGAGGCCTTCTTGATTCTGTATGCAGCATATTAAATCATGTACTTCCGGAAGGACTGATCGTATATACAGAAGACAAATATGGCAACCGAACAGAGGAGACATCGAATGGAAAGGATCCGTTGGAGATCCCTCTGGCAGTACTCGTAAATGAAAACAGTGCCAGTGCATCGGAGATTTTTGCAGGGGCAGTCAAGGATTACGGGATCGGAACCATTGTAGGTACTACAACGTATGGAAAAGGTGTGGTTCAGTCTGTACGTCAGCTGGCAGACGGAAGTGCAGTAAAACTTACAGTATCCAATTATTTTACACCTAAGGGCAACAATATAAATAAAGTAGGCATTCAGCCGAATGTGGAAGTGAAACTGAGTACTGAATTGTTAAACAAAAAAGAGATCACCCATGAGGAGGACAATCAGCTCCAGGAGGCACTAAAAGTGCTGAATGATAACGAATCCTAATATTATGGAGACAATTGTATCAGAATTACAAAAACCGGTGGTTCAAAGATACAGATTATGGTAAAATAAGAAAGATATCATCAAAAACCTCACAAGGCGTGAGATCTCAGAGAGACTGCTGTCGGAGATCTTGCCGGAAAGGACTTGTTATGAAAGAGTATATTATTACAACTGATAATAATGCTGATCTTCCTGACCGCTACTATGAGGAACATGGCGTAGGATGTACCTGGTTTAGTTATACTGTAGACGGACAGCATTATTCCCACAGGGATTTTATGCCTGTAAAAGACTTTTATGAGAAAATGAGAAAGGGTTCCATGCCAACTACTGCGCAGGTAAACCCCAGTAATGCAAGAGCACTTTTTGAACCTTATCTGAAAGAAGGCAGGGATATTCTTCATATTGCTTTTTCTTCAGGCCTTTCAGGAACTTACAACAGCTGTTGTATTGCAGCAGAGGAATTAAGAGAAGAATACCCGGAAAGAAAAATTCTGGTGATCGATTCACTGGCTGCTTCGCTGGGACAGGGACTTCTTGTGTATCTGGCACAGCGGAAGAAGGAAGCCGGCGAGGACATGGAGACAGTAGCAGCATGGACAGAGGCTCACAAAAAGAACATTGTCCATTTGTTTACCGTAGATGATCTGAATCATCTTTACAGAGGCGGCAGAGTTTCCAGAACTACAGCAGTTCTGGGGGGAATGTTGAATATTAAACCGGTTCTCCATGTTGACGATGAAGGAAAGCTGATCCCCATAGGCAAAGTAAGAGGACGTAAGAAGTCTATTATGGAATTGGTGTCTCTTATGGACAAAAAGATAGGCAGTTACCGGGAATCCTGCGACACTGTTTTTATCAGTCATGGAGACTGTCTGGAAGATGCAGAATTTCTGGCAGACAAGGTCAGACAGAAATACCATATCCGTACAGAGATCATCAATTATGTAGGTGCTGTTATCGGAGCCCATTCCGGACCGGGAACACTGGCATTATTTTTTCTGGGAGATGAGAGATAGAGTTTTTAATAGTTGACTAAAGTAATACAAAATTAATAAATTTAAAAAAAATGTAAAATTTACTTGCTTTTTTCAGGAAGGTTTCTTAAAATATAAAAAGGTATAAGAATCTCATGAAAGGAACGATTCTATGAAAAAAGAAAATATGATCAGAAAAGGGGCTGCATTTATACTGATGTTTTTCCTGACTTTTTCCGTCAGTATGATCACAGAATATCCAGTCAGTGCCGCCACTTCTATAAGAACTACCAAGATACAGTCCACAGTAAAAGGTTCTTCCACTGATGCTGTTTCCATTACATGGAAGAAAGATTCCAGGGCAAAGGGGTATGTGATCTACCGTAAGAGTTCATCGGATAAGAAATATACTAGAATAAAGACGGTAGGTTCTTCCGTTTCTTATTATGCAGACAGAGGACTGAAAAGTGGAACCATCTACAAATATAACGTTCTGGCTTACCGCACAGAGAAAGGCAAAAAAATCTACAGTTCTTTTTCTCCTGTGACTGTTGCCACCAGACCGGTTAAGACTTCCAAGGTTAAGATCAAGGCTGTATCCAGCAGCAGAGTTAATGTATACTGGAACAAAGTGCAGAATGCAGATGGTTACAGAGTTTACCGTAAAGCTGACGGAGGCAGCTGGAAGATCGTAAAAGATCTGTCAGCAGGTACACTCAGCTATGCAGACAAGACTGCTGACCCGGGCACAGAGTATGTCTATACTTCCCGTCCATATAAACTGGCTGCCAAAGTAAAATATCTGGGAGCTGCCACAGTCAGCAATAAGGTGACCACAGATCTCTCTTCTTCCAGCAATACAAAGTTTGGTGCCACCCAGAAAGAAGTCATGAAAAAGATTCTCTATGCAGTGGAGACAGGTGGACAGGTCTATGGAAATCAGAAATATGGTGATTTTACAGAGGCATTTACCAACAGCAGTACAGAATATGCCATTACCATCGGTGCAGGTCAGTGGTATGCAACAGAGGCACAGAGACTTCTGAAACTGATCCACAGTACTATGGGAGAGGCAACTTATAAGAAATACGATCCAAAGGGGTATGTATGGAATGATGTGCAGAACGCCAACTGGTCCAGCTACAAACTGAAAAAGACAACCAACAGAGCCAGGATCATTGTGAAACTGATCTCTTCGCCTGTAGGTATCAAGTGCCAGGACAAATTGATGTATGAGCAGATTGAAGAGTTTGAAACAGAGATCCGCAAACTCGGAGTTACAGACCACAAAGCAGTAGGCATGTTCATCAATATCCGTCATCAGGGTGGTTACGGAGCAGTGACTCGTGTGCTTGCAAAAACATCCAAGCCATACACACTCAAGAATATTTATAAAGCACTGTCTACAGATACAGGCGGTCAGGTAGGCACTTACAGAACAAGACAGGCAAAAGTCTACAACTGGCTGAATACATATATGTAAACAAAGGACAAAAAGAAAATGATTTTAACAGAAGATAAAACTTATACCATGTCACTGGAATTGGAAGATCAGAAAAACAGTACTGGTCTTACCAACAATACAGTAGAACTTGCTTTTACCAACAAAGAGCTTCTTCATGCAATACTGACCTGCGGATTACCGATTCAGAGAATGACGGTGTTATTCCCGGAAAAAAGAAAGTTGGAAGCGGTATATAAGCTTTTCCTGGTGGAGAATGCACTGGATACGGAGGGAGATCGCCTTAGAAAATCTAAAAGTATTGCCTACCTGGATTCTTCTGAAAAAAGCCTGATTTCTTATTATATGGGGATGTTTTTTACAAAACTCCTGAGCAGAAAACTTTTTCATACAGAATACCTTACCAACCTGAATACCATCCAGAGGATGGACGGAACTGGTTATATTGATTTCTTCGCAAGCGAATGGAGACCGGAGATGATCGGTTTCCTTCCTGGCGAAAACAAATGGAGTGTCTGGGAAGCCAAAGGCGGCAGTAACCGCAGGGAACAGGCTCTGAAAAAGGGAACAGATCAGCTGAACCAGATCGGTGGCGTTAATGGGACAGTACCAGACCCGGCAGCTGTGTGTATGACCTATTATGACCATAGTTATCTCTGTGCAGTAGTGCGAGAGCCGGGAATTGGAAAAGGTGAGAACTTGCAGTTTATGGGAGAAGATTTTTACAGATCCTATTATAGTCCCATGCGCGAACTTTTTCTGGATCAGGGAACCGGGCTTTATTTCCATGATGATAATGCAGAGATCGTTCTGGAAGCCCCTTATTTTCCACAGGAATACAGAGAACCGGATAGAAGGAAGATACGGATGGGGATGCCGGCAGAACTTCTTCAGGAACTGATCAGAGAGGATTACACAAAAGCTGCAGAAGTGGCATCAAAATCAAAAAACAGTACATCTGCACCGGAAGACAGCTTCCAGGGACCGGATGGAATTTATATTCGCTGAAAAACAGGAGATCTTATCAGTAAGAACTGGCAGGATCTCCTGTTTTATTTGACAGATGTAACTATTCAGTAGGCAACATCCCTCGAGGTGTTTTGGCATGTTTTCTGCCAAAATCCCATGTACAGAGCATTTTGTACAGTATCCAGAAGTTTATGCTCCGGAAGAAGGTTGTGCCGAAGAAGTTCGTCGCCTTTTTCGTGTCCAAAAATTTCATTGATCCTTTTGAACTGGCTAATTTTTAGATATATCAGATCAAAAACTGCATTTGTTGATGCGCGGGCGATATTGAAAAAATAATTCTGAAATTCTGGAAAATATTCAGATTATTAAGAACACAGGAAGCGGATTGTATACTTACAATAACAGAAAAAGTGTGCTCATCCGATAAAAATATAATTGTAATCAGTGGATTGATATGGCATAATAAAAAAGGCAACGTTAAAAATAAGCAAAAAATATGTTAAATTATCGTGAAGAACAGAGGAGAAAATTATGGCAATATTTTCAATGGTCTTATCTTTGCTGAGTGGAGTAGCGCTATTTTTATTCGGAATGTCACTGATGGGTGATGGTCTGAAGTCTGTTGCAGGCAACAAGCTGGAAGCTTTTCTGTACAAAATGACTAATACTCCCCTTAAAGGTGTCGCACTTGGTACAGGAGTAACCAGTGTAATACAGTCATCTTCGGCAACTACTGTTATGGTTATCGGTTTTGTAAACTCCGGTATGATGAAGCTGAAACAGGCCATCGGTATCATCATGGGAGCCAATATCGGTACCAGTATTACAGGATGGATTCTTTGTCTGTCCTATATTCAGGGGTCCGGTGGCATTGCAAGCATTCTTTCCACTGCAACTATTTCATCCGTAGTAGCAGTGATTGGTATAATTCTGCGTATGGTTTGTAAGAGATCCGTACATAAGAACATAGGAAATATCATGTTGGGATTTTCCATTCTTATGACAGGAATGCAGACAATGAGTGGCGCAGTGGCACCTTTGAAAGAAAGTGCTGCATTTACGGATATGCTCACCATGTTTTCTAATCCGCTGGCCGGCATTCTGGTAGGTATTCTGTTTACAGCAGTACTGCAGAGTGCATCTGCTACTGTAGGTGTACTTCAGGCACTTTCTGTAACAGGTCTTCTCACATTTGCAAGTGCATTTCCTATCGTTCTTGGTATTGGTGTAGGAGCAGCCTGTCCGGTACTGATTTCAGCTATCGGTGCCAACAAGAATGGTAAGAGAACAGCTCTTGTATATTTGCTCAATGACCTTTTTGGTCTGATCATGTGGTCAGTGATTTTTTACAGCGTCGATGCTATTGTACATTTCGGATTTATGGATATGGTCATGACACCGGTGTATATTGCGGCATTGAACACAATTTTCCGAGTAGCTACGGTTGTTGTCCTGTTTCCGTTTATTCCGAAGCTTGAGAAACTGGTATGCTATCTGGTTAAAGACAGTGCAGAGGAACTGGAGGACGAGGCAGACTTTGATCTTCTTGAAGAGCGTCTTATCAACTATCCTGCTCTGGCTATTGGACAGTGCCACCGTGCAATGAACGGTATGGCAAAGAAACTCCGTAAGAATGTCAACAGAGCTATGAACCTTCTGAATAATTATCAGCAGGACAAGTTTGATAAAGTACAGCGTAAAGAAAATCTGATTGATAAATACGAGAGCCGTCTTGGCGAATATCTGGTTCAGCTGACTAAACGTGAGATGAATACAGCTCAGACAAGACAGGTTTCTCTGTATCTCCACACCATCAATGACTTTGAGAGGATTGGAGATCATGCCTCCTATATTGCACATATGTCCAATGAGATGCATGACAATCATACAGATTTTTCACCGGCAGCCTGGGATGAACTGAATATTGTTATGGAAGCAGTTCGTGAGGAGATCAACATCACCTGCAATGCGTTTATGAACGATGACAAAGAAGCTGCACAGAGAGTGTCACCGCTGGGCGTTGTGATCACAGATATGTGTGACGAACTGAAGTTTCATCATGTAGAACGTCTCAGCGAGGGACACTGTGGTCTGGAAGAAGGTACTGTATTTAATGATATCCTTAACAGTTTTGGACGTATCGCAGCCCATTGTGCCAGTGCCATGGTAGCTCTTATGAAGAGTGGCGAAAACAATTCGGATATTCATATCCATAACTCCAAAATCTATCCTACAGACAGTGAAGAATACCGTTCTTATTATAAAGAATACAGCGAGAAATATGATCTGGATAAGATTGAGGGACATGTAGTGAGCATGGAGCCGGAAGAAGTGGAATAAAAATACAAAATAAGATCGCAGATCCTTGTGGGTTTGTGGTCTTTTTTGCATTTTTATGCATGTTTTGGAAAAAACAGTGGATACAGACGCAAAATTATGCTATACTAATGTAACTGTGCGTTAATACGCAATAAAAAAGAAGGAGAGAGAAAATGTTTGCAGTTTTTGAAAAATTAACAAACTGGATGTGGGGATTGCCTTTGCTGATCACTATACTGGTAACAGGGATTTATCTGACAATAAGATCAGGATTTTTTCAATTCCGACACTTTGGATATATTGTGAAAAATATGTTCAATAAAGAAAGACGTCAGGGAGGTGGAGACGACGGTAAGAATCTGACACCTTTCCAGGCAATTTCCATTGCCATTGGAGGAACTGTTGGTGTATCCAATATGTCCGGTGTGGCAACAGCCATTGCAACTGGTGGACCAGGAGCACTGTTCTGGCTGTGGATTGCTGCGCTTCTGGCTATGATCATCAAAATGACAGAAGTAACACTGGCAGTGTATTACAGAGAAAAACAGCCCAATGGGGAATTTCTGGGTGGACCTACCTATTACATGCAGAAAGGTCTGGGAGATGAAAAGAAACTTCCATTCTGGAAGGTTTTTGCAGTACTGTTTGGTGGATGTATTTTTATGACCTGGTTTATCACTCTTCAGAACTTTACTGTTTCTGAGGCAGTAGGAAGTACTTTTAAATTACCGTACATTATTCCATCTGTTCTGTATGTACTGGCAATCTACCTGATCATTATCGGCGGCGTAAAGAAAGTAGGAGTGATCTCATCTTATCTGACACCGGTCATGTGTCTTCTGTATATTCTGGGGTCAGTGATCATTCTGCTCATGAATGCAGATAAACTTCCGGAAGCTTTTTATATGATTTTCAAAGGTGCATTTACAGCACAGGCAGCAGTTGGTGGATTTCTGGGAGCTGGTGTGGCAACTGCCATGCGTCTTGGTTTTGCACGTTCTGTATACAGCAATGAAGCAGGATGGGGAACTTCACCTATGATCCATGCATCTGCAAAGACAGACCATCCGGTAAAACAGGGACTTATGGGAGCTTTTGAAGTATTTGCAGATACGATTGTTGTATGTTCCATGACAGGATTGGTCGTTATTGTTACCGGTTACTGGAATTCCGGACTTCAGGGATCAGAGCTGACTCTTACTGCATTTGAATCTGGTATGGGTTCCGTAGCCAGAGCACTGATCGCCATCAGTATTTTTTTATTCGGTCTTACTACATCTACAGGGTGGTTTACATATTACAGTGTTATTCTGAAACACTGGCTGAAGGGAAATGAGAAGATTCTGAAGATTGCGGAGAAAGTTTTTGTACTTGGTACACCATTATGGGGAATGCTGGTAACGGTTCTGACCCTCTATGGAAATGGTACACCTGCACAGCTTTGGGTGATTGCTGATTTTACCACAGTGTTCCCTACTTTCGTAAATGTAGCTACACTGTTTCTGTTAAGTGGTACGTTCTTCAAACTTCTGAAGGACTACAAAGCCCGTTATATGGGAATTGGTAAAGTAGATGAAGATTTTGAGCTTTTCTATGAAGACAAAAAAGCAAAAGAACAGAAATAATAAAAGAACAGGCAATAACAGAGAAATAACAACAGGGATTCTCAGAGAAGGAGAATAAAAGTGGACAGGATTTTTTTTAACGGATGTATTCGTACATTGGATGATCAGGATACAGTAGCAGAAGCAGTAGGAATCAAAGATGGCAGGATTGCTTTTGTGGGAAGTAACAGAGACGCAGAGGCAATTTCATGTAAAGACAGAACAGACCTTCAGGGAAGACTGCTTCTTCCTGGTTTTGTAGATTCACATATGCATATGCTTAACTACGCATATGTGGAAAACTCTGTAAAGCTTTTTGACTGCAGAAGCGTGGAAGATATGCTGGAGGCTGCAAGAAAAAAGATCCGGGACAACAAAGGAAAATTAAGCTGGCTGTACTGCAGAGGCTGGAACGAAGAACATTTTGAGGTTCCCCGTTATCCCTGCAAAAAAGACCTGGATGGAATTTCTTCAGAGATTCCTATTATCATGGTAAGAGTGTGCGGCCATGTTGCAGTATGTAATACACCTGGTCTTGAGAAACTACAGAAGATCAGAGAATTTGATGAGATTGCCAGAGATGTGGATCTTAAGACCGGTCTTATCAAAGAAAATGCAGTACAGTTTTATTATTCAGTACTGGATGCACCTGCACAGGAAGAAGTAGAAAATTATATTAAATACAGTGCACAGAAATTAAATGAAAGTGGATTTACAGGGGTACAGTCGGATGACTTGGCTGCCCTTCCGGGGAAAAACTGGAAAAGAACGATGGCTGCGTTCCAGGCACTGGATCACAGAGGAGAACTGAACATCCGTCACTATGAACAGTGCCTTTTTGAAAGGGCAGAAGATGTCAGGAATTTTATTAAGGAAGGTTACCGTACAGGCCAGAAGGGGGAACATTTTACTATCGGACCGGTGAAACTGATACAGGATGGCTCTCTGGGAGCCCGTACAGCAGCCATGAATGAACCCTATGAAGATGATCCGGATAATACAGGAATCATCATTTTCAGTCAGGAAGAGCTGGACGGATTGTTTGAATTGTTTGATCAGAATCAGATGCAGGCAGCGGTACATTGTATTGGTGACAGAGCTATGGATATGGTAATAAAGGCAATCAAAAATTCATCATACCGTAAATCGAACGTCAAAGGTCGTCATGGTATCGTACATTGCCAGATCACCAATCCGCGTATTCTGAAAGAAATGGCAGAAGAGGATATTCTGGCGTATATCCAGCCGGTTTTTGTGGATCTGGATATGAATACAGTAGAACCTGCCATTGGTGCACAGCGTATGAAGGGAATCTATGCATGGAAAACCATGCTGGATCTGGGAATTCATACTTCCGGTGGATCTGATGCACCGGTGGTAAGTTTTGATTCTATGGAAAATATTTATTTTGCAGTGACACGCAAAAACATCAACGGACAGCCGGAGAAAGGGTGGCTCCCTTCCGAAAAGCTGACTGTGGATGAGGCTGTAAAACTTTTTACAAAATATGCTGCCTATGCTTCTTATACAGAAGAAGAGAACGGAACCATTGAGGTGGGCAAACATGCGGATTTTGTGATTCTGGAAAAAGATATCTATAAGATACATCCGGATGATATTAAAACCACAAAGGTTGATATGACCATTCTGGGGGGAATGACCGTATATGAAAGAAAATAAAGATCACTGAAAAGACCGTAAACAGTAAAAATAACGGTACAAAATGTTTCAATAAGTATTTGTAATAAAATTAAAAGAAGTACAGAACAGATATTCGATTTGTTCTGTACTTTTTTTATGGGGAATGATATACCGAGAACGCAACGATACAAAAAGAAATCTATCTCAATTCTTGATAAAAGAAATTTATTTAAAGCAGGAGAAATCACATGGATCATTTTGAATTACACTCCGAATACAAACCGACCGGTGACCAGCCACAGGCCATCGAGAAACTGGTCAAAGGCTTCAAGGAAGGCAACCAGTTCGAGACTTTGCTTGGTGTTACAGGTTCCGGTAAGACCTTCACCATGGCGAATGTCATCGCCCAGTTAAACAAGCCAACTTTGGTACTTGCGCACAATAAAACACTTGCGGCTCAGTTATATGGCGAGTTTAAGGAATTCTTCCCTGAGAACGCAGTGGAATATTTTGTCTCCTATTATGATTATTACCAGCCGGAGGCTTATGTGCCATCTACAGATACTTATATTGCCAAAGATGCATCTACCAATGACGAGATTGACAAGCTGCGTCTGTCTGCTACGGCAGCTCTCTGCGAACGAAGGGATGTGGTGGTGATCTCATCGGTATCCTGTATTTACGGACTGGGTGCTCCTCAGGAATTTTTTGATATGATGATCTCCCTGCGTCCTGGAATGCGGAAAGACAGAGATGATGTGATCAAACAGCTTATTGATATCCAGTATAACAGAAACGAAATGGACTTTCACCGAGGCACTTTCAGGGTCAGAGGAGACGTACTGGAGATATTTCCTGCCAACTCCACAGACAGAGCCATCCGGGTGGAGTTTTTTGGAGACGAGATCGACAGGATCACAGAGATTGATGTGCTTACCGGAGAAATAAAGAGCGTCCAGCAACATGCGGCGATTTTTCCGGCATCTCATTATGTAGTGCCGCAGGAGCAGATCAAGCGTGCGGCAGATGCTATTCTGGAAGAAATGAAAGAACAGGTAGCTTATTTCAAAAGTGAAGACAAACTTCTGGAAGCACAGCGAATAGCAGAACGTACCAACTTTGACGTGGAAATGATGAAAGAAACAGGATTCTGTTCCGGCATTGAGAATTATTCCCGGCATCTGACAGGCCTTGCACCGGGGCAGCCCCCCTATACGCTGATGGATTATTTTAAAGACGATTTCCTCCTTATCATAGATGAGTCCCACAAGACAGTTTCCCAGGTAGGCGGTATGTATGCAGGCGACCAGAGCAGGAAGCAGACTCTGGTAGACTACGGGTTCCGCCTGCCCTCTGCAAAGGACAACCGTCCCTTAAGCTTTGATGAATTTGAAAACAAACTGGATCAGGTAATGTTCGTATCTGCTACCCCGGGACAGTATGAGGCAGAACATGAACTTCTTCGTGCAGAACAGATCATCCGTCCAACAGGACTTCTGGACCCGAAGGTAGAAGTTCGTCCTGTAGAAGGACAGATCGATGATCTGATCGGAGAGGTAAACAAAGAAACAGAAAAAGGTCACAAAGTACTGATTACTACCCTTACCAAGCGGATGGCAGAAGATCTTACCGATTATATGAAGGATGTAGGAATTCGGGTCAGATATCTGCATTCAGACATTGATACGCTGGAGAGGGCACAGATCATCAGGGATATGCGCCTGGATGTTTTTGATGTACTGGTAGGTATCAACCTTCTCAGAGAAGGTCTGGATATTCCGGAGATCACCCTGGTGGCGATTCTGGATGCAGACAAAGAAGGTTTCCTCCGTTCAGAAGTTTCACTGATCCAGACCATCGGGCGTGCCGCACGAAACAGTGAAGGTCATGTGATCATGTATGCAGATGTAATGACAGATTCCATGAAAAAGGCCATCGAGGAAACCGAACGAAGAAGAACAATTCAGGAAGCCTACAACAAAGAACATGGAATTACACCTACTACAATCAAGAAAGCCGTACGTGATCTTATCACCGTATCCAAAGCTGTTGCTGAGACAGAAGACCGTCTCCAGAAAGATCCGGAATCCATGAGCAGGAAAGAACTGCAGGGTCTGATACGCAAAGTAGAGAAACAGATGCGTGCAGCAGCAGCAGATCTGAACTTTGAACAGGCAGCAGAACTTCGGGATAAAATGGTAGAACTGAAGAAGAGTCTGGAAGAAATGGATGAATAGTGTTACTGCTTATGTCATTCACAGTAATGAATCATCGAAAATAATATTTCAAAATCCCACTTTCCTCTTGTACAGTGACAAATCAGGTGATAAAATATTAAAAGTTACTGTCATAACCGTAACGATAAAAACGAAAGAAGGATAGATTATGCAGTTTTCAAAGAGACTGGACAGATTTGGAGAGGAAATCTTTGCTGCACTGAATAACCGGCGCATGGAACTGGAGCAGCAGGGAATGAAAATATATAATATGAGTGTTGGAACACCGGATTTCAAGACTCCGGAGCATATCAAGAAGGCACTGGCAGAGGCAGCTATGGATGATGACAGCTGGAAGTACAGCCTTCGTGATCTGCCGGAACTTCTGGATGCAGTGTGTGATTACTATAAGAAGCGCTTTGATGTGGAACTGACTCCAGATATGGTTATGAGCGTTTATGGAAGCCAGGAGGGAATGGGACATCTTGGTATGGCACTCTGCGATGAGGGAGATACCGTACTCCTTCCAGATCCATGTTATCCTGTCTTTGCAGCAGGAAGCCTTATGGCAGGAGCCAGACCATATTATTATCCACTGGTAGCAGAACATGATTTCCTTCCATATGTAAAGGATATCCCTGAGGAAGTTGCCAGAAAGGCGAAATATATGATCGTATCCCTGCCGGCCAATCCGGTAGGAAGCATTGCAACACCGGGACTTTATGAGGAAATCATCGAGTTTGCCAATAAATATGATATTCTGATCATTCATGACAATGCTTACAGTGATATTATTTATGACGGCGCACATGGTGGAAGTTTTCTGGCAGTACCGGGAGCCAGAGAAGTGGGCGTAGAATTTTTCAGCCTGTCCAAATCTTTCAATGTAACCGGTGCACGTATTAGTTTTCTGGTAGGCCGTCCGGATGTAATCGCAGCACTTCGCAAGCTAAGAAGCCAGATTGACTTCGGTATGTTCCTTCCTATTCAAAAAGCAGCCATTGCAGCTCTGAGAGGTCCGCTGGAAAGTGTACAGGAACAGTGCCAGATGTATCAGGAAAGAAGAGATGCTCTCTGCCAGGGACTCAGAAGCATTGGCTGGGATCTTCCTAATGGAAAGGGAACTATGTTTGTATGGGCCAAAATCCCGGGAGGACGTACTGACAGTATGGCATTCTGCATGGAACTTATGGAAAAAGCCGGTGTCATTGTAACTCCGGGAGCAAGCTTTGGTCCTCATGGAGAAGGATATGTGCGTTTCGCTCTTGTACTTCCACCAGAAAAAATCCAGGAAGTAATAGAAGTTATCCGCAACAGCGGTATCTGATAAAAGCAGGCAGTCGATTTTTTCGGCTGCTCTTTTATTTTTAAGGAAAATTCACAATTAGATGTTGACAAATGTTTACAACAGTGCTATCTTAACAATATAGATGTTAGCACTCATGAACATCGAGTGCTAATAACTAAATCGGAAAGGAGCTGGGAACATGGATGAGGTTTTGACAGACCGCAAAAAGAAAATTTTAAAAGCGATCATCAAGACATACATGGAAACAGGTGAACCAGTAGGATCCAGAACCATATCCAAAGATGGGGATCTGAATGTCAGCTCAGCAACGATCCGGAATGAAATGTCAGACCTGACAGACCTGGGATATATCGTTCAACCTCATACGTCAGCAGGAAGAATCCCTTCTGACAAAGGCTATCGGCTTTATGTGGATGAACTGATGCGGGAAAAGGAAGACGAGATTGAAGAGATCCGTAATCTGATGATAGAGAAGACAGACAAGATGGAAAAAGTACTTAAGAAAGTAGCGAAGGTTCTGGCTTCCAACACCAATTACGCAACCATGGTCTCCGTTCCTCAGTACAGTGGCAGCAAGCTGAAATTCATTCAGCTGTCCAGAGTCAATGAACTGCAGCTGGTAGCTGTTGTGGTATGTGAGGGAAATGTCATCCGGAATCAGATCATCAATCTGAATGAAGAGATGGATGATGAGACAATCCTGAAGCTGAATCTTCTCCTGAATACCAACCTTAACGGACTTCCTATTCAGGACATCAATCTGGGAATGATCGCCAGACTGAAAGAACAGGCAGGGATCCATAGTGGTCTGGTAGCAAGGGTTTTGGATGCGGTAGCAGCCACCATTCAGGTAGACGAAGATGATATGGAGATTTATACGTCAGGTGCAACGAACTTCTTCAAGTATCCGGAGCTTTCTGATAAAACAAAAGCAACGGAGCTGATATCTGCTTTCGAGGAAAAACAGGAACTTGTGGATCTTGTAAAAGACCGGATGGCAGATGGAGAGAATACCGGAGTTCAGGTGTATATCGGAGACGAACTTCCGATTGCCACCATGAAGGACTGCAGTGTTGTTACAGCTACTTATGAGCTGGGCGACGGAATGCATGGTACGATCGGTATTGTAGGACCGAAGCGTATGGATTATGAAAATGTAGTAAACAGCCTGAAGACTCTGAAAACAGAGCTGGATCAGGTTTTTAAGAAAAACAGCGGCGAAGATAATTAGCAGCTGAAGAAATAGAAAGGCGGTAGAACAAAAGTGTCAGAAATTAACAAAAACGAAGCTGGTGTGGCTGAGGAAAAGGAAAAGACTGTTCCGGATCCGGAAGCAGTAACAGAGCCAGTGGAGGAGTCTCCGGAAGCAACAGCAGGAAGCGAACCGGAAACAGAGGAAACTCCGGCTGAAGACGATAAGGAAACAAAAAACAAGACGTCTTTCTTTGGAAAAAAGAAAAAAGACAATAAACTGGAACAGCAGGTGGAAGATCTTACAGACAGGCTGAAACGCAGCATGGCTGAGTTTGATAACTTCCGTAAGCGCACCGAAAAAGAAAAATCCAGTATGTATATAATCGGAGCAAAGGAAATCATCGAAAAGATCCTTCCGGTGGTAGATAACTTTGAGAGAGGTCTTGCACAGGCTCCGGAGAATGATCCTTTTGCAGAAGGCATGGAAAAGATCTACAAGCAGCTTACCAGTACATTGGAAGGACTGGGAGTAGAACCCATCGAAGCTGTAGGCAAGGAGTTCAATCCGGATGTACACAATGCAGTGATGCATGTGGAGGACGAATCCGTAGAAGACAACATGGTTGTAGAGGAACTCCAGAAAGGATACACCTATAAAGGATTCGTAGTTCGCCACAGCATGGTTAAAGTCGCAAACTGATCGTGCTCAAGAGAAAAGGAAGCGGCTGCGAAGCAGACATTTACTTTTCTTGGCACGATCCTGACAGAATCATATGTGCGTAGCACAAAGATGCGCAGAGCATCTTGATTCTGGAAGGACAGATAGAGACGAATTTAGTGAATCGAGCTTCCTTAAAGAGAAAAGGAAGCGGCTGCGAAGCAGACATTTATAACAATTTTGAATATATAAAAACAGGAGGAAAATTATCATGGGAAAAATCATTGGTATTGACTTAGGTACAACAAACAGCTGTGTAGCTGTTATGGAAGGTGGACAGCCGACCGTTATCGCAAATACAGAAGGAGCAAGAACAACACCATCTGTTGTTGCATTTACAAAAACAGGAGAACGTCTTGTAGGTGAACCTGCAAAACGTCAGGCTGTAACAAACGCAGAAAGAACAATCTCCTCCATCAAGAGAGAGATGGGTACAGATTATCGTGTAACAATCGACGACAAGAAATATTCTCCACAGGAAATTTCCGCTATGATCCTTCAGAAACTGAAAAAAGATGCAGAAGGATATCTGGGAGAAACTGTTTCAGAAGCAGTTATCACTGTTCCGGCATACTTCAACGATGCTCAGCGTCAGGCAACCAAAGATGCCGGTAAGATCGCAGGTCTCGATGTAAAACGTATCATCAATGAGCCTACAGCAGCAGCACTTGCATATGGCCTTGACAACGAAAAAGAACAGAAGATCATGGTATATGACTTAGGTGGTGGTACATTCGACGTTTCTGTTATTGAGATCGGTGATGGAGTTATCGAGGTACTTTCCACAGCTGGTAACAACCGTCTTGGAGGCGATGACTTCGACCAGAAAGTAACAGACTGGATGCTTGCCGAATTCAAGAAAGCAGAAGGCGTTGATCTGAGCAATGACAAGATGGCTCTTCAGAGACTGAAAGAAGCAGCAGAAAAAGCAAAGAAAGAACTTTCTTCTGCAACAACAACAAATATCAACCTTCCGTTCATCACTGCAACAGCAGAAGGACCGAAGCATTTTGATATGA
>URXG01000056.1 GCA_900551715.1 uncultured Blautia sp. | reverse complement strand
ACTTAAAATCCCGTGGGTAGTGATACCCGTACCGGTTCGATTCCGGTCTGCGGCACGATTTAAAAGGTTTCAAACTTTTTTCAGAGTTTGGAGCTTTTTTTAGTTTCTTCTAAAAATATAATGTTTGGAAGACCAAAGTATATGCATGTTTAACGCTTGTCAGCAGAAGGGATTTGTTATATACTGTTCTGAAAGACATCGAAAGGCGGTCAGACCAAAATTGGAAATTGTAAAGACATTCGGAAATTATGTAGACAACTGGTGTGAGACTTCTCCGGAGAGAGCGAGATGGTTACTGAAAACAGGCTGGGAAGCGCAGAACCTTAAATTTCATATGATTCCTGACAAGAGATTAAACAGATCTGACCAGTATCTTGCCAACATGATGATGAATGTGATGATACAGCCATTGAAGAGACCGGACAGTTCTGTCCTGGTCAGTGTATTTACACCCTGCGAGATTATGCAGGAGGCAGGATTGTATCCATATAATGTAGAAAGTTTTTCCTGTTATCTTTCTGCATCACAGGCAGAGAGAGCTTTTTTGCAGAATGCAGAGGACTGTGGACTTTCGGAGACACTGTGTAGCTATCATAAAACATTTATCGGTGCTGCAGAGAAAGGACTCCTTCCCAAACCGAAATGTATCGTTTATACCAGTCTGGCATGTGACGCCAACCTGCTGACTTTCCGCAGACTGAGCGAATTTTATAAAGTGCCGGTATTTGCAATAGACGTACCCTCCAGTCAGAATCAGCAGAATGTAGAGTATGTTGCAGAACAGCTTCGTGATCTGGCTGCTTTTATAGAAAAGATAACCGGCAAAAAGATTGACCAGGACAGCCTTAAGGAACGGTTAAAAAGAAGCCGCAAGACTCTGGAACAATATGATGCTTTCCAAAAGGCAAGAGCAGACAAATATGTTCCGGCAGACCTGGTATCTCCTTTGTACAGTGGTATGACAAATAATATTCTTCTTGGAACAGAGGAAGAAGAACAATATACAAAAATGCTTCTTCAGGAAATCCAAAACGCACTGCCCAAAAAAGGCAAACGCATTTACTGGATGCACACGATTCCCTTCTGGTCAGATGCAGTAAAAGACGCACTTCTTCTGAAAGAAGATGCACAGATCGTGGGATGTGAGCTGTCTCAGGTATTTGATCTTTCCAGACATTCGGAAGATCCTTATGAAGAAATGGCTATGAGACTGGTTTATCATGCATTGAACGGTCCGGTGTCCAGACGTATCCAGGCAGGGATACAACACGCCAAAGAGGTTGGTGCAGATGGTGCAGTATGGTTTAATCACTGGGGCTGCAAACATACGTTAGGAGGATCCAGAATCGCAAAGAAAAGGTTTGAAGAGGCGGGTATCCCCATGTTGCTTCTTGACGGAGACGGATGTGACAGAAGCCATGGTGGAGAAGGTCAGACTTCTACCAGATTGGGCGCATTTCTGGAAATGCTGGGGGATCAGGATCATGAATAAGACATATTATGTTTGTAAATATACACCGGTGGAACTTCTGAAAGCATTGGGTGGTGAGTGTGAAATCTTAAATGACATGCCAGAGGGATTTGATCTTGCAGAACAGATTGCACATCCAAATATCTGTGGCTTCGGCAAGTCCGTTCTGGAAGCAGTACTTGCCGGAAATGTGAAAGAGCTGGTGCTGGTAAACTGCTGTGATACCATACGCAGTGTATACGATATTCTGGAAGACAGTGGTAAACTTGATTTTCTTTATATGGTCGATATGCTTCACTGTGATGTTTCCTGCAGTCGGGAAAGAACAGTGACACAGTTGAAAGAACTTGCAGCTGCCTATGGAGAGTATAAAGGCACTACATTTAATAAAGAAGCTTTTCTGAAAGCCTTTCAGCCATCAGAAAGATGTTCAGAATACCATCTTGCAGTTGTTGGAGCCAGAATGGGAGAACAACTATTTGAGATGACAGAAGATTCCATGCCACTTCCGGTAGTGAATGAGACTTGTGTTAATAACCGTTCTGTAGGAGGAGTACTGCCATCGGAAGACCTGAATTTTGACAGCCTTATGGTGTGGTATGCAGGAGAACTTCTTCATCAGCTTCCATGTATGAGGATGATGGATCATGCAGGACGTAAACAACTTTATCAGGATCCTTCTCTGAAAGGGATTATTTATCACACAGTAAAGTTCTGTGATTTTTACAGTTTTGAATATGCAGATATAAAAAATCATACAGATCTTCCTATATTAAAGATTGAATCAGATTATACAGTGCAGAGCAGCGGTCAGCTGAGTACCAGACTGGAAGCGTTTGCAGAAAGCCTTAACATACAGAAAGAGACAAAAAGGGAGAAGACTATGGGAAAAGGGTATTATGCAGGAATAGACAGTGGTTCTACCAGTACAGATGTGGTGATTCTGGATAAGAACAGAAACATAACAGCAAGTGTGATCATGCCTACAGGCGCCGGAGCTGCCAACGGTGCAGAACGTGCACTGGAAGAGGCTCTGAAGCAGGCAGGGCTTGAGAGAGAGGATCTGGATGCGGTAGTAACTACCGGATATGGACGAACAGCTATTTCGGATGGAGACAAAAGTATTACGGAGATTACCTGTCATGCCAGAGGTGCACATTTTCTGGATCCGTCAGTCAGGACAGTGGTAGATATCGGAGGACAGGACAGCAAGGTTATCCGTCTTAATGAAGATGGAACAGTAAAGAATTTTGTTATGAATGACAAGTGTGCTGCCGGAACAGGACGTTTTCTTGAAATGATGGCAAAAACAATGGAAATAAGTCTTGACGAGCTGAGCAAAGTAGGGTTATCCTACCAGGAAGATATTACAATTTCCAGCATGTGTACAGTATTTGCTGAGTCAGAAGTGGTATCCCTTATTGCGCAGAATAAGCCTACCGATGATATTGTTCATGGACTGAATAAGGCAGTAGCCTCTAAGACTGCTTCTCTTGTGAAGCGTGTAGGTGGAGAAGAGGCATACATGATGACCGGTGGTGTGGCCCAGAACAAAGGACTTGTAAAGACTTTGGAAGAACGTCTGGGAACAAGTCTTGTGATCAGTGACAAGTCACAGCTCTGTGGTGCACTTGGGGCTGCACTGTTCGCAGCAGATATGTAATTCAAGTCGAACGCAGGTGAGACTTGGTGCGTGATTCTGGTCAGCAAAAGCTGACATATTCTTCTCAGAATCACTGCACATCCTCGCAGTAACAGACAGCATTCCTGGATTTAACAGAAGAGGAGGGCAATAGTTTGGCAGACTCCAATAATACAAAACGTGCACTGGCATCAGCACTGAAAGAATTAATGGAATCCACTCCATTTGCAAAGATAACAGTATCAGATATCTGTGCAAAATGTAATATGAACCGAAAAAGTTTCTATTATCATTTCAAGGATAAATTTGATCTGGTAAACTGGATCTATGATGTGGAATATCTGGGTCATGTAAAAAATGGCGAGAGTTTACTTGGATGGGACAGTGTACTTCATGTATGTGTTTATTTTTATGAAAACCGGAGTTTTTACCGGAAGATTCTTAAAATAGAAGATCAGAACTCTTTTCAGAATCATTTTAGAGAAATCGTAAGTCCTCTTATGGAAGAAGATATCAAGGAGATTCTGGGTGAGCAGGCAGATGCGGAATTTTATGTAAATTTCTTTGGAGACGCAGTCATGTGTGCACTCATCAGATGGCTTTCTGAACGTAATCCTGTACTGCCAAAAGAATTTGTACAGAAACTGCAATCCTGTATACAGGTACTTGTAAAGACTCAGGAAAGACTGGAAGCAGAAACAGTCGGATAAAAATAACAATACAGAATAAAAGAAACAGGTCTCTGACAGTCAATGTACTGATTTGTCAGGGACCTGTTTTGTGTGCGCATCTCGCAGCAAGAATGCAGAGGCATTCTTGAATAGTTAAAATTCGGAAGTTTCTTTTGGAAAATAATGTCCGAGAATCTCCCGGAGTGGATTGTGGAACAGATTGGCTTCGGTATCAGGGATTTTCTTTCCGTCTGTACAGAGATGTCCCTCCCGATCAAAACCAATCACGCAGGCAGGGGGAGAAATAATATTGCCTGCCAGTCGGGTATCTTTGGAAAGATCCAGAGGAATGGTTCGGTAAAGCTGGTTGTTACGGCTCTTCAGTACCAGTTTGTAAATTTCTTCCTGAAGTGTTTCAGGGCAGGAAGGTTGGGGTACTACTGCAGCAAAAGGAGAATGCAGCTCTTCTGCGAAACGGAAAAAAGAGCCGGATATAACTGTAGAAGCATTGTCTGGATCGCAGACATAATACAGAGAGTAAAGAAGTTTGTGGTCCCGGAGAATGAGACATGCTGTCTCGGAGGTGTCGTCATATTCCACTGCAATCAGGACGTTGTTAAGCTTACATGCAGCTTCCGCAAAATCTTCGGTGATCAGTTCAGATCTGCAGAAAAGTATAACAGCACAGTCCGGATTGTTTGCTGTCAGCTCAAGAATCTGAGAGGGAGATTCAGTTACATGAAGCTGATAGGTATAAATTCCCAGTGCTTTTCCCTGATCAAAAACAGACTGATAATCAGTGAAAAAATTTTCTTTTTCGGGTCTGCCTGTTTCCAGTGTCAGAAGCCATGGAATCTGTATGTGTTCTCTGGATTCTGTTTCACGTATGATTTTGGCTCCTTTTGTACAGCTGTTATAGCCGATATCAATGCCAAAATTCAGAAGTTTATCCTTGGTCATATGTTTCAGAATATCTTCAATAAGAGGGTAATATGGACTGTTTTCATTATTGAGCATATTTCTTGCAACTTTAAAAAAAGACTTCTGGGAGCCTTCTTCTGCAAAATTCAGAGCCATATCTACAAGATTACGTGTACAGCGTTCAGGTGCTTCTTCTGCATCCTTAAGTACACTTTTTACAAATGTTTTTATCATAATACGAGAAGTATCAACTGCCATATAAATATCCCTTCTTTTTATTTATACAAAGATCTGTAGAAAGATCAGTAAAAATTACTGGTGTAAAAAATAAATCTGATATTATACCTCTCATTTAAGCACAAAGTCATATTGTATGCAATAGACATTAAAGAGAACCTGTCCAAAAACAGGTCCTCTTCAAAAAAGCATTTATAAAGTGCTTGGGAGGCAATATCAGCCTTTTACAGCACCGGCAGAAACACCTTCCACGATGAATTTGGAAAGAAGGATATATACGATGATAACCGGGAAAATAGAGAAGGCGATCATCACATAAACCTGTCCCATGTCAAATTTCAGGAAGTCTGCACTAAGGAGCTGTGCGATCAGTACAGGAAGCGTTTTTTTCTCGTTGGTGTGAAGTACAAGTGCAGGAATAAAATAGTTGTTCCAGCTCTGTACAAAGGTGAAAATAGCCTGTACTGCAATAGCAGGTTTCATAAGCGGAAATACGATGGTATTGAAGGTTCTGAATTCACCGGAGCCGTCAATACGGGCAGCTTCTACAAGTTCCAGAGGAAGGTTACTTTCCATATATTGTTTCATATAAAAGAAAGTAACAGGGGCTGCGATACTTGGTACGATCAGTGGGATGAAAGTGTCATCCAGGTGCATTTTGCCAAGAAGCTGCAGGAAACCGAGAGCAGTTACCTGAGTAGGGATCATCATGACTGCAAGGATAAAGGTAAACATGAAGTTCTTGCCTTTGAAGTTGTAGGCATGGATGGCGTAAGCTGTCATTGTAGAGAAATATGTACAGAGAATAGCAGAACAGGTTGCAATAAAAATACTGTTGAATATACCATTCCATACAGGAAGAGTTCCTGCAAGAAGATTTTTCCAGTTTTCTATCAGATGACTGCCGGGAATGGATGTAAATCCTCTTTTCAGGGCACCATTGGATCTGGTTACTTTCAATATGTCCAGATCTGCTTCCTATTATGAATCCGGAACAGGAAGAGGAATGGGATTCAGGGATTCCTGTCAGGATCTTTTGGGATTTGTCCATCTGATTCCGGAACGTGCAAGAGAAAGGATTCTGGATATTGCTGCCACACAGTTCCCAGATGGAAGTGCTTATCATCAGTATCAGCCACTGACCAAACAGGGAAATATGGATGTGGGAAGTGGATTTAATGATGATCCATTGTGGCTGATCGCAGCAGTTGCAGCATATCTGAAAGAAACAGGGGATTACAGTATTCTTGAGGAGCCGGTAACTTTTGACTGTAAAAAAGGAACAGAAGTCCCATTAATGGAACATCTGCATCGCTCTTTCCAGTTTACAGTGATACATCTGGGACCACATGGACTGCCTCTTATTGGAAGAGCTGACTGGAATGACTGTCTGAATCTGAACTGTTTCTCCAGTGAACCGGGAGAGTCTTTCCAGACCACTGGTCCATCTGAAGGACCTGTGGCAGAATCTGTGTTTATCTCAGTCGAGAAGACTCCCACTTTTGCAAGTGGTGAGTAATAACAAGTCTTTCTCAGTGGGAGTACAATCTCCGACTGAGATAAACGCTCCGCGAGGATGTGCAGTGATTCTGAGAAGAATATGTCAGCTTTCGCTGACCAGAATCACGCACCAAGTCTCACCTGCGTTCGACTTGAATGCAGGAATGTTCGTAAAATATGGAAAAGAATATGAAGAGATCTGTCGCCGTACAGGGCATAAAACAGAAGCTCTGGAAGCTGAAGCAATGGTAAAGAAAGTTTACGATACAGTACTGGAAGCAGGATGGGATGGAGAATGGTTCCTGAGAGCCTATGATGCACATTCAGAAAAAGTCGGCTCCAGAGAATGTGAAGAGGGCCAGATCTATATTGAACCACAGGGGTTCTGCGTTATGGCCGGAATTGGTCTGGAAGAAGGCCTGGCCGAGAAAGCAATGGATTCTGTACAAAAACATCTGGAGACGAAATATGGCATTATGATCTTGCAGCCTGCTTATACCAGATACCATCTGGAACTGGGAGAAGTTTCTTCTTACCCACCGGGATATAAAGAAAACGCCGGTATTTTCTGCCACAACAATCCATGGGTTTCCATAGCAGAACCGGAAGGAGTACAGAAAGGTGTACTCTGGATGGAAGTGGAGGGACAGAAAATTACCGGAAATCAGATTACTCTGATCCCCGGTAAAAAAGAATATCATGTAATTGTACAGATAGGATAATTATCTCTGTTCTGCGGCTTCTCTGGTGGAGGCAAGAGCTTTCGGAAGGATGGTTCCTCCTCCAAGAACCATATCATCGTCATAGAGGACAGCAGCCTGGCCAGGAGTGACAGCTCTCTGTGGTTCATCAAAGGTAATCTTGATGAGATCCTCCTCAAGCTGTTCTACAGTAGCAGGCTGTTCCGGCTGACGGTAGCGTGTCTTTACTTTACATTTAAAGGGTTTATCTAGGTGATCCCATGGAATCAGGTTAATATCATTAATGTAGCAGCAGGAACTCATCAGATCCTGTTTGCCACCAAGGATAACCTTGTTGGAATCCAGGGATTTGCCACAGACATAAAGAGATTCAGGGGCAGAGATACCCAGCCCCCGGCGCTGGCCGATGGTGTAGTGGATCTGCCCTTTATGTCTGCCCAGAACCTTGCCATCTTTGTCAACAAAATCACCAGGTTCTGAGGATTGTCCTGTATACTGTTCAATAAAAGAAGCATAATCGCCATCTGGAACAAAGCAGATGTCCTGACTGTCTGGTTTATCTGCGTTAATAAATCCCTGTTCCTGGGCAATGTGGCGGATTTCTTTTTTAGTATATCCACCCAATGGGAACAGTGTGTGTGCAAGCTGATCCTGGGTCATGGCATAGAGCACATAGCTCTGATCCTTAGTAGCATCCAGACCTTTTTTCAGAAGAAAACGTCCGGTTTCAGGATCCTGTTCTCTTCTTGCATAATGACCGCTGGCAATATATTCACATCCCAGTTCTCTGGCTTTGTCCAGAAGTGCGGAGAATTTCAGAAAACGGTTGCAGTCAATGCAGGGGTTGGGAGTACCGCCATGAAGGTAAGTGTCAGCGAATTTGTCAATGACACTGTGGCGGAACTCGTCGTGCATGGGAAATACATAGTAAAGCATTCCCAGTCTGGCTGCAACACTTCTGGCATCTTCCGTATCAGAAGGGGTACAGCAGGCACGATGTCCTGGAAAACTGCACTGTGGATTATCATAAAGTTTCAGTGTGGCACCTGCACAGTCATAGCCTTCCTGTACCATCAGGTAGGCTGCTACACTGGAATCTACACCGCCACTCATGGCAATAATGGCTTTTTTTGACATAATCTTTCTCCTGTATAAATGAATAAAAAATACTTATTTAGTAGGTTGGGGTCAAGAGTATGGTATCATTATAAAAATACAGTGTCAAGAATTCAGGTTTATTTTATAAATTTTATAATTTTATTAGAAAAAGGACAAAAACTCATCACATTTATATTGTATTATGTAATTGTCTTGAAGGAGAACCCCTTTAAGATATCCGGTAGTTCTTCAATGCCGGAGGAGTTACCGGAACTCTTTCCTTTCCCTAAAAATAAAAACTAAAAACAGAACACTAAACTGCCGCCCACCTGGCAAGAACGTCAGGCTGGACGGCAATTTTCGTGCATAAAAATAATTCTCAATGAGGACAATATACAATAATAGAAAGAAAGTAACTATTCAGTAGGTAGTATCCCGCGAGGTGTTTTGGCATGTTTTTTGCCAAAATCCCGAGACATACAAGGCAAAATGCCATCACCGAAGGTGATTAGGAATGCATTTTGACTCGTAACTGTGAGGGTACTGAACAGTTACGAAAGAAAAATCAAATTGTGAAGATTTCCTTATTTTTTCTTAAGAATGACAGGGATTGTAGATATTTGGAAAAGTTTGTCTTATAATAGACACATTGAAAAATAAGATGTCAGGGTCAAAAGCCCATAAACTATGAAGCATGAGGTGATAGAAATGGAGAGAAAGAATGCATGGCTTTCCTATACAGAAGCCGATGAAAAAAATCTGGAAAAACTGGCAAAGGATTACAGAAATTTTCTGGATGTAGCCAAGACTGAACGTGAGTGTGTAGAAGAACTGGTAAAGGAAGCGGAGAGTAAGGGTTATGTTTCCCTGGAAAAGAAACTGGAATCCGGCGAAAAGATCCAGACCGGAGATAAAGTTTATGCTGTAGGAATGAAAAAGATCATGGCACTTTTTCATATAGGTCAGGAGCCAATAGAAAAAGGTATGAATATTCTGGGAGCACACATTGATTCCCCAAGACTTGATGTAAAACAGAATCCATTGTACGAGGACACAGATCTGGCTTATCTGGATACTCATTATTATGGTGGCGTTAAGAAATACCAGTGGGTTGCACTTCCTCTTGCAATCCATGGAGTGATCGTAAAGAAAGATGGTACCGTAGTAAAAGTATCTGTAGGTGAATCTGAGGGGGATCCGGTTGTATATATCACCGATCTTCTGATTCATCTGGCAGGTAAACAGATGCAGAAAAAAGCAGCAGAAGTGGTTGAAGGAGAAAACCTGGATATTCTCATAGGAAGCAGACCTCTCAGGGAAGAGTCTGATGAAAAGAAAAAAGAAGCAGTAAAATCCAATGTTCTGGGAATCCTGAAAGAAAAATATGATGTGGAAGAAGAAGATTTTCTTTCTGCAGAGCTTGAAATCGTACCTGCCGGTAAAGCCAGAGACTGTGGACTGGACAGAAGCATGGTGGCAGCCTATGGACAGGATGACAGAGTCTGCGCATACACCTCTTTTGCAGCTATGATGGAGATGGAAGCTCCGAAGCGTACCAGCTGTTGTCTTCTTACAGACAAAGAAGAGATTGGAAGCGTAGGTGCAACCGGTATGCAGTCCAGATTTTTTGAAAATACAGTTGCAGAACTTCTGGAAGGAATGGGATATGGTTCCGAACTTGCTCTTCGCAGAACTCTGAAAAATTCCTTTATGCTGTCTTCTGATGTAAGTGCCGGATTTGATCCTGCTTATGGAGAATGTTTTGAGAAAAAGAATGCAGCTTACCTGGGAAGAGGAATTGTTCTAAATAAATTTACCGGAGCCAGAGGTAAATCCGGTTCTAATGATGCCAATGCCGAATATGTGGCAAAAGTCCGCAAGGTATTTGATGACAACCAGGTATTTTTCCAGACAGCAGAACTTGGCAAAGTAGATGTAGGTGGTGGTGGAACCATCGCTTATATTGCTGCTCTTTATGGAATGAATGTTATTGACAGCGGTGTAGCTGTGCTGAGTATGCATGCACCATGGGAAGTAACCAGCAAAGCAGATATTTATGAAGCAAAGAAAGCATACAAAGCATTTCTTCTGGATGCATAAAACAAATTATTAAGAAGGGATCTTTAAATGGAAGAAACACTGATTAAAGTAGAAGATCTGTGTAAGATCTATAATCCGGGGGAAAACGAAGTAAGAGCGCTGGATCATGTAAGTCTGGAAATCAAAAAAGGAGAACTGGTGGCTATTATCGGACAGTCAGGTTCAGGTAAGTCCACTTTCATGAACATGCTGGGCTGCCTGGATGTGCCTACTTCTGGAAGATATTATCTCAATGGAATAGATGTGTCTGAAATGTCGGACAATGAATTATCAGAAGTAAGGAATAGAGAGATTGGATTTATCTTTCAGGGATTTAACCTGATCGCTAATCTGAATGCCATTGAAAATGTAGAACTGCCACTGATTTATCGTGGGATTGACCGCAAGACCAGACATCAGCTGGCAATAGATTCTTTGAAACTGGTAGGTCTGGAGAAACGTATGAATCATAAACCAAGCGAAATGTCAGGTGGGCAGCAGCAGAGGGTGGCTATCGCAAGAGCTATTGCAGCACAGCCTCCGGTGATCCTGGCGGATGAACCTACAGGAAATCTGGATTCTGCATCCAGCAGGGAGATCCTTGAAATTCTCCAAAAAATGCATAAAACAGGCAGGACTGTAATTCTGATCACTCATGATAATGGAATTGCAGCTCAGGCAAGAAGGGTCGTAAGAATCATGGATGGAAAGATTGAATCCGATACTATTAATCCTGATTTCGACCAGAAGGAGATAGCATGAAAAAAAAGAAATCCAGGAAGAAACTGATAATAGGGGTTGTGACAGTAGCAGTGGCAGCCGGTGGAGTAAAAATCTATACAGGCATGAACCAGGGAGAAGAAACGCTGTCTCAGGTAGAGGTAGTGGCGGCTTCCAGAGGCGATGTACAGCAGACAGTAGAAGTCAGCGGAACGGTAGCCAGTGAGGAAGAAAAGACATATTTTTCTCCGGTAAATGCAAAAGTAGATTCCGTGGACTTTAAAGAAGGTGACATTGTCAAAGCAGGTACCAAACTGATAGAGTTTGATCAGAAAGATCTGAAAAGAGAAGAAAAGAAAGCAGATCTGAACCTGAAATCCGGTGAACTGGATATGAAAAATACTGTGAATAAATCAGATGAGGCAGTTAAGAAACAACAGGATGCCAAAGGGAATGCAGCCAGTCTGAAACAGCAGGTGGCAGCCCAGGAAAGTTACATAGCCAGTCTGAAAGCCCAGATCTCTCAGGCAAATGCCAATGCACAGGCTCAGGCGGCAGCAGAGGCGGCCAGACAGCAGCAGACTGCACAAAAAGCTAAGGAAGCACAGCAAAAGGCAATCCAGAAAGCATATAATGATGCTGTTTCCAAATATCAGAAAGAAACACTTCCTGCTTATCAGAATCAGCTGAATCAGTTAAGCTCCGCTGCCAATCAGGCACAGACAGTTTACAATCAGGCAGAAACTGCTTACCAGATGGCATTCCAGACATGGTCTGCAGACCGGAGTGATGAAAATGCAGAGGCATTAAGTGAAGCGGATCAGGCAAGAAATGATGCACAGATTGCATACCAGGCAGCGAAAGCAGCTTATGATGACTATAAATCCCAGAAACCGGAAGCTCCTGTAATGTCCGATTATACGGATAGTTCTTCGAATGCTTCTGCGGATCTTCTGTCAGATGGAACCAGAATAAGTACAACAGATCAGGCTACTACAGATACTTCTACAGTGACGGCAGATACTACTGCACTGGAAAGTAAACTGGAACAGGCAAGCAACGACCTGGCAGAACTTCAGTCAGAGCTTTCCACACAACAGGCTACTGCAGAGGCTGATCCGGGAGCTGTTACAAAAGAAGAAAAAGAAAAAATGGAGATTACTAACAATCTGGCAGAACTTGACCAGATGTCGGCAAAAGAACTGGTAAATGCGGCAAAGAAAGGTATTTCCGCTGATTTTAACGGAGTTATTACCAAAGTATCGGTAGTGGAAGGTTCCACTACTGCGCTGGGAGCAGAACTGTTTACTCTTCAGAATACAGATAAAGTAGATGTTACAGTGAATATTTCCAAGTATGACTATGACAAGGTTCAGGAAGGGCAGTCGGCAGATATTACTCTTGCAGGCAAAACTTACGAAGGCAAGGTAACCAAAGTCAGTCATGTTGCCACACAGAATGAAAAAGGAGCTTCTCTGATCGCAGCAGACATCAGAATCATGAATCCTGACGAGGATGTTTTTATCGGAGTTGATGCTAAGGTGATTATTCACGCAGAAGAGGCAGATAATGTTGTGATACTTCCTTCTGAGGTAGTCAATATCGGAAAGACCGGATCATTCTGTTATGTTCTGGATAATGGTGTAATTACCAGAAAAGATATTATAACAGGTATCAGTTCTGATGATTATGTAGAAATCACAGAGGGACTTTCAGAAGGAGATCAGGTGATTCGTGATCTGGGAACTCTGGAAGAAGGAATGCAGGCAGAGGCTGTAGGTGGTCAGGATGGAACAGATGGAAGCATTGTATCAGAAAGTGGTGAGAATGTTCCGGCAGAAGAAGGTGCCTGATGAGTGGATTATATGAATACATAAAGATGGCAGTCCAGAATATCCGGGCAAACAAGGGACGTTCTTTCCTCACCATGCTGGGTATTATTATCGGTATTGCATCGGTGATTGCCATTGTCTCTATTGGAGAGGGAACCAAGAACCAGATGAACAGTGAAATCGATGGCATTGGTGGAGGTCAGGTGTACATTAATGTCAGTACAGATGCCATGACAGAGTCAGAATATATTACAGCAGATGATGTGCAGGCTATCCGGGAACTGGATACAGTAGAAGGTGTTAGTGTTTCCGAAAGTTATGACGGAGAGACTGTGACAGGTAAGGGGAATTTCAATATTATGCTTACAGGAGAAGGTCCTGATGCCAAAATGCTTAATAATTCTGATATGAAGTATGGTAGTTATTTTGGTGAAAAAGAGGTTGAGGAATCCAAGAATGTCTGCGTGATTTCTGATTCTGACGCAAAGCGGCTTTTTGGAACTGATGATGTGGTTGGAATGAGTCTGGACATTACTTGCTATGATTCTTCAAAAAGTTTTCACATCATCGGTGTGACTACCCAGAAAGAGAATGGAACTTTTGTAAGTTACACTTATGATGGGATGCCTGTTACGGTGAATGTTCCTTATTCTTCCATGGAAGATCTGGTTGGAATTACAGATGAATTTTATTCTTTGACTGTACAGGGAAACAAATCTCTGGATTCTCAGGCTGTGGCAGACCAGGTGGTACATCTTCTGGAAAAACGTCATCAGTGTGCCGGGGATGATTATTTCCAGGTACAGAGTTTTCAGGATGTACTTCAGTCTATGAACCAGATGTTAAGTATGGTGACTGCATTTATTTCTTTTGTTGCAGGAATTTCGCTTCTGGTAGGGGGGATTGGTGTTATGAACATTATGCTGGTATCTGTAACAGAACGTACCAGAGAAATCGGCATCCGCAAATCTCTTGGAGCCAAAACTTCTTCTATTATGTTGCAGTTTCTTGCGGAGGCAGCAATCCTGACAGTTCTTGGAGGATTGATTGGTATTATACTGGGAATTATCGCAGCATATGGAATTTGCAGTGTTATGAGTGGAAGCATGGGAATGACTATTGCACCGGGAATCAGTCTGACAGTTATTCTGGCAGCTACTTTATTTTCCTGTGCAGTAGGTGTTTTCTTCGGAATCTATCCTGCAAAGAAGGCTGCGAAGCTGAGCCCTATTGAGGCATTAAGAAGAAACTAAAATAAGAATCAGGACTCTGCTGTTTGCAAGTCCTGGCGGAGAGTCTCCTGTCTTTGCAACAGGAGATTTTTCTTTAAGTTTTGGTTAAAGTTGTTTCACACTATCTCCTTTTTTCTGTCACAGAAGTGACACAGTTTTTCATTATATTATCACCTGTAAGCAACAGAGATACAAAAAGACAACAGAAAAGTTAAGATAGAAGAAAGGATATGATCAACAATGAAACGTAAATATGCAGCAATGGTACTTGGACTGACACTTGCACTTACCTCTATGAATGTAGCCTATGCAGCAGAAAAAGATACAGCAACTGCTACTGAGGCAGCAGCAGACACAAAAGATACTGAAACAGCTGATACTTCAACAGACGAGACTGCTTCTGATGAAGTTTATGGCGAGGTAACAGAGGTTGGCGAGGACAGCATTACGATTGATGTAGGAACTCCAAAAGAAGGACAGCAGCCAGGAGGAGACCAGAAAACTGGAGATGGCGAAAAACCGGAAGATGAAAATAAGGATGCAGATTCAGATGCCAAAGACGAAGAAACTGATGGCAGCAAAGATGATGCAGATAGTTCCGATGAGAAAGCTGACGACAGTAAGGATGACACAGATGCGGACAGCACTGATGAAAAAACTGACGACAGTACAGATGAGACTGACAAGAAGGATGCCGCAGATGATAACGGAGAAGCTCCTTCCATGCTGGATCTGACAGGGGATTCACAGACAATTACAGTAACAGATGATACTACTTACGAAAAAGAAGCAGCACCGGAGAAACCAGAGGAAGCACCAGCAGATGCCAAAGACGAGAAAGCCGATGACAACAAGGATGATGCAGACAGTTCCAATGAGAAAGCTGATGACAGTAAAGATGACGCAGATGCAGACAGCACTGATGAAAAATCCGATGACAGTACAGATGAGACAACAGATACAGAAGATACAAAAGATGATGAGAGTAAAACGGCAGGAGATGAGAAACCAGAAGATGGTCAGGCTCCTGAAATGAAAACAGAGTCCATTGCTTTCAGTGATATCCAGGTTGGTGATGTGATCAAAGTTACACTGGATGCAGACGGAAATGCAACAGTAGTTGTTGTTATGAATTCCGGTGCACCGGAGAAACCAGAGGATACAAAAGAAGAGTCTTCAAAAGATGACAGCAAAGATGCGTCAGACAGTACAGAAAATGACAGTGCTACAACAACAGATACCACTGAAGAAAGCAAATAATTTGTCATAAACTTACAGGAAAGATCACTAAAAAATATTGCCAGTAAAAAAGCGGGTATGGATTTTCAGTTTTTGAAAAGCTGAAAACATACCCGTTATTTTATATAATAAATAAATTGTTTTGACCAGTTCCTGTAAAACAAATCAGCCACACATGTGACATGCCTCACATGCAGAAGGGGTAGTAGCACATCCACCCAGAGCCGTTTCCCTGAGTTCAGCTGGAAGTTTTTTGCCAACAGTATACATAGTGGCGATCATTTCATCCAGTGGGATCAGCTGTGTAATACCTGCCAGAGACATTTCAGCAGCGACCAGAGCGTTGGCTACACCGGCGGCATTACGGTTCTGACATGGATATTCTACAAGGCCGCCTACAGGGTCACAGACAAGTCCAAGCATGTTCATAAGAACAGTAGATGCTGCATAAGTACACTGCAAAGGTGTGCCTCCCATAAGTTCCACAGCGGCAGAAGCAGCCATGGCAGCGGCAATTCCGGTTTCAGCCTGACATCCTCCTACAGCACCAGCTACAGTGGCATTTCGCATAGCCAGATAACCGATGGCACCTGCATTAAAAAGAGCCTGTTTGATCTGGTCATCTGTCAGATCATATACTTTCTGAAGAGCCAGGAGAAGTCCTGGAACAATGCCAGCAGAACCGGCTGTAGGAGATGCAACGATCAGTCCCATAGAAGCATTGGTTTCCAGTGTTGCCATTGCATAAGTGATGGCTTTTTCCAGAAGTTCACCGCACATCCCATTGCCTGACAGAAGATGGCGGTTCAGTTTCTGAGATTCTCCGCCAATAAGACCTCCCATAGACTTTACAGGATTTTCCAGGGGAGAGAAAGCTGCTTTTTTCATGATAGAAAATACCCGGTCCATTTTTGTATCTACAATATCTTCCGTTGTTTCAGCAAGCTGGATCTCTCTTGTTTTCATGACTTCAGAAATAGAAAGGTGTTCTTTGGCACACAGATCCAGAAGTTCTTTTGCATTTTTAAAATCCATGATTCAAATTCTCCTTTCATTTACATCTGAACGATCATGACGTCGTGAATATTTTTATTCAGACGTATAGTTTCGCCGATGTCTTCCGGAAGTCTGCCGTCAGATTCTACAATTGTGTAGGCAATTTCTCCTTTAGATTCCCGGAAAAGGCGCATAAATGCGATGTTTACGTTGCGATCACTTAAGCATTTGGTGATATAGGCGGCAACCCCTGGCTTATCCTGATGGATAACGATCACTGCACTGTATTCACCGGAGAAATCTACCTGTACATGATTGATCTCGGCAATACGGACTTTACCGCCTCCCAGAGATTCACCACGTACGGTCATTTCCTGTCCTCTGGAATTCACCATGTGGATATCTACGGTGTTAGGGTGCACGTCGGATTCCGTTTCATTGGGAATAAAATGAAATTCCAGACCTTTTTCCCGGGCAATTTTAAAAGAATTACGAATGCGCATATCATCTGTACCGAATCCCATGATACCACCAAGTAAAGCCCGGTCTGTACCATGACCTTTGTAGGTTCTGGCAAAAGAACCGTAAAGAGTAAAATCTACCCGGCATAAAGGCCCATTCAGCATTTTCTGAGCAAGAAAACCAATGCGTGCGGCACCGGCAGTATGAGAGCTGGAGGGACCGATCATATTAGGCCCCATAACATCAAATACACTGATAAAAGACATATTAATTCTGCCACTCAAAATATGTTTAAATATACTCAAACACATCGAGAAATTGAAGTCCTTGCAGATACTTCTTACTGCTTCATTGTGTATGCTTTGGCGATTGTAAACAATACGCTAC
>URXG01000055.1 GCA_900551715.1 uncultured Blautia sp. | reverse complement strand
TTTCTCACAAAGCACTCCTGTTAGTCCAGTCAAACTTATGTCAAAAAATACGAACTTTTGTATATAGATATCATATAATTGCCGTTCTTGTATAAATGTGATAAAATTCATTAAAAAACAAGGAGAAAATTCTATGTCTGACAAACTCCCTCCAAGCATTTTTCCGGCACGCTTTCAGATTCTAAGTGGCAGCATGCTGAAACTGCTTGCCTGTATTGCCATGCTGATCGATCATACAGGTGCAATCATACTCAGCCACTATCCGCCGGCGCTCACGGAGCTCTTTTATATCAATGGAAAAGGAATTACTTTCTATCGTATTGTCCGCGATATCGGACGATGTGCTTTTCCTATTTTCTGTTTCCTGATCGTCGAAGGATTCCTTCATACGCATGACCGCAGAAAATATGGCCGGAATCTGCTGCTGTTTGCGCTAATTTCCGAAATTCCGTGGAATTTTATGTTTGCAAACACCTGGCATTATGCTGATAAACAGAATGTTTTTTTTACTCTCTTTCTTGGATATCTTGCCTTCTGTGCTCTTGAATACTTCTGGGAAACACCGTGGATGCAGCTTTTCTCTCTGCTTGCTCTCCTCGGTATCTCTATCCTGCTGCATGCAGATTACGGATGGCGTGGTTTCATCTTTCTCGTTCTGATGTATCTTCTCCGAAATGAGAAAGTATCCCAGGCGATCGTTGGAAGCTGCTGGCTGAGTTATGAATGGAAAGCCTGTTTTGCCTTTATTTCCATTAATATGTACAATGGAAAACGCGGCTTTATCCGAGGAAAAGCCGCGAAGTATTTCTTTTATTTATTCTATCCCGTACATATCACAATCCTTGTGATCATCCGGAATCTCTTTTTTCTTTAAAGACTGTTTTGGCCGGCCTTAATTCTTTTTGATGATCTCGGCTGCGTTTTTGTAGATACTGTCTGCCGGAATGCAGCCTCTTACCGGTGAAAGCGGATATATATTCGTATTTCTGCCGATCACAGTTCCAGGGTTCAGCACAGAGCCACATCCAACTTCTACATGGTCACCAAGCATGGCACCAAATTTCTTCAGTCCTGTCTCTATCTTCTCATCACCATCTTTGACAACGACCAGTTTCTTGTCTGATTTAACGTTGGAGCAGATAGAACCTGCGCCCATGTGGGATTTGTATCCAAGGACAGCATCTCCTACATAGTTATAATGCGGAACCTGTACTTTATTAAAAAGGACTGCATTTTTGAGTTCTGTGGAATTTCCGACAACTGCTCCTTCTCCCACAATTACATTTCCACGGATAAATGCACAATGGCGAACTTCCGCATCCTTACCGATAATAGCCGGCCCATTGATATAAGCAGTTGGAGCTATTTTGGCAGATTTTGCGATCCATACATTGCCATCCTTACACTCATACTCAGACGGATTGAGTGTCGGACCAAGTTTCATAATAAAATCACTGATTTCCGGGAGAACTTCCCACGGATATGTCTTTCCTTCAAACAACTCTGCAGCTATTGTTTCATTCAAATCCAGAAGATTTGCAACTGTAAAATCTTTTAACATGATTATGATTTTCCTCCTCGTCTGGAAGCCATTGGCTTCGATTTATAATTCGCAGCGGCTGCATCAAAAAACTGCCGCAGTGCATACTGATAATTACTCTGTTCCACCTGAGCGGTACGCACACGCACAAAATGTTCCAGTTTGTCCATGTACTCCTGTGAAGTAATACTTCCCTCTGCCACATATGTAAGGCCCTTTTCCCAGCTTGCTGTCAGTTCAGGATTCAGAAGCTGACGAATCGAACAGTTTACAACATCAAATATCATCTCTCCAAGAAGCGTTGGTGTGATTACCTGTGTCTTTTTATTTAACGACAAGTATTTGATAGAAACAAGTTTCTTAAGAATCTCTGCCCTTGTTGCACTGGTTCCGATTCCGCTTCCCTTGATCTGTGCTCTCAGTTCCTCATCTTCGATCAGCTGCCCTGCATTTTCCATTGCCAGAATCATAGAACCTGAATTATACCGTTTCGGCGGAGACGTTTCTCCCTCTTTAATGTTCAGAGCATCTACGGTCAGTATATCATTCTTTTTCAGTCGCTGCAACGCATTCAAAAGCTGCACGTCACAGGATGCCTCCTCACTGTCTTCTTTGCCGGACTCCTGTGATCTGTCTGCTGCTGATTTTCTGGCAAAAGAATTCGTCGCATATTTCAGGTATCCTTCTTCCTGCAGCACCTTGAAACCGGAAAAGAACTTTTCTTTCTGCATCTCTGTCACCAGACTGACTTTCTGATAAACTGCCGGCGGACAGAAAATACAGAGGAAACGTCGTACGATCGTCTCATAAACTCTCTGGGATGTCTGAGAAAGACTTTTCAGAACATTTAATCCCTGACCTGTCGGGATGATCGCATAATGATCTGTAATCTGTTTATCATTGACATATCTGGTTTTTGCGATTGTTTTGTAAGAACCCATCTGTAAAATCTCATCTGCTGCATTGTCGATCATCAGATATCGACGCAGTCCTGAAATATTTTTATAAATTTCTTTTGCAACCGCACTCGACAGCACTCTGGCATCAGTTCTGGGATAAGTCACCAGTTTTTTCTCATACAATTCCTGTGTAATACGAAGTGTCTCGTCCGGACTGATCTTGAACAGTTTGGAGCAGACATTCTGAAGCTCTGCCAGGTTAAATAAAAGTGGCGGATTTTTGTTTTCTTTTTTGCGTTCCACCTTTTCTACGCGGCAGGACAAGGGTTGTTCCGACTCCAACATCCGAATCAGTTCCTCGGCATGTTTCTTTTCTTTGAAGCCATTCTCCTTATAAAGGTACGGCGACTGGAAATATCTGCTTCCTTCTACTGCTCTCCATTCTCCATCAAAGTGTTCTCCTTCCAGTGCAATACTGGAAAGGACACGGTAAAACGGGGTTTTCACAAAAGATCGAATCTCCCGTTCGCGACGCACAACCATTCCAAGCACACATGTCATGACTCTGCCTACGGAGATTGCCTGATATTTACTGTTCAGGTAATTAGAAACATTGTTGCCATAACGCAAAGTCAGGACTCTGGAAAAATTGATTCCCATCAGATAATCTTCCTTCGCCCGCAAATAAGCAGAATCTGCCAGATTGTCATAGACTGACAGTTCTTTTGCCTCGCGGATTCCTCTAAGGATTTCTTCCTCTGTCTGGGAATCGATCCATACTCTACGCTGCTCTTTATCTTTCACACCCGCCATCTGTGCCACCAGACGGTAGATATATTCTCCCTCACGCCCGGAGTCGGTACACACATAAATCGTCTCTACATCCGGACGGTTCAGAAGCCCCTTAACAATGTTAAACTGTTTCTGCACCCCCGGAATCACTTCATACTTAAATTCACGCGGTAAAAAAGGCAGGGTATCCAAACTCCACCTTTTGTACTTGATATCATATTTCTCAGGATAGCTCATAGTGACCAGGTGCCCAACACACCAGGTCACTACAGAATCTTCTGATTCCAGATAGCCATCCTTTCTCTGTCCGTTAATTTTTAATGCTTTCGCAAATTCCTGAGCAACACTTGGTTTCTCAGCTATGTATAAGGATTTCCCCATTATTTATCTGCACTCATCTTTCTGAGAGGCCATGCAAGCAGAATCGCACCACCTACCATATTTCCCAAAGTGACGATCAACATGCTCTTAAGCATTGCTCCAATGGAAAGTCCAGGCACCATGCATGCAGCAGCAACAAAAATACCCATGTTGGCAATGCAGTGCTCAAATCCACTGATAACAAATCCTGAGATACACATAACGATCATCAGAAATTTTGCGGCTTCACTTTTGAGTTTGATACCGCAAAGAACCCCAAGACATACAAAGAAATTACATAATACTGCCCGGAAGAACATCTGTCCTGCCGGAATAGCAAGCTTATTGCCAATAAAACCAGCAAAATAATCTGCTGTACCAGATGCACCTGCTCCTACAAAGATCAAAGCCAGAATTGCACATCCTACAAAGTTGCCAATGTAGCTGACAATCCATACCTTACCTGCATCTCCCCAGCTGACTCTCTTATCATAAACGCCGAAAGCCATTACCAGGTTATTGCCTGTAAAAAGCTCTCCACCAACCAGAGAGATCAGAAGTACAGCGATAGAAAATACGAGAGCACCAAGAAACTTGCCCCATGCTGGCTCCTCTGCGCCGGTGAAAACATTTCCGACTACATTGGAAAAGATCATGGCAACAACGATAAAGAATCCTGCCATGACAGCCCGTATGAAATACCTGCCAAAATTACTGTTTAACAGTGTGATCTTGCCATTGGCTGCGTTTGAGACTTTCTGTACATCTTCGTAATTCATAAAAATACCTCCCTTTTCCCTGAGAGATCATTGAACCCCATAAATCAATGTCCCTCCACATATTGTATTGAGTATTATATCAGTTTTGACAAATATTCTCAATGCTTTAAGGAAAATTTGTGTATTTTTCGATATTTTTTTAAAAATAACACCAATATTTTCAGTACAAACTACTCATTGAAGCATCAGAGCTTTTTCTTCCCTGTCTGCAACTTCTCCGATCACAGCACCTGGAAGCCCTGCTTCTTTCAGTTGGCTGACAATACTCTCTGCTTCTTCTGTCGGCACTGCTGCAAGAAGCCCTCCGGAAGTCTGGGGATCAAAAACCAGATCTTCTCTCCAGAGTACTGCCGAACTGCTGAAACCGGATTTTCCGGCAAACTCCCGGTTACGGTAAGCGCCTGCCGGGATCAGTCCCATGGAGGCATATTCTTCCACATCTGGAAGTACAGGAAGCTGCTCTGTATAAATTACCAGGGTCTTATGGCTTCCCTCTGCCATCTCGGTACCATGACCACCCAGTCCGAATCCTGTTACATCTGTACAGGCATGAACGGTATGCTTCTGCAAAATGTCTCTGGCACCTTTGTTCAATATTTTCATGGATTTCAGGACTGCTTCTCTTGCTTTTTCTGATGCCATGTCTGCCTTGATGGCGGTATTGATAATCCCCACGCCCAGTGCCTTGGTAAGGATCAGCTTATCGCCGGTCTCTGCACCGTAATTCTTCCAGAATTTGTCCGGGTGAACAAATCCGGTAACACTTAAACCGTATTTGGGCGTATCATCCTGAATGGTATGTCCTCCTGCCAATACAGCCCCTGCCTCCAGGACTTTGTCAGCTCCGCCTTTCAGAATCTCACCAAGAATTTCCACATCCATGTTCTTCGGAAAAGCTACAATATTCAATGCTGTCTTCGGTTCTCCGCCCATTGCGTACACATCACTTAATGCATTGGCAGCAGCAATCTGCCCGAAATCATAGGGATCATCTGCCACCGGTGTAAAAAAATCCAGCGTCTGGATCATGGCAAGCTCAGCAGAAATCCGGTAAACTGCCGCATCATCAGATGTTTCGGTGCCTACCAGAAGATCCGGGTTCTGAAACTTCGGCAACTTACAGAGAACTCCTGCCAGAGTCCCCGGTCCCACCTTGGCTGCACAGCCACAGTTGGGTGCCAGTTTTGTCAGATATATTTTTTCTTTCACAATCTAATCCCCTCTTCATATTTTCAGAACTATGTAAATAGTATAACATATCTTCTATCCTGCCTGCAACCTTGCTCTTTGTTGCTGTTCACGACCTTCACAGTAACACAGCAACTACTCTTTCTTCAGAATTAAAAAACTCCCCGGTCTGCAACGAAACCAGGGAGTACTGTAAATACGCTTTATATACTTATTATTTCTTTGTAATATATCCTTTTGCTTTCAGAGTTTCTGCGCAGAGAACAGCTCCACCTGCAGCACCTCTTACAGTATTATGGGAAAGCCCTACGAATTTGAAATCGTATACAGTGTCTTCACGAAGACGTCCGATGGAAACACCCATTCCATGTTCGTAGTTTACATCCTCTGTAACCTGCGGACGGTTGTCTTCTTCCAGATACTGAATGAAGTGCTTCGGTGCACTTGGAAGATTCAGTTCCTGAGGAACACCGCTGAAGTTTCTGAGAGCTTCAATCAGCTGTTCTTTGGTAGGTTTCTTGCGGAATTTAACAAATACAGCTGCTGTATGTCCGTTAAGAACAGGAACTCGGATACACTGGCATGTGATAACCGGCTCTGTAGCAGGTACGATCACACCGTCTTCGATCTTGCCCCACAGTCTCAGAGGTTCTTTTTCACTCTTTTCTTCCTCTCCACCGATATATGGGATAATGTTGTGTTCCATTTCCGACCAGTCTTTGAAGGTCTTACCAGCTCCGGAGATTGCTTGATATGTAGTAGCAACTACTTCATATGGTTCAAATTCTTTCCATGCTGTAAGTACCGGTGCATAACTCTGGATAGAGCAGTTTGGCTTAACAGCAATGAATCCTCTGGTTGTTCCCAGACGTTTCTGCTGATATTTGATAACATCAAAATGTTCCGGGTTGATTTCCGGTACTACCATCGGAACATCCGGTGTCCAGCGATGTGCACTGTTGTTGGAAACAACCGGTGTCTCAGTCTTTGCGTATTCTTCTTCAATTGCTTTGATCTCGTCTTTGGACATATCTACTGCGGAAAATACAAAATCAACAGTTGCAGCAACCTTTTCTACTTCGTTTACATTCATAACAACGATCTTTTTAACAGCTTCCGGCATCGGAGTGTCCATTTTCCATCTGCCACCTACTGCTTCTTCATAGGTCTTGCCTGCACTTCTTGCACTTGCAGCAAGTGTAACTACTTCAAACCATGGATGGTTCTCAAGAAGAGAAATAAATCTCTGTCCAACCATTCCTGTAGCACCCAGAATACCGACTCTCAGTTTTTCACTCATAACAACAATCTCCTCACTTTTTATTTCTTAAATATGTCTTTGTATTGCACACATCTGTCTTCCTTGTACATACTATAACACTTTGCACAAAAATGCAAGAGGTTTTTTAATTATTTTTCAGATATTCTCGATTCTGTGCAATGATCTGCTCCATAACGTTCGGACCTGGTGCCCCATATGTCTCGCGTTTTTCCACACAGGTCTTCATGCTGATGGCTTGGTAGATATCTTCTTCAAATACAGGTGAAAGCTCTTTATACTCTGCAAGGGAAAGCTCATCCAGAGAGATTCCCTTATCAATACAGGTCAGTACCAGACGGCCCACAATACCATGGGCATCTCTGAAAGGCACACCATGATTTACAAGGTAATCTGCCGCATCTGTAGCATTGGTAAAACCATTCTTGGCACTTGCTTCCATAACATCTTTACGGAATTCCATGGTAGAAACCATACCCGTAAACAGAGCAATACAGCCTTTTACAGTGTCAATGGCGTCAAAAGTAAGCTCTTTATCCTCCTGCATGTCTTTGTTGTAAGCCAGCGGAATCCCCTTCATGGTGGTAAGAATGGAAGTCAGGGCACCATAAACACGACCTGCCTTTCCTCTTACGAGTTCTGCAATATCCGGATTCTTTTTCTGTGGCATAATACTGCTGCCTGTGCTGTAAGCATCATCGATCTCCACAAAACGATATTCATTGGAGTTCCAGAGAATGATCTCCTCACAGAAACGGCTGAGATGCATCATTACTGTGGACATTGCAGAAAGAAGCTCAATCACATAGTCTCTGTCAGAAACAGAGTCCATGCTGTTTCTAGTAGGCTCGTCAAAACCCAGAAGCTCTGCTGTATAGAATCTGTCCAGAGGATAAGTGGTTCCTGCCAGTGCACCTGCTCCCAGGGGACAGGTGTTCATTCTTTTGCGGATATCAGCCATACGACTTCTGTCTCTGCGGAACATCTCAAAATAAGCTCCTACATGATGAGCCAGTGTTACAGGCTGTGCCTTCTGGAGATGAGTAAAGCCAGGCATGTAAGTATGAACGTTGTTCTCCATGATCTCCTGAAGTGCCTCCAGAAGTTTCTTAAGTTCTTCATCAATCTCTTCGATCTCATCCCGGACATAAAGCTTCATATCCAGGGCTACCTGATCATTACGGCTTCTTCCTGTATGAAGTTTCTTGCCCGGATCACCGATACGGTCAATCAAATTGGCTTCTACAAAGCTGTGGATGTCTTCGTATTCTGATGTAATCTCCAGTTTGCCGGATTCTACGTCTGCAAGAATGCTATCCAGCCCGGAAAGGATCTGGTCTCTCTCTTCTTCTGTAAGAATGCCCTGTTTGGCAAGCATTTTTACATGGGCTTTACTGCCCCGGATATCCTGTTTATAAAATTTCTGGTCAAATGAAATAGACGCGTTAAAATTATAGACAAGTTTGTCTGTTTCTTTTGTGAAGCGTCCGCCCCATAACTGTGCCATTTATCTTCCTCCTTGTTGTGTATGTAACTTCTTTTGTACAGACACATAAAATATTTATTAGTTTATCACATTCCAGTGAGAAATCAAAGGGGTTTTGAAAAAACACAGCCACAATAGTTCTGTCTGTACAGATGATACTCATGAGACAACTCAATAGAACGTTTGTAACCGTTTTTTTTCTTAAAATCCGATGGAAGATGGGAAACTCCGTAAATCTCGGATAATTTTTCTCCAATTTCATTGATCTTTCCGGCATTTTTCAGAGGGCTGATAGACAGGGTCGTTGTAAAATAGTCATATCCGCCTTCTTTTGCCAGAATGGCGGCCTCTTCCATCCGAAGCCTGTAGCAGCGGAAACACCGTTCACCACCTTCCGGAACCTTTTCCAGGCCTTTTGCCATCTCATAAAATCGTTCCGGATCGTATTTCCCCTCCAGGATTTCTACCGGATGCTGAAAAGGCATTTCCCTGACCAGTCTTTTTATCTCTGTGACTCTTTTTCTGTATTCTTCCTCTGGGGAAATATTGGGATTATAAAAAAATACAGTGATTTCAAAAAATTGTGAAAGGTATTCCAGCACATAACTGCTGCAGGGTGCACAGCAACTGTGGAGAAAAAGCCTCGGTACCCGGTTTTCTTTTTTTATAGTTTCCAGAAGCTTATCCAGCTCCTTCTGATAATTTATTCTGTTCAAATACTTCCCTCTTTTCCTGTAAGGATCACTTTTCTGATCCTGCTGTCTTTCTATCATAGCACAAGAAGAGCTTTTCGCATATCTTAAAATATAGATAATGGAGGTGTTTTTATGGAGCCCCTTCTCAGGATCCGGGATGTTTCTTACTCTTATCATACCATATCCGGTGAAACTTCAGCTCTTTCTCATATATCCTTTGAACTAATGCCAAATGAATTTCTTGCCGTAGTAGGCCCCTCCGGATGTGGTAAATCTACCCTTTTAAATTTAATCTGTGGATTATTAAAACCAGAAGAAGGACATATTTTTATAAACAGATCTGTACCTTTTCAGGGGGATTCCCGTATCGGATATATGCTTCAGAAGGATCATCTTCTGGAATGGCGAACTATTTACCAAAATGCTATTCTCGGACTGGAAATCCGGAAGGAAAAAAGTCCTGAAAAACTGATTTATATAGAAGAAATGTTAAAAACTTACGGACTGGATCGATTCAGAGACGCCTATCCTTCTCAGCTGTCCGGTGGAATGCGTCAGCGCGCTGCCCTGATCCGTACCCTGGCTCTGAAACCGGAACTTCTCCTTCTGGATGAGCCTTTTTCTGCTCTGGATTACCAGACCCGCCTGAATGTCAGCAATGATATCGGAACCATTCTTCGAAAAGAACATAAACCGGCCGTTCTGGTAACTCATGATATTTCAGAAGCTATCAGCATGGCAGACCGTATTCTTATTCTCACCAGTCGGCCTGCTACTGTGGCAAAGATCATTCCTGTACACTTTTCTCTGAAAGAGAGAACGCCTTTCGCCTCACGCAGTGCACCGGAATTTAAATATTATTTTAATCTGATATGGAAGGAGCTTCAATTTTATGACCCCAATTTCCAACACACAGAAGAACTATCTTCAAAAGATCCGACATGAAAAATATATTATCTTTCTGTCCAGGATTTTTTTGTTCCTGGGCTTTCTGTTTTTATGGGAAATCTCTGCCAGATGTGGCTGGATTGATTCTTTCATTTTCAGCAGCCCTTCAGAAATTGCAGAAACTTTTGGCAGAATGGTCCGGGATCAGTCTTTGTTTACTCATATTGGCGTCACCCTTATGGAAACACTTCTGAGTTTTGCCCTGGTGGTAATCTCAGGAATTGGTACTGCAGTGCTTCTCTGGATCTGCCCCAGGCTTTCTAAAGTACTGGAACCTTATCTGGTAACCTTAAACAGTCTTCCTAAATCTGCCCTTGCTCCTCTTCTCATTGTATGGCTGGGTGCTAATGTACGGACTATTATCGTGGCCGGGATTTCTGTTGCCATCTTTGGCACAGTGATCAATCTCTATACCGGCTTCCGGGAAACTGATCCTGAAAAGCTGAAACTGATCCGTACTCTGGGCGGAACCAAAAAAGATGAACTGACCAAGATCATTCTTCCGTCTTCTGTACCTATGATCTTAAGTGTCATGAAAGTAAATATTGGTCTTTGCCTGGTAGGAGTGATCATTGGAGAATTTATCGGTGCCAGACAGGGACTGGGATATCTTATCATTTACAGTAGCCAGACCTTCCGTCTCTCTACTGTACTCATGTCCATTATTATCTTATGTGTCATTGCCATGATGCTGTATGCAGCACTGAATCTTGTAGAAAAATGCGTACAAAAAAGATAATTCTGCAAATACTGATACTGAAAAAGGGGCTATCCTACGATATGCCCCTGAACTATACAATTTCTATTATTTTGTTCCCTCAAACTGCGCTTCGATCTCCTGATAAATCCTAGGATCGTTGATGTTGGTAAAGTAGATATCCTTTTCGTGGGTATCATAAATGCCATAGCCGATCTCACCCAGGAAGCGGAACACCGACCCTCTGCCACTATCCAGAAAAGCCTCAATATCCTGGCAGAGATCTGTATCGTATACAGCTATCAGAGATTCTTCTTTGCCATTATGGCGGAGCAATATCGCCCGGAACTCAGTGTTCTCTGTAGAAAATGCCATTAACCTCTTTAGTTCTTCTACTGGAATCAGTGGCGTGTCCACACCCAATACAAGGCACCTGGAAAATCCCTGCTCTTTTGCTCTACAGAGGCAGGCTTCCAGTCCCCCAAGAGGTCCTCTTCCTGGAATACGGTCCATAATGATCTCCTGGGTGCAGTCCTTTCCCTTATAGCCGGAAACATAGATCTTTGGCATCTCCAACTGCTGTCCTTTCCGGATCTGGGTTTCAAGAAAAGTCAGCCCGTTGAATCGAAGATCACATTTGTCCTGCCCCATGCGACTGCTGGCACCGCCTGCCAAAATGATCATTGCTGTGTCTGCCATGTCCATAAATGTACCCCTTTCAACCACCAATCTGAGACATCAGTTTCAGTTCATCCTGATCTATGGCTGCTGATGTAAAATGATGACTCTGTGGTTTCTCCCAGATTACTTTACGGATAGCTTCTGTGAGCTCCTGATCTGTACATCCGCTTCTCATAAGTTCTTTCAGGCTGATTCCTGTCTGGTACTGGAGGCAGGCTTTCAGATAGCCCTCTGCTGTCATACGGACTCTGTTACACTGGTTGCAGAACTTGTGGGTCATGGCACTGATAAAACCGATCCTGCCCTGAAATCCCTGAATCTGGTAATAATGACAGGGACCGTTTCCATATCTGTTGGCATCCGGTATCATGATACCATAAGCCCTTTCCAGGATGGAACAGATCTCATCTTCTCCCCGAAAAGCAAAATCCTTCCCAAATCCTATGGGCATCATCTCAATAAAGCGTACATGTATGGGGTATTTTTTTGCAAGACCTGCAATGGACACCAGGTTCTCCGGATCTTCTATTACAGGAACACAGTTGATCTTCAGACCAATCTGTGGATATTTCAGTACTTCTTCTATGCCTTCCAGTACACTGGAAAGTCCTTCCCGTCTTGTGATCCTGTGAAACTCTGTTTTGCTGAGGGTATCCAGACTGATATTGATATTGTCAATGCCAGCCTCTGCCAGATCTTTCAGCTGATCTTTCAGTAATACCCCATTGGTGGTCAGTGTGACCTTTTCGATACCGGGAAGTGCCTTTACCATTGCTACCAGTTCTGAACAGTTCTTTCTAGTCAAAGGCTCTCCTCCCGTAAATTTTATTTTATGGATTCCAAGTGTTGTCACGCACTGACAGATCCTTTTGATTTCGTCATAGGTAAGGATTTCTTTATGAGAGATCTGATGAATTCCATCCTCCGGCATACAGTAAACACAGCGCAGGTTACATCTGTCTGTGATCGATATACGAAGATAATCAATCTCTCTTCCGTATCTGTCTTTCATAATCTGTTTCTATTTCTCCATTCCGTTTTCTATAATGGTGATTTCATCGCCTTCTGTGATGGTTCCCCCATGAAGTACTTTTGTAAAAACACCCTCTCTTGGCATAATGCAGTCACCCATGATCTTGAAGATCTCGCAGCCACTGTGACATTTCTTGCCAATCTGTGTCAGTTCCAGAACCACATCATTGCACTGAAATCTGGTGCCAATCGGAAGATTCTTAAGATCATAGCCACTCACAATAAGATTCTCCCCAAATGCCCCCTCATCAATAGGTGCTCCCTTTGCTTTGAATTCTTCTATTTTTTCGTAGGAAAGAAGACTGACCTGACGATGCCATTTGCCTGCATGCGCATCATTCTCAATACCCCAGTCTTCAATAACCTTTGCAGTGTGTATGTTTTTTTTCTGAGTACCTTTCTGTTCACTGATATTTACAGCCATTATTTTTCCCATAAATAAACCTTCTTCCATTTTTAGTAATTGTTACTGCCGCAAGTTACAGTAACACGGATAATTTTCTTTTTTGTAATTTTCTTTCATAATCTTCTTTTTCATTCTGATTTCTGTTATACTGTTATCATAACACATTGTGAATATAAACAAAAAAACTCTTTTTAAGATTGGAGAAATTATGTATATTAACGAACAATACCACGACCTGCCATTACTTGAAATGCAGAAATATCTATATATCGGACGCGAAGGGGAAATCCTTGACAAAGAAGAACAGGTGCTGAATGAGCATCTCATCGATGTGTATCTTAATGATCAGCTCACCATGAAACTGATCTGTCTTCCCCAGTATCTTACAGAGCTTGTACTGGGACGTCTTCTTACAGAACAGGTCATTCACTCTGCTGATGATATCGAAAGTGTCTATATCTGCGAATATGGCAAACGTGCCAAAGTACATCTGAAGGCAACTGCAGATAATGCAGCTTCCAGATCTGATTTTGTAGAGATTACTCCCAGCTGCTGTACAGGCAATCACATTCTTAATGATTATTTTGTGTCAGCAAAAGAACCTATTCCTGTCACCCCCATAGAATGGAAGCCTGAATGGATCTTTCATATGGCAGATGCCTTTGCAGAAGGCACCCTTCTTCATGGAATCACTTTTGCTACTCACAGCTGTCTTCTTGCCAGAAAGGATGAGATTCTTTTTTCCTGCGAGGATATCGGCAGACATAATGCCCTGGATAAAGTCATCGGCTATGCTCTCCGCAACCAGATCGACCTTCACGAGTGCATGGTTTATTCCAGCGGAAGAATCCCCACAGATATGGTCATGAAAGCCATCACCGCAGGTATTCCGGTTCTTTCCAGCAAGGCTTCTCCTACTACAGAGGCTATAGAGCTTGCCACACAATATGATCTGACTCTTATCTGTGCAGCAAGAAGAGATCGTATGAAAGTCTTTTGTTCAAAATAATCTCTGGTGGCAGAAGTCTTTTACAAATATTCCCAAAAATGTTTTCGGAATGCCGTCTGTGTCATTTCTTTCAGTTCTTCCAGAAGGGCTTCATAGTGTTCCATGAATTTCCGTCCCTCCTCAGTGATGACAGAATTCCCACCATGAAGTCCTCCACTCTGGCGGTGCAGGAATGGAAAACCAGCCTGCTCCTCTGCTCTGTTCAAAAGCTTCCAGCACTTGGAATAAGAAATGCCCATTGCCTTGGATGCAGCATGAATGGATCCGGTTTTATCAATATGCTGAAGAAGGTGAAACAGGCCTGGTCCAAAAAAATCTTCTGTGCCCGTTACAATAACCTTAGCTTTCACTCCGAGCTCTTTTTTCTGTGCTTCCGTTGCAACCTTCTCCATCATGTTTTCATCTGTCATTCCAGTTATTTCTCCTTTATATTCCATATTCATAAATAATTCCTGATTATCTTATTTTTTCTGATCTACGCGCACAGATCCAGTCTGCCAGGACTCCCGGTACATTCAGTTCAAAAAAAGGAATTCTTTCCGGTAGTTCTGCCCTTCCTCCACCAAATGTATTTTGCAGCTTGTCTCTCTCCCAATCCGTAACCACTCCCAGAAGATATTTCGGGTCGCATACCGATACAGAAGAATTCTCTTTCCTTATCACCTCGATCTTTGGAAAAAAAGAATATTTGAATCCTTCCAGTAAAATCACATCTGCTTCCGGGAAATATTCAATAAGCTGTTCCGGTGAGGGTGCAGGAAGATATTTGATCATCATATATTTGGTCTCTGAAAATACCAGTGTACCTTCTGCTCCTGCCTGTGCATACTTCCAGGTATCCGTACCTGGAATATCCGCATCAAATTCATGTCCATCATGTTTGATCACTGCTATATGAAGACCTCTCTTTTTAAGCTCCGGAAGAAGGGATGCGATCAATGTTGTCTTTCCGGAATTCTTTACTCCACTTACAGCCAGTATCAATTGATTCTTTGTTCTGTTCATCCTGTACATTCTCTTTACAGCAGAAAGACTTCTGCCATCTCTCCTGTATGAGTTCCTACTTTGCCTTCCTCCATCTCAATCAGGCAGTTACATCCTGCCATGGTAGAAAGGACACCATTGGAATGAAGTCCGGACGGAATCGTGACGGATTCCCCATCCGTAAAGGCCCTTACATATCTCCGGCCTTTGATTTTCTTCATAAATTCATTATTCAGTCTGCATTTCTTTCTGACAACAGCCAGAACCGGATCCCCTGTCATCTTGTGAAGCATGGGACGAATCAGCACGTCTACGGTCACTGCCGCGCCGAAAGGATTACCGGAAAGACTTATGATGGGTGTATTTTTATACACAGAGAATAAGGTAGGCATTCCAGGCTTCATTTTGATATGCCAGAAGACCCTCTCTGCATTCAGAATACGAATTGATTCGTGCATAATATCCTTCTTGCCTACGGAAACAGCACCTGTCGTAATAATCATATCTACAGAATCTGCAATCTCCCGGATCTTTTCTGCCATATTTTCAGGACGATCCTGTACCCAGTCTGCCACTGACAATTCCACGCCAAAATCCATCATACGTGCTGCCAGAAGACTCTGATTGCAGTCATAAATCTTGCCTGGTTTCAAAGGATTCCCTGGTACAATCACTTCATCCCCTGTGGTAAGAATGGCAACCCGGGGTCTTCTTCTGACTGTAACTTCTGCTACTCCCATGCTGGCAAGGATTCCTGTTTCAATAAAATCAATTCTGGTACCTTTTTGTAGCATTACGGTACCTTTTTTGAAATCATCTCCCCGGAAGCAATAATTCTCCCATTGCTTGTGTTCTTTGTATATCTGTACGGTATCTTCTCCGTAATCTGTATCTTCCTGACGGACACAACAGTCACAGCCTGCCGGTACGGCAGCTCCTGTCATGATCCTTACTGCCTCGCCTTTCTTTACTGTCTCCTCAGAGTAATCTCCCGCATCAACCTCTCTGGTAACTTTCAGACAAACCGGTGTGGAAAGGGATGCGCCGGCAAGATCTTCTGCTTTACATGCATAGCCGTCAATGGGTGAACGATCAAATGGCGGATTGTCCAGTTCCGCTTTTATGTCTTCTGCAAGAATTCTTCCTTTAGACTTAAGCAGCGATACTGTCTCTGTCTCCTGGATTACTTTTGTATGGGACAATAACTGCTCAAGTGCTTCTTCTACTGTAAGATTTTCCAATTGATTCCCTCCTGTTTTTTTGTTATCTTTAGCCGAATCTACCTTCCGGATAAATATTCTTGACATTTCTGTCAGATTTTCGCAATTAATGCCTTTGTTATTTTAACATATTAGCCAAAATACCACAACTGAAAGAAGCATGTATTATAACTTTTTAAAGTAAAAAAGCAAAAGGCATTCTCATACCATAAGGATTTTGAGAATACCTTCTGCTTTTATTTATTCACGTATATTAAAGAGGAATTTACATTACTGTTCTTTGTATGTCTGTGATTCAGGCTTTTTCAATACGAATCGCACAAACTTTGTATTCCGGAATTCTTGCATATTTATCAAGAGCTGCATTGGTCAGCCAGTTTGCATTTCCATCCGGGAAGTGGAATGGCATCCAGGATTCACCTTTGGATACTTTGGTTCCCACACGAGCTGTAGATTCAATCTGTCCTCGTCTGGATGTTACACGAACCTTATCTCCGTTGGCAATTCCAAGTGCTTTTGCATCTTCTTCATTCATTTCGATAAAGGACTTGCCTTCAATCTCCATAAGTTCAGGTGTCTTACCTGTCATTGCTCTTGTTGTGTAATGGTACAGGATACGTCCTGTCATCAGGATGATCGGATATTCTTCATCTGGAAGCTCTGCGGAAGGAATATATTCTGCCGGATAGAACCAGCCAAGTCCTCTTGCAAACTTACCTACATGCATGATCGGTGTACCAGGATGGTCTTTGGTCGGGCATGGCCACTGAAGTCCCCTGCCGCCTACTTCTTCGCTGTCCAGACGTGCATGGCTGATACCTCCAAAGGAAGGAGTTACAGAAGCAATCTCATCCATGATCTCAGCAGAAGTAAGATGAGGCTGCGGATATCCCATACGGTTCATCAGATCAATGATAATATCTGTATCCAGTCTTGCATTGCCAGGAATGGTAACTGCTTTACGAACACGCTGTACACGACGTTCTGTATTGCTGAATGTACCTTCTTTTTCTGCATAGCTGACACCCGGAAGGATGACATCTGCATATGCAGCTGTTTCTGTCATGAACAATTCCTGGATTACAAAGAACTCAAGGCTTTCCAGTGCTTTGATGATATGGTGGGTATCCGGGTCAGTAACAACCGGGTCTTCACCATAAATATACAGACCTTTGATATCGCCTCTGATAGCTGCCGGGAATACATCTGTTGCATGAAGACCAACTTTCGGATTCAGTTTGGTGTTCCATGCTTTCTCGAATTTTGCGATAACTGCCGGATCTTTGACTTTCTGATATCCAGGGAAATCTGTAGGCTGTGCACCCATATCGCAGGCACCCTGCACGTTGTTCTGTCCACGAAGTGGATTCACACCACAGCCTTCACGTCCCAGCTTACCTACCAGAAGTGCCATGTTGGACATGGACATAACGCCCTCTGTACCTGTGGAATGTTCAGTTACACCAAGACAGTAGATGATCGGAGCCTTGTCTGCTT
>URXG01000054.1 GCA_900551715.1 uncultured Blautia sp. | reverse complement strand
ACAGAAAGCAAAATTCATCTACGGAGTTCTGGAAAAACCTTTCCACAACTACTACAACAAAGCTGACAGAATGCCGGGTCAGACAGGTGAAAACCTTATGATCATGCTGGAAACCAGACTTGATAACGTAATCTTCCGTATGGGATTTGCTAGAACAAGACGTGAAGCTCGTCAGATCGTTGACCACAAACACGTACTGGTAAACGGAAAATGTGTAAACATTCCGTCTTACCTTGTAAAAGCTGGTGACACAGTAGAAATCAAAGAAAAATGCAAAGGTTCTGAAAGATACAAAGGAATTCTGGAAGTAACAGGTGGAAGACTTGTTCCGGAATGGCTTGATGTAAATCAGGAAGCTTTAAGCGGAACTGTAAAAGAACTTCCAAGAAGAGAAGCTATTGATGTTCCGGTTGACGAAATGCTTATCGTCGAGCTGTATTCTAAATAATCCGACGTAGTTTTCGTAAAAACCCTCAAATGTTTATTAACCCAGAAGGAGGGAACCTTATAGTGTTTGATTTTAATAAACCAAAAATCGAAATTACAGAAATATCCGAAGATAAAAAATTTGGCAGATTTGTAGTTGAACCTCTGGAAAGAGGATATGGTACTACCCTGGGTAATTCTCTTAGAAGAATTATGCTGTCATCCCTCCCGGGAGCAGCTGTAAGCCAGGTTAAGATCGATGGCGTGCTTCATGAATTCAGCTCTATTCCGGGCGTAAAAGAAGACGTTTCTGAGATCATTATGAATCTGAAAAGTCTTGCAATCAAAAACAACAGTTCTGACAACGAACCTAAGACCGCTTATATTGAATGCGAAGGCAAAGGTGTTGTTACTGCTGCTGACATTCAGGCAGATCAGGATATCGAAATTATGAATCCGGATCAGGTTATTGCAACTCTGAATGGTGGCAAGGACTGCAGACTGGCTATGGAACTTACTATTACACGTGGACGTGGATATGTAAGCGCAGACAAAGGTAAATCTGAGGATATGCCTATCGGTGTGATCGCTGTAGATGCAATCTATACACCTGTTGACAGAGTGAATATGATTGTTCAGAACACACGTGTAGGTCAGGTTACAGATTTCGATAAGCTTACACTGGATGTATATACCAACGGTACTCTTGACCCTGATGAGGCAGTCAGCCTTGCAGCCAAGGTATTGAGTGAGCATTTAAGTCTGTTCATTGATCTTTCCGAGAATGCCAAGACAGCAGAGGTTATGATCGAGAAAGAAGACAATGAAAAAGAAAAGGTTCTTGAAATGAGCATTGATGAACTTGAACTTTCTGTTCGTTCCTACAACTGCCTGAAGAGAGCCGGAATCAATACAGTTGAAGAACTGTGCAACAGAACTTCCGATGATATGATGAAGGTTCGTAACCTTGGTCGTAAGTCACTGGAAGAGGTACTTGCAAAATTAAAAGAACTTGGATTACAGCTTCAGCCTACAGAGGAATAATCCTCTGTAAGGAAGGCGGTCCTGTTTTTTGTATGATATAATTAGTAGCGGGGATGCCTGAGCATCAGAGCAGTAAGACCGAACAAGCGTGTTTTGATGTCCCGCAGATGGAGGAAAATAAAATGGCAAAATATAGAAAATTAAGCAGAACTTCTGATCAGAGAAAAGCTCTGTTAAGAAACCAGGTGACAAATCTTCTGTACAACGGAAAAATTGTTACAACTGAAGCTAAAGCAAAAGAAATTCGCAAGATCGCTGAAGGTCTTATTGCAATGGCAGTTCGTGAAAAAGATAACTTCGAGACAGTTACAGTAACTGCAAAAGTTGCTCGTAAAGATGCTGAAGGTAAGAGAGTAAAAGAAGTTGTAGACGGAAAGAAACAGACTGTATACGATGAAGTACAGAAAGAAATCACCAAAGACGCTCCGTCCAGACTGCATGCTCGTCGTCAGATGATGAAAGTTTTCTATCCAGTTAAAGAAGTTCCTACACAGGGTGCTGGTAAGAAGAAAAACACCAAAGACGTTGACATGGTTAAGAAAATGTTTGAAGAAATCGCACCTAAATACGTTGGACGTAACGGTGGTTACACCAGAATCGTAAAGATTGGACCACGTAAGGGTGATGCTGCAATGGAAGTACTGATCGAGTTAGTATAATCTGATTGCTTTAGAGAGATACCGTAAAAGGTATCTCTTTTTTTATGTTTTTCTTTAGGATGACAGAATATCGCTTCTTTTAATCATATTTCACGTCATATTTCGTAAAAATGACATAAACTGTATAAAAAAGTTCAAAAAAAGTGGGGGGGGGGTAAAAATAAATTCGGGTTTATGATATAATAAATCCACTTGATAATATAACAGATAAGCAACAATGATTTTGGGAAGGATGAAAGAAAATATTTAAAATATGATGGGAGGATGTATGAAACAAAGAACAGTAGCAATCTGTGGGGAAAACACCAGAGATTTCTTACTATTGGAGGAACATGTATGTACGGTAGTTCCGGATGCAGTAATTGTAAAATACACGAAGGGAGAATTACTTGTTGCCGATTTACGTGAAAACAGAAATAACTTTGATATCATATTTATTGATATTGACCAAAAAGATGGAAATGGAATAAACCTTACAGAAGAAATCCGTCGGTTTAACAAACAGGTGCCATTAGTATTGATTTCTAAGGAAGAAACCTACTACAGGCAGGCATTTGATCTTTTTGCAATGCAGTATTTACTGAAGCCTGTGACAGAGAAAAAAATACAGCAGATTTTTCAGATGCTGGATTATTCCAGTAATGAAACTGATGAAAAAATCGTTTATTTCCGTTATAGATCACGTATTTATACATTGAAACAAAAGGACATTATATATATATCAAGCAGTCTCCATACAGTGAATTTTCATCTGGAAGATGGGAAGCGTGTTCAGTGCAGAGGAAAGCTCAGTGATTTTGAAGACCAGTTGAAAGGTGGAGATCTGTTCCGGTGTCATCAGAGTTTTTATGTAAATATGAAAAAAACCATGGGGATGAAGTCGGATTGTTTTATATTGGCAGATAATGTGATTCCTATTTCACGAACATATATCAAGGAAGCACAGGAGTTATATTAAAAATATCTCAATAAAGAATTCCCGGTGTAGATCGGGGAATGAAAGCTGAACTTCAGTGTTAGTGATTTCCAGTGATTCATCTTCTGGCTGTACTCCCGGTGAATCGTTTCTAGGGTTCTAAAATTAAGAACCTGGACGAAACGTTTCAGGGGAGCAGCACCAGAAGATACTCATGGAAATCCTTCTCCTGGAGTTCTTCTTTTATCCCAGATTGCACCGAATCAGGAAGCCAGCACTATTTGCGAGATTTGTTGTTCTATATTAATCTCCAAGCGTCCCTATGTAATCATTATATCTTTCCCCAGCATTCTGACGTAAATTCTGGAAATTCTCCTATGTGTGGTTCCTGAACAGAACAATTAGGTTGATAATTTTCGTTTTTTAGCGTAAAATTATTCACATACGACATATCGTATATCTAATAAAGAAAAAGGACGTAGATTATGAACATAAGAAAAATCGCTGCGATCTGGTCCGCAAAGGCTGCTGGCTACATCTGCAAAAAAATGGGCAGACAGGGCGTTACCTGGGCAGGCAAGATCGCTCTCAAGATATACCCGCCAATTCTGAAAGAACTTTCCGGTGAAGTCAGAAAAGACATTTTCGTTGTCTGCGGAACCAACGGTAAGACTACTACCAACAACATGCTCTGTGCTGCACTGGAGGCAGAAGGACAGAAAGTCATCTGCAACCACACCGGTTCAAACATGCTTAATGGTGTTGTGGCTGCTTTCGTTCTGGGAGCAGGACTGAACGGTCATATTGATGCAGATTACGCATGTATTGAGGCAGACGAGGCATCCACAAAATATATTTTTCCACAGATCATGCCCCAGTATATGGTAATGACTAATCTGTTCCGGGATCAGCTGGACAGATATGGAGAGATTGATATTACCATGAATATTCTGGAAGAAATGATAGGCAAAGTACCAGGGCTGAAACTTATCGTAAATGGTGATGACGCACTTTCTGCTTACCTTGCTATGGATACCGGACATCCTACGGTCTATTATGGCATCAGCCGCCCGGTAGTTAAGAATGATACCAATGAGATTCGGGAAGGACGCTTCTGCAAACGCTGCGGCGAAAGACTCCAGTACAGTTTTTATCATTACAGTCAGCTGGGAGACTACAAGTGTCCGAAATGTGGATTCCAGAGACCGGTACCGGATTACGATGCAACCGATGTAAAAGTGGGAGATCAGCTTTCTTTCAGAGTTGAGAACAGACTTCTTTCTGCCAATTATAAGGGCTTTTATAATGTATATAATATTCTGGCTGCCTATGCGGGAGTACGGTCAGCAGGATTTGAGGGCAGTCATTTCAGTGACATGCTGAAGAAGTTTAATCCGGAGAATGGACGTATGGAACAGTTTCGGATCAAAGGAACCAGCGTAACTCTGAACCTTGCCAAAAACCCGGCCGGTTTTAACCAGAATATTTCCGCTGTTATGCAGGATACCACCCCAAAGGATGTAGTGATTGCCATTAATGACAATGCACAGGATGGGATTGATATTTCCTGGCTGTGGGATGTGGATTTTGACAGATTCCGGGAAGAAAGTATTTCCTCTATCACAGTAAGCGGTATCCGTTGTCAGGATATGCGTCTGAGGCTGAAATACGTGGATATTCCGTCTGTTCTGGAAGTTGATGTGGAAAAGGCAATCCGCAGCCGGATCGAAGAGGGAACAGGCAACCTTTATGTACTGGTTAATTATACTGCACTTTTTAGCACCAGGAATATTCTCAAGAAGATGGAGGGAGAACAGTCATGAAAATAACCATAGGACATTTATACCCGGATCTTCTGAATCTTTACGGTGACAGAGGCAATATCCAGTGTCTTATGAAGCGGTGTCAGTGGAGAGGTATTGAGGCAGAGACCATTGCCTTTGAGTTTAATGACAAGATTGATTTTTCCAGGCTGGATATTGTACTTCTTGGAGGTGGTTCTGACAGAGAGCAGATGCTGGTCTGTGAGAAACTGAAAGAAATCCAGGGAGATTTTAAGGCATATGTAGAAGATAATGGAGTTGTGATCGCCATCTGTGGAGGTTATCAGCTTCTTGGCAATTATTATAAGACAGACCAGGGAATGATCAAAGGTCTGGAACTGGTAGATATGTATACAGAACAGGGAGAAGGACGACTGATCAGTAATATTATCCTTCAGAGTGATTTGTTTGAGATGCCTGTGGTTGGATTTGAAAATCATGGTGGCAGGACCTGTATTAACGAGAACAAACCTCTTGGAAAGGTCCTTTATGGAGCAGGAAATGACGGAAAGACCGGATATGAGGGAGTTACCTACAAAAATGTTATCGGCACTTATCTTCATGGCCCTCTTCTTCCAAAGAATCCACAGCTTGCAGATCTTCTGATCCTCAGGGCACTGAGAAGAAAATACGGAGAGCAGGTAGAGCTGGAACCGCTGGATGACAGTCAGGAAAAAGAAGCCAATGACTATATCTGCCAGCGTTTCCTGAAATAATATCGCGGTTCACGACTTTCGCTATGACGAAATAACTGCTTGCAGCAGAAACAGGGTGACGTTATAATAAAGCCACAAATGGGCGAAACTATATCAGAAATACGAGGGGATAAAATGGCAAGATCACATAATCAAAAAATAAAAATACTGCTTCTTGAAAAAATGCTGCAAAATACAGATGAAAACCATGTTGTGACCATGCAGGAGATTCTGGATAGTCTTGCAGAATATGAAATACCTGCAGAGCGCAAAAGCATTTACGATGATATGGAAGCACTGAGAGTTTTCGGACTGGACATAAAATATCACAGGGGACGCCCAGGCGGATATTATGTTGTTGGAGGACAAGCTGGGAAAGATCAGAAAACTCTTCCGGCAAAACCAAAGAAAGAAACACCTGTACAGACCAGGATCATAGAAGAAAAAGTTTACCATGGATACAGTAAGAAAGAAATCCGGGATACGGAAAAAACTATGAAACTGTATTTTTCAGCCAGTAGAAAAAAGGATGTGCAGTCTTATTTTGGCAAACTTGGTGAATACAAAGAAAAAGAAGATCATATGACTGTGAATTTGCCATCCATAGCCGGACCAGAGTTTTTTGGATGGCTGACTTCCATGGGAAAAGATGTCTACATACTGAAACCGAAGAAAACAGCCGCTGCATATCGTGATTATCTGAAATCTCTGGCAAAAGAATATAAAGGAATTTAGGACGATTCAGACAGAAAGGATGGAAGCATGAAAAAAAGAACAGCCGGAATAATGCTGGGAATTATGCTGACAGCATCTCTGATCGCTGGTTGTGGCAATAACAAAGCCACAGAAGCGGCCAGTGAGAGTGCACAGACAGAAAAAGAAGGAACCGGGGAGGCAATACCGGAAGATTCCGGTATCACTGATACAGAAGAAACTTCTGACAGCCAAAAAGAGGATTCCAAAAAACAGAATAAGGAAAGTTCTTCCACAGAAGAAGTCTCCGAAAAAGATACAGACAGCCAGGACAGCAAAGAAGCAGTTCAGGAAGACAGAGAAAAGATCGCAGTACTTTTGCCGGAGGAAACCAGCTGGGAAACAGACGGCGACGAATTAAAGACCAGACTGGAAGAGGATGGATATGAGCCAGTGCTCCTTTATGCAGATAATGATGTGTCCAGACAGGTTTCGCAGATTCAGGATATGACTGCCCAGGAAGTATCTGCCATGGTGATAGCACCAGTGGACACGTATGGACTGAAAGATGTGCTTTCCACAGTCAAAGAAGCGGAGATTCCTGTTTTTTCCTACGATGAGCTGATCATGGATACCGATGCAGTGAAATATTATGTGACTTATGGTGGCAGACAGATCGGCCAGATGATCGGAGAAGAGATCATCAAAAAAGAAGATCTGGATAAAGTAAAAGAAGATAAAGAGTTCAGAACCATAGAATTTATTATGGGGTCTCAGGATAATGTACAGGCACTGTTTCTTTATAATGGTGTTATGGAAACTCTGCAGCCTTATCTGGATGACGGAACGCTGGTATGCAAGTCCGGACAGATTTCTTTTGATGATACAGGAATTCTCCGCTGGAGTACAGGACAGGCAAAGGCAAGGGCTCAAGAACTGCTTACAGAGGTATATCCGGAAGGAGAGACACCGGATATTATCTGTACCGGATTTGACAATGCTGCGGTTGCTGTAACGGAGGCACTGGAAGAAAACGGAATTGCAACTGGAACAGAAAGCTGGCCGCTGATCAGCGGATATGGATGTAAAGCAGAAGCAGTCAAAAAAATTGCAGAAGGCAGGATCAGTTTCAGTATTTTTGCAGACAGAAAAGAACTGGCAGATCAGTGTGAAGAAATGGTCAACGTATATCTTCATGGAGAAGATGATCCAGAGGTAAATGATTACGAACAGTATGATAATGGAACAAAGATCATTGGCAGTTATCTCTGTGAGCCACAGATGATCGATAATGACAACTATGAGATTCTTATTGACAGTGGTTATTACACAAAAAAAGAAGTAGAGCCGGAAGCAACGCCTACTTCTGCACCGGAACCAAGCCAAACACCGGAGGCTACGGTGACACCGACAGTGACTGAGACACCAGATGAGACTCCTTCGGTTACACCAACAACAGAACCTACAGAAACACCGTCTCCCACACCGGAGGCTACAGTTACAACTACACCGAAACCTACTACAGGACTAAAAAAAGCAGGCTGATCATCAGTCTGCTTTTTGGTTGAAATGGATTTATTCCCGGAAAGTCAGGGAATCATCAGTCATGGAATCGACAATAGCAAGGGATTCCAGACGAACACCCATATCGCGGATTTTCTGTCCACCGTTCTGGAAACCTTTTTCGATGACGATTCCGGCTCCCTCCAGAGTAGCACCGGATTCCTTGACAATGTTAATCAGTCCCAGAAGGGCACATCCGTTGGCAAGGAAATCATCAATAAGAAGTACGTGGTCTTCCGGTCCAAGGAATTTTTTGGATAAAATTACGTCATAAACTTTTTTGTGGGTAAAGGATTCCACTTTAGAACAGTACATTTCACCGTCCAGGTTCAGACTCTGTGCTTTTTTTGCGAAGATAACAGGCACATCAAAATACTGTGCAGCAATACATGCGATTCCAATACCGGATGCTTCGATGGTAAGAATTTTGGTGATAGGACAGTCAGCAAAACGTCTTTTAAATTCTTTGCCGATTTCGTTGATGAGAGTAATATCCATCTGATGATTCAAAAAACTGTCTACCTTTAAAATATTTCCTGGTTTTACAATTCCATCTTTCAGTATACGGTCCTTTAAAAGCTTCATGATTTCTCTCCTTTGTTTCTTGTGGTCATTTAATTATTTTTAATGAAATTATATTTATGATACTCTATTCTGGAAAGAAGTTCAATTACTTTCGACAAAAAGTTTGCTGCTTCGTCAAATCTTTTTATCAAAAGAAAATAATAAAAAAATGAGTATATAACTGACATTGAAAAAAAATTCTGTCTCTGATACAATAAATTCAGTTAATTTATTTGGATTATGATTATAACAGCAAAGGAGAATTTATTATGAGTGAACAGAAATATACCGTAGATGCAAGAGGTGAGCAGTGTCCGATTCCTGTAGTCAAAACCAAAAAAGTTCTGGACAGCATTCAGGGAAATGCAGAGATCACAGTACTGGTGGACAATGAGACAGCCGTACAGAATCTTACCAGAATGGGACAGCATGCAGGGGCAGCAGTAACTTCTGAGAAAAAATCAGACAAAGAATTCCAGGTTGTACTAAAAGTCACAGACGGACAGGGAAAACCGGCAGAAGTACAGGAAAAAGTAACCTGCATTCCAGATGTAAAAGGTGATTTTGTGATCGCAGTAGACACAGCTACCATGGGAAGAGGCAACGAGGAACTGGGTAAGGTCCTTATGAAAGGATTTATCTTTGCAGTGACCCAGATGGAAACTCTGCCAGAGACCATGCTTTTTTATAATGGTGGAGCTACGCTTACAACAGAAGGCTCAGATTCACTGGAAGACATTAAGAGTCTGGAAGCACAGGGCGTTACCATCAAAACCTGCGGAACATGTCTGAATTATTATGGACTTACAGAGAAACTTCAGGTAGGTGAAGTTACAAATATGTATGACATTGCAGAGACTCTTTCCAAAGCCGGCAAAGTAGTGAAACCATGATCCGGAAGATTGATCGGTATATTTTGACTTTTTACAGTACCAGCGGTGCCATTGCAGTAGAGCGATTCTGCAAAGAAAATGCAGTACCGGGAAGACTGCTTCCTGTACCAAGGGAGATATCCGCCAGCTGTGGACTATGCTGGGCAGTGCCGGTAGAACAAAAAGAGGCATTGCGTTCTGTGGAAACAGAATTTGCAGAGGATATTGAGGGCCGATGGCAGCTGGAACTGTAACAGACAGAAACGAAGCCGCCATAAAGTGAGAAAGTATCTGAGAATGGAGGTATCCTATGAAAGAATATGAAGTGATCTGGGAGATTTTTAACAAATGCCCCAGAAATCAGATGAGGGATGTTTTTGTGGAAGAGGTGGAGATCCGGGATCCGGAAGAATATGTACAAGAGAAATTTAAGGGAAAAGAGGTATCCTACGAAAAAACTGTACTTCCGGATGGAACCATCATCTTTGATATTCTTACATCCCAGATAAAACAGAGATGTTCCTTTACAGAGATCTGACAGATGTGATATAATTTAATGATAGTCGTAACTGTGAGGGTACTGAACAGTTACTGATAGTCTGATCAATACAGTTCCGTGGAGAGATCGTGGAACAGCAGAAAGGAGACACAAGGGGACATGAGTGAGACAAAAGAAACCCATGTACATGTTCTGGAAGATGGCACCGTTGTGGAGCATTCCCATGAAGGGCATGGTCATCATCACAGCCACGCGCAGACAAAGGCAGTGCTGAACCGGCTTTCCAGGGCAATCGGTCATATGGAATCCATCAAGAGGATGGTAGAGGATGGAAGAGACTGTTCGGAGGTCCTGATCCAGCTTTCTGCTGTGAAGTCTGCCATTAACAACACAGGCAAGATTATTCTCCAGGATCATATTGAACACTGTATTGTAGATGCAGTAGAACATGGAGACCGGGATGCCATCAAGGAACTTGAGCGTGCAATCGACCGCTTCATGAAATAAAGAATAACTGTTTTTATAACAGTAAAAAGGAGTAGCAAAATGGCAAAAGAATGTAGTAACAGCTCTTGCGACAAATCCAGTTGTGAAGGCTGTGCAAGCAAGGGAAACAGCCAGCCGCAGAATTTTCAGGCAGAGCAGAATATTTTTTCTGACGTAAAACATGTAATAGGGGTAGTCAGTGGTAAAGGTGGAGTAGGTAAGTCCTTTGTAACCGCTTCTCTGGCTAATGCAATGGCAGCCAAAGGATTCAAAGTAGGTATCCTGGATGCAGATATCACAGGACCTTCCATTCCAAAGATGTATGGATTGAAAGGTGCAGCACAGGCAGATGACAATGGTATTTATCCTATGGTCACAGAGAACGGTATCAAGGTTATGTCCATCAACCTTCTTCTTCCTACAGAAGAGACTCCGGTTATCTGGAGAGGTCCGGTTCTTGCCAACATGGTAAAACAATTCTGGACAGATGTTGTCTGGGATCAGATTGACTATCTTTTTGTAGATATGCCACCAGGAACAGGTGATGTACCGCTGACCGTATTCCAGTCACTTCCTGTTGATGGAATCGTCATCGTAAGTTCTCCGCAGGATCTGGTTCGTATGATCGTCCGCAAAGCTTATAACATGGCTGAGATGATGAAGATCCCGGTACTTGGTATTGTAGAGAACTACAGCTTCGTCAAATGTCCGGACTGCGGCACTGAGATTAAGGTATTTGGTGAGAGCCATATCGATGAGATCGCAGCAGAACTGAAAGTTCCGGTACTTGGCAAGATGCCGATTGATGTGTCTTATGCAGCTAAGGCAGACAGTGGTACTTTCGCAGAGATTGATAATCAGTATATTAAAGCAGCGGTAGAAGTAATGCCTGAGTAATCCTATAAGAGCTTCCCGGCAGGTTTTGAAAAGCAGGACTTGCCAGGGAGCTTTTATTTCTTTTTTCAGAACATTTCCACGAATCGTTCTCCGGCCTGGGAAACAGGCAGGTTATCATGCTGTACCAGCACCAGCTGACGGGGCGGCAGTGGAGTATCCAGCCGGATGGGGACAAGGGTTCTGTGAGATTCCAGCATATAGTCCGGGATGCAGGCAACTCCCAGACCGATTCCTGCCAGATCCATAAGAAGATCATTGCTGTTCAGTTCTACTTCCGGCAGAAGTTTCAGTCCTCTGGAGGTAAATGTCCTGTGGAGATATTCACTGGTAGTAGTTTTGGAAGACAGCATAAGAATAGGAAAATTCAGAAGTTCTTTCAGCTGAAAGATCTGGTCCCTTACAGGAAAACTTTCCGGGTCTGCCGCAAAAACATCACGGAATTCTTTCAGGGGACGGACATTCATGTGATTTCCCAGCCGGGAGTTGGGAAAGTTGCAGACAATCAGGTCCACCTGTCCTTTTTCCAGAAGATCCACACAGCCGATGGAGGTACTGTTGGTGATCTTGATCCGCACATCTGGATAGTTCTGGTGATATTTCTGAAAATAATCAATAAGAAAATACCGGCAGATGGTATCGCTGGCACCGATACGAAGCTGTCCTTTCAGCATGGTATCACCGGAGAGGAGAGCCTCACCTTCATCCAGCATTTCCAGAGCAGGTTTGACATGTTGCAGAAGAAGCTCCCCTTCCGGTGTAAGGAGAACTTTTTTGGTGCTGCGGATAAAAAGTGTATGGTTCAGACGTTTTTCAAGAGTTTTGATAGACTGGCTGACCGCAGACTGGGAAATAAAAAGTTGCCGGGATGCCTCGGAGAAGCTCAGAGTAGTGGCAACATAATAAAATACTTTGTACAGTTCCAGACTGATATCCATAATGACCTCCTGGTTATTGCCAACAGTAACATCTTCTGTATGTAGCAGACAGAAAAAATATTAATAAGCATAGATAATAAAAAATATAAGATATATTAATTTTACTAATGATATTTCCTATGATACTATAAAAGCGACAATGAAACAAGTGTTACTGTATAAAGTAACGGAAACAGACAACAGATTAAGAACATATGTAACTGTGAGGGTACTGAACAGTTACGAACCTATTAAATACTGGAAAGGAGTTTGTTTTTTATGAGTAACGTAAGACGCGTTTATGTAGAAAAGAAACCAGCCTATGCCGTACAGGCAAAAGAATTAAAGCATGAGATCAGCAGTTATCTTGGAATCAAATCCGTAACAGCAGTAAGAGTACTGATCCGCTATGATGTAGAAAATATTTCCGACGAAGTTTTTGAAAAAGCATGCAGGACTGTGTTTGCAGAGCCTCCAGTAGATGATCTTTATCTGGAAAAATTTGAGGCAGCAGATGATTCCCTTATTTTTTCTGTAGAATACCTTCCGGGACAGTTTGATCAGAGAGCAGATTCTGCTGTTCAGTGCGTACAGTTTCTGGATGGGGATGCCAGCCCGATCATTCGTTCTGCAACTACTTATATAATAGAAGGAAAAGTAACAGATGAAGAGTTTGAAGCCATCAAACATCACTGCATCAACCCGGTAGATTCCAGAGAAACAGGTCTGGAGAAACCAGAGACTCTGGTAACTGTATTCCCGGAACCGGAAGACGTAAAGATCTTTGAAGGATTTAAAGATATGGCAGAAGCTGATCTTAACGCTCTTTATGATTCTCTGAATCTTGCTATGACATTCAAGGATTTTCTGCATATCCAGAACTACTTCAGAAACGAAGAAAAGCGTGATCCTTCCATGACAGAGATCCGCGTACTGGATACTTACTGGTCTGATCACTGCCGTCATACTACATTTTCCACAGAACTTACAGATGTGAAGTTCGATGAGGGAGATTACAAAGAACCTATCGTAAATACTTACAAAAAATATCTTGCCGACAGAGAAGTCCTTTACAAAGGCAGAGATGATAAATTTGTCTGCCTGATGGATCTGGCTCTTATGGCAATGAAGAAACTGAAATCCGAAGGTAAACTTGCAGATCAGGAAGAGTCTGATGAGATTAATGCCTGCAGTATTGTAGTACCTGTAGACGTAGACGGCAAGGAAGAAGAATGGCTGATCAACTTCAAGAATGAAACACACAACCATCCTACAGAGATTGAGCCATTTGGTGGTGCAGCTACCTGTCTTGGTGGTGCCATTCGTGATCCACTTTCCGGACGTACTTATGTATATCAGGCAATGCGTGTCACAGGTGCTGCTGATCCTACTGTTTCTGTAAAAGAAACTCTCAAAGGTAAACTTCCTCAGAAAAAACTGGTAAGAAGTGCTGCCCATGGATACAGTTCTTATGGCAACCAGATTGGTCTGGCTACCGGCTATGTAAAAGAAGTTTATCATCCGGACTATGTTGCCAAACGAATGGAGATTGGTGCTGTTATGGGTGCTGCTCCCAGACGTGCAGTTATTCGTGAAAATTCTGATCCGGGAGATATCATCATTCTTCTGGGAGGACGTACCGGACGTGACGGTATCGGCGGTGCTACCGGTTCTTCCAAAGTTCATACAGAGGCTTCCATTGAAGTCTGCGGTGCAGAAGTACAGAAAGGTAATGCACCGACAGAACGCAAGATCCAGCGCATGTTCAGACGTGAAGAAGTCAGCCACATCATCAAGAAATGTAACGACTTTGGGGCAGGCGGCGTTTCTGTTGCCATTGGTGAGCTGGCAGACGGACTTCGTGTAGACCTTGATAAAGTTCCAAAAAAATACGCAGGACTTGACGGGACAGAGATTGCTATTTCTGAATCACAGGAACGTATGGCTGTTGTGGTAGATCCGAAAGATGTAGATACTTTCCTTGGATATGCCAACGAAGAGAACCTGGAAGCTATTCCTGTAGCTGTTGTTACCGAAGAACCACGGCTTGTTCTCAGCTGGAGAGGCAAAGAGATCGTAAACATCTCCAGAGCATTCCTGGATACCAACGGTGCACATCAGGAGACAACTGTAGAAGTAGAAATCCCAAATAAAGAAGGCAATCTTTTTGAAGAGCGTCCGGATGTACCGGATGTGAAAGCAAAATGGCTGGAGACATTGGCAGACCTGAATGTATGCTCTCAGAAAGGCCTTGTGGAAATGTTTGACGGTTCTATCGGAGCCGGCAGTGTATTCATGCCTTACGGTGGTCAGTATCAGCTGACTGAGACACAGAGTATGGTTGCCAAAGTTCCGGTTCAGAACGGAAAAACAGATACCGTAACTATGATGAGCTATGGATTCGACCCATATCTTTCTTCCTGGAGCCCATATCACGGAGCTGCTTATGCAGTGACAGAGTCTGTGGCAAGAATCGTGGCAACCGGTGGTGATTATAAGAAGATCCGTTTCACATTCCAGGAATACTTCCGTCGTATGACTGAAGATCCAAAGAGATGGAGTCAGCCATTCTCTGCACTTCTGGGTGCTTATGCTGCACAGATGGGCTTCGGACTTCCATCAATCGGTGGTAAAGACAGTATGTCCGGTACATTTAATGAAATCGATGTACCGCCTACACTGGTATCTTTCGCGGTGGATGTGGCAAAAATCCAGGATATTATTACTCCGGAACTGAAAAAAGCAGGTAACAGACTGGTATGGCTTCGTGTACCGAAGGATCAGTACGATCTGCCAGACTATGCAGGAATCATGGATCAGTACGAAAAACTCCACAGTGACATTCAGGCTGGCAAAGTTGTTTCTGCCTATGCACTGGATCGCCATGGTATTGCTGCAGCTGTTTCCAAAATGGCATTCGGTAATGCCCTTGGTGTAAAAATCGAGCACAACCTGGATCCAAGAGATTTCTTTGCACCGGGATTTGGTGATATCATCATGGAAGTTCCAGCTGATAAAGTGGGTGAACTTTCCATTACCTACACATTGATCGGTGAAGTAACAGAAGACGGCAAATTCTCCTATGGAGATACTGTGATCACAGAAGTAGAGGCAGTAGAAGCATGGAAAGGAACTCTGGAAAAAGTATTCAAGACTGTCTCCGGCGAAACCAATGAGAAACCTGCCAAAGATCATCTCTATCAGGCAGAAAATATCTATGTATGCAAAAACAAAGTGGCAAAACCGAGAGTATTTATCCCGGTATTCCCTGGAACAAACTGTGAATACGACAGCACCAGAGCTTTTGAACGTGCAGGTGCAGAAGTAGATGTCAAAGTATTCAAGAACCTGACAGCAGAAGATATCCATGATTCTGTAGAACTTTTCCAGAAAGCCATCGACCAGGCTCAGATCATTATGTTCCCAGGCGGATTTTCCGCAGGTGATGAACCGGACGGATCTGCCAAATTCTTTGCAACTGCATTCCAGAATGCAAAGATCAAAGAAGCAGTTATGAAATTGATTAATGAGAGAGATGGTCTGGCACTTGGTATCTGTAATGGTTTCCAGGCTCTCATCAAACTTGGTCTTGTACCATATGGGGAGATCTGTGGACAGAAAGAAGATTCTCCTACACTGACTTTCAATACCATTGGACGTCATATTTCCAAGATGGTTTACACCAAAGTTGTCAGCAACAAGTCTCCATGGCTTCAGAAAGCACAGCTTGGCGGTGTATACTGTAATCCGGCTTCCCACGGTGAGGGACGTTTTGTTGCCAATGATGAATGGCTTCAGAAACTGATCCAGAACGGACAGGTGGCTACCCAGTATGTAACACCGGCAGGTGAATTGAGTGCAGAGGAAGAATGGAATGTAAACGGTTCTTATATGAACATCGAGGGTATTACCAGTCCGGACGGACGTATCCTTGGTAAGATGGCACACAGCGAACGTCGTGGCGACGGTGTGGCTGTAAATATCTATGGACAGCAGGATATCCAGATCTTTGAATCCGGTGTGGAATATTTCAAATAAATAAAACGTGGCGGTTTTTACCTCAGATATAATTGGTCTTACCAATGCGAAAATAGTTGTTGACAAATAGAAAACCTGCGACTATAATGTGTAACAGAATAAAAGAAAGCAATACGTTGAAGAGAAGAGTAAGCTGTGAAATGTTCCAGAGAGAGATGTATAAGCTGGAAGCATCTTAACAGGAAGCAGTGGAAGACCATCTCTGAGTGGCCCTAATCCGGTCCGGTGATTCCGTTATCATCTTATAAGAGAGGCTGATTTTGTACAGAGAAGTGTGAAATTGGCAAGCAGGGTGGAACCGCGAGTAACATCGTCCCTTACGGTGCAGAGATGTATTGTAAGGGACGTTTTTTATTCGTCCCTGTGGAAAACTTACAATTTTTTATTCATTATAAAAGGAGTTCAAAATTATGATCATCACATTAAAAGACGGATCCAAAAAAGAATATTCTGAAGTAAAATCCGTAATCGACATTGCTTATGACATCAGCGAGGGACTGGCTCGTGCAGCATGTGCAGGAGAAGTAAACGGAGAAGTTGTAGATCTTCGTACAGTACTGGACAAGGACTGTGAGCTGAACATTCTTACTGCAAAAGATGAAAAAGGTCTGGCTGTTCTTCGCCATACAGCATCTCATGTACTTGCGCAGGCAGTACAGAATCTGTATCCGGAAGCAAAAGTTGCCATCGGACCTTCTATTGATACAGGATTTTATTATGATTTCGATCATGAACCATTTTCACGTGAAGACCTGGATGCAATCGAAAAAGAAATGAAAAAGATCATCAAAAAAGGTGCAAAGATCGAACGTTTCACAAAATCCAGAGAAGATGCTATTGCATATTTTAAAGAAAAAAATGAACCATATAAAGTAGAACTGATCGAGGATCTTCCGGAAGATTCCGAAATTTCCTTCTATTCTCAGGGAGACTGGACAGACCTCTGTGCAGGGCCACATCTGATGAGCGTAAAAGGTGTAAAAGCATTTAAACTGCTTTCTTCTTCCAGCGCTTACTGGAGAGGCAGTGAAAAGAATGCAATGCTTACACGTATCTATGGAACTGCTTATGCTACAAAAGATGAGCTGAAAGAGCATCTGGCTCAGATGGAAGAAGCAAAGAAACGTGACCATAACAAACTTGGACGTGAAATGAAGATTTTCACAACAGTTGATGTAATCGGACAGGGACTTCCGCTGATCATGCCAAACGGTGTCATCATGATGCAGGAACTGCAGAGATGGATCGAGGATGAAGAGACAAAACGTGGTTACGTAAGAACAAAAACACCTCTTATGGCCAAGAGCGACCTTTACAAGATCTCCGGACACTGGGATCATTACAAAGACGGCATGTTTGTTCTGGGTGATGAAGAAACAGACAAAGAGGTATTTGCACTGCGTCCTATGACATGTCCGTTCCAGTATTATGTATACAAAGCAGAACAGCATAGCT